>JAYTVE010000376.1:0-17009 GCA_043744185.1 Gemmatimonadota bacterium | reverse complement strand
CCTTGAACTCCTCGAACTCCTTGGCCGCAAAGGCCGCCGGCACCGTGAGCCACTTCTCCATGAGCGGGAAGTTGAGCGTCAACGGGCTCAGCATGTCGATGACGGTGGCGCGCTGCACGATGCCGATGGCGCGCGCCGAGTACTCGGCGGTGCTGCCGTCAAAGAGCGTGAAGCGACCGCGGTTGATGGCCGGGGCGGCCGCGGCGAGTGCGGCTGTCGCGAGGAAGGATCGGCGCGTGGTCATGGTCGGCGTTGGCGAGGCGAAGGACGACTGCAAGATGCGGCGTCCACACGCGCTCCGTGAGCCCCAGCGTATCTTCGCGCGGAGGCCGTGAACGCCGCATGTGCACCGTGCGTACTTGAACGGCACCCCGCCCGCCTCCCGCCCCACGCTTGCCCATGCGCCGCCTGCTCGCCTTCGCTGCTCTCGCGCTGCTCCTCGCCCTCGACGCGCGCGCACAGGCCCCCGCCGCTCCTGCCGTTGCCGACCTCGTGCGCATCGCCGAGGAGTTCCGGAAGTTCCGCGAGCCGACCGTCACGGAGGGCGTGCCCGACTACTCACCAGCCGCCGTGAGCCGTTGGCAGCAGGGGCTTGGCGAGTTCCGCGCGCGACACGCCGCGTTCGACACGCGCAGCTGGCCGGTGGCCGACCGCGTCGACCATCTACTCGTCGGCACGATGATCGACGCGCTCGACTTCGACCTTCGCGTCTCGAAACCGTGGCAGCGCGACCCCGGGCACTGGGTGGACATGATCGCGCGCACACCGTACGTGAGCACCCCCGTGCCCGCCACTGATCGTGCGAGCGTCGTAGCCGACCTGCGCGCCGTCCCGCGCCTAATGACTGAGGCGCGCACGCGCATGAATCGTCCGTCCGGCGAGCTCACCGGCATCGCGCTCTTCCACCTCGAGCAGTCCGACGGCGTCAACCAGGGCGAACCACGCCGCGATCCGCCGCCCGCCGGCGTCATTGGCTGGTACCAGGAGCTGCTCGCGCGCGCCAAGGCCACCGATCAGGCGCTCGTACCGGACGTGCAGGCGGCGCTCACCGCGATCACGAACTTCCGCGACTGGCTCCATTCGGCCCAACCGCTCATGCGCGAGCCGGCCTTCGTGGGACTCGACAACTACGCCTGGTTCGTGAAGCACGTGCGGCTCGTGAACCTTGCCCCCGAGCAGATCCGCCTCATCGGCGAGCGCGAGTTGCAGCGCGCACGCACGCTGCTCGCCATCGAGCGCAACCGCAACCGAAGCCTGCCGGAGCTGGTGCCGGTGTCCAACGCCGAGGAGCACGAAAAGCGCACGCGCGAAGCGGAGACGTGGATTCGCACCTTCACCGCGCGCGAGCAGCTGCTCACGATCCCGGCCGACATTCCCGACAAGTACGAGACCGACGCCTTCTTCATCAATCGCGAAGCGTGGGGCGGACATCGCCACTTCTGGGACGAGATCACCTACCGCGACCCGCTCAACAACCACCTGCACGCATCCATTCCCGGTCATCGATTTGACGGCACGTTGCAGCGCCGCAACCCGCGCCCGATCCGCCGCATGGTGAGCGACGGCACGCGCGCCGAAGGCTGGGGCTTCTACATCGAGGAGATGTACCTGCAGGCGGGACTGCTCAACGACCGGCCGCGCACTCGCGAACTCTTTTACATCGCGCAACTCAAGCGCGCTGCGCGTGTGCACGCCGAGCAGCTGATGCAGACCGGCGCCTTCAGCCTCAAGCAGGCCATCGACTATCTCGTGGCCGAGGTTCCGCTCATGGAGGACAACCTCGCGAGATATGACCTCGCCATCTACCTGCGGCGCCCGGCATACGGCATGAACTACACGATCGGCAAGACGCAGCTGGAGCAGCTCGTGGCCGACCGATCACGTCAGCTCGGCGACAAGTTCAGGCTCGGCGCGTTCCACGACGAGTTTCTCTCGAAGGGGATGATCCCGATCTCGCTCATCCGCTGGGAAATGACCGGGCAGGACGACGAGATGCGGGCGCTGGGGGCAATCAAGTGAGCGCGCGCATGGAGGGGCTCGCTGTGCTCGGCCTGCTCGCTGTTGCGACGGCCACGGCTGGCGCGCAGCAACTCCAGGTGGCCACATCGCCGCTGCGACCGACCATCGAGTCGCTATACACGCTACCATCGGTAGTCGGCACCGCGCCGCGCCTGCCTACATGGTCGCCCGACAGCAAGCGCCTCGCATTCATCTGGAACGACGAGGGCACGCCGTTCGGTGACGTGTGGACGGCGGACGCGACCGGCGGCCCACCGCGACGACTGACGCGCATCGCGCACGCGCCGCTCGTGGCCAACCCGGGCCCGGACTTCAGGGCACAGCGCACGGCGATGGCGGCGGAGCTCGATCAGGGTGTCGCGAGCATCACGTGGACGCCGGATGGAGCGCGCGTGCTCTACACCTATCACGGCGACATCTACGCGGCGACGCCCGGCCAAGATCCCGTACGCCTCACCGAGACGCCGTCATCCGAGCGCGCGCTTGCGTTCGCGCCGGGTACCTCGCGATTGGCGTTCGTTCGCGATGGGGATATCTGGACTGCGGAACTCCGCGGCGACGCGCTCTCGCTGGCAACACGCGTGACGACGCTCGCGCACGACGGCGTCAGCGTGGAGAGCTTCTCGTGGGCCACTGACGGGCGTACGCTCGCCCTCATCGAGACCGACCGCACGCAGATCAAGACGCGGCTCATCGCCGACCAGATGACCGACGAGACGGCGGCCCCAACGGTGCGTCGCGCCTTCCCCGGCGAAGTGTCGGAGTTACGGCGCGTCGGCCTCGTATCCACCGAGGGCGCACCCGTGCGATGGCTCGACCTCGGCTCGGAGCGCATGGACATCATCCATGGCGTGGAGTGGTCGCCGACGCGACTCGAACTCGCGATCGACAAGAGCGACGTCTTCGTGAAGGACCGCCGCATCGTCGTGGTCGATGCGACATCGCTTTCCATGCGAGAACTCGTCCGCGAGCAGGAGCCATTGAACGTGACCGCCGAGTGGCAGGTGAAGTGGGCGCCCGGCGGCGGCGGTCTCTACTTCACGTCGGATCGGGCGACGGACTATCACGTCTGGTTCGTTCCCGCCGCAGGCGGCGCGGCCAAGCCGATCACGAGCGGCAACTGGGCCGTGTTCGGGTTCCAGGTGACACCCCGTGGCATCTTCGTGACCGGCAATGAGGGGCGTTCCGAGGAGCGCCATGTGGCGCGCCTGCCGCTCGAGGGAGGAACACTGTCGCGTGTCTCGTCGCGCGCCGGCACGCACACCGCCGTGATCTCGCCGGACGGGCGCATGGCCGCTGACCTCTTCTCGAGCGACTCGGTGCCACCCGATCTTTTCGTCAGTGACGCGACGGTCGCGCGTGGCAACGACGCGACCGAGCGACGCGTGACCACCTCTCCGCGCGGAGTCTTTGCGCGCTACCGCTGGATCACGCCGCGCTATGTGACGTTCAAGAGTCGCACCGACGGCGTCATGCTGCACGGACGGCTGCTGCTGCCGCGCGGCTATCGGGCGCGTACGCGCTATCCCGTCATTGTTGGCTCCGCGTACAGCAACACGGTGCGCAACCAGTGGGGCGGCCGCAACGCGCATCCAGTGTGGGCGCTCGACCAAGTCTTCCTCGACCGGGGGTACGTGGTGTTCGCGGTGGACGTGGCCGGCAGCGGCGGGCACGGAACGGCGTTCCGTCGTCGCATCCGCCTCGACTACGGCGGCATCGATGTCGAGGACCTGCAGTCGGGGGTCGAGTACCTCATCGCACAAGGCATCGCCGATGCGAAGCGCGTCGGGATCTGGGGCTCCTCGTACGGCGGGCTGCTCACCACCATGTCGCTCTTCACCAAGCCCAACGTGTACGCGGCCGGCGTGGCCGGCGCACCAGCCACCAACGTCTGGCACGCGCTCACTGGCGAGCAGCGCGTCATGGGGCGTCCGCAAGAATATCCCGCGGAGTTCGCGAGCGCGTCATCGCACACCAAGGCGGCCGGCATGCGGGGCCATCTCATGCTCATTCACGGCATGCGCGACGTCGTCGTGCTCTACCGCGACTCGGCGTGGCTCACCCAGTACCTGCTGCAGATGGGCAAGGACGTCGAGCTGGTCTCGCTGCCGGATGCGCCCCATGGATGGGACGCGGAGTCACTCGTACAAACGCGCTACGCGTTCAAGAGGATGCTGGCCTTCTTCGACCGGACCGTGAAGGGTGACGCGCGACACTAAGCCGTTGCGCGTATCGCAATAGATTCCCGGTTCCTTGGCTGCACCTTCCCCCGATGCCACGAGCTTTCATGCGTTTCCGCTCTATTCTCGCCCTCTCGGTTTTCGTCGCAGCGCCAGTCGCCGCGCAGGACAATCCCATCCAGGTCTCGCTGTTCAGCCCCATCGCCATCGTGTCCGAGGGACAGTCGGTGTCGGGCATCCGCCTCAACGTCATCTACGCGAAGAACGCCTCGGTTCAGTACGTGGACCTGGGGTTCGGCTTCAACTACTCCACCGGCAACGGCGTCGGCTTGCAGTGGGCGCTCGTCTCGAAGACGGACGGCACCTTCAGCGGCTGGCAGAGTGGTTTGGCTGCCATCACGGAGAAGCGCTTCACCGGCCTGCAGACGGGCGTCTACACGAGCGCACCGGACGGCCAAGGGGTGCAGTTCGGCTGGGTCAACACGGCCAAGAGCTGGAATGGCCTGCAGCTCGGCCTTGTCAACTACACCGAGCGCATGGTCAATGGCGGGCTGCAGATCGGGCTCATCAACATCATCAAGACGGGCGGCGTAGCCCCCGTGCTCCCGCTCGTGAACTTCACGTTCTAGTCTCGGGCGGTGGCCCGCGTGCTCAGCGCGCGGGTCGCCGCCAGAACGCGTACACGGGGATCGCGAGCAGCGTCCCCCCTATGCCGATCAGCCCACGCACCGGATTGTCGATGATCGTGTTCACCACGATCACGAGCGCCGAGGCGACGAACAGGATCGGCGTCACCGGATAGAGCGGCACCTTCATCGGGCGTGGCGCATCCGGCTCGCGGCGGCGGAAGATGATCACGCACACGCCACCCAGCCCGTAGAAAATCCAACCCACGAACACGACGTACGTGAGCAATGTCGTGAAGGTGCCCGTGAGCGCGAGCACCGCGCTCCACGTGGCGAGCGCGATGATGCTCGTGGCCGGCGTTCCGAACTTGGGATGCACCTCGCCCAGCTTCGCGAAGAAGATGCCGTCCTGCCCCATCGCGTAGAAGACGCGGGAGGCGGTGAGCATGAGCCCGTGGCACGCGCTCACAATCGACACGAGCACGGGGACAAGGATGAGCCGCGCCGCCAGCGGACCGAACGCAGCACCCACCGACTCCGACGCCACCGCATTCGACGCCGCGAGCCGAGTCGGCCCGAGCGCGGCCAGATACCCAACGTTCGCCAATACGTAGATGACGATGATGGCCACCGTGCCGAGCACCAAGCCGCGCGGAAAATTCTTCTGCGGGTCGATCACCTCGCCGCCAATGAACGTGGCGTATTGCCAACCCTCGTACGCCCACAGCACGGACACCATGGCCGCGAGCCCACCCGAGATCACGGGCCCGTTGACCTCTGCGGGCCACGGCTGAGTCACCTCGCCCAGCCCGTGCCCCGCAATCGGGAGCACCACGATCAGCACCACCAGCGCGACCACCTTGAGCAGCGTCGCCAACCCGAGCACGCTCGTGCTCTCGCGGGTGCCTCGCACGTTGATCACGGCCAAGCCCGCAATGATCGCGACCGCGACGATCTTCTTCCCGATCTCGCCAAGTGGCATGACCGCCGCGAGGTTGTCACCCGCGGCCACCGCCAGCGTCGCGACGCTGCCGCTCGCGATCACGACGAACAGCGTCCAGCCGTACGTGAACGCGGTCGCGTTGCCGAACGCGTCGCGGATGTAGGCGTAGAGCCCACCCGCGCCCACGCGTGAGCAGCCCAACTCCGCGTACGCGAGCGCGCCGAGGAGGCTGAGCAGACCGCCGACAACCCAGATGGTCATCGCCACGCCGACCGAGCCGGCGTTCCGCAGCACACCGCCTGGCGTCAGGAACAGCCCAGATCCGATCACCGTACCGACGGTGATCACCGCGACGTCGCGGGCGCCAAGCGTGCGGGTCAGCTGCGTGGACATGGGCCTCGGTCGTGGGAGCGAACCGCAAGGGAGTCGTCGGACTGCACGAGCGCCAGCTACCGCCGCCGCGCCGTGATCAGAACCTGGATGTCGTCGTTGCGCGGATTCACGAACTCGAGCTGCACGCGTCCATCGGCGCGCGTCGTCACGACCGCCGGGATCGCACTGTTGGTCAGCACCCAGCCCAGCGGCAGCACCACCGTGTTGATCGGTCGACCGAAGCCGCGATCCCACACCAGCTCGTCACTGACCAACCGGTAGCGCGCGCTGTCGGTGTACGTCTCGCTCATGCGGAGCCGCGTGGAGCCGTTTACCGGCACGGCCGGAAAGCGGAATACCACCACTTCGGTTTGCGAGGTCACGTCTTCCACGTCGAGCTTCGCGCGCGTGATGGCCTCGCCCTTGAGCGTCTCCGATGCGAGCCGCTCGCCCGTGTCGAGGTTGCGTGCACTCGGATTCGACACGGTGCTGCCCGCGCGCACGATGTTGAGGTACGAACTCGTGCCAGCTCGCGACTCGGTGTAGTCGTGATAGAGGTCGAATGCGTGCGTCTCGGGCTGGCGCAGTTCATACACGATCTCGCGGTCCTGGTGTGCGCGTTCTGACAGGCGCTCCGCCACGTACGAGCGGAACCCACCGCCAAGCGCGCGGCCGGAGCGCTTCACGGCACGCAGCGTCACAGGCGCTTCCGCTGGCGTCGTGTTCCAGAACGAGATGCCGACCCGTCCATCAGCCTCCTGCATGACCTGCGCCGGATAGCTCGACGCAATCATCTCGTAGCCCTGCGGCAGCACCACGGCGTTCCGCTTGATCCCGAGTGGCCGCGAGAACGTGATCGTGTCGCCCGACTGCATGTAGCTCGTCGCGTCTTCGTACGTCTTGACGATCAACACGCGCTGCTCACCGCCGTCCGCCGGCACGGCACGCGGCAGTGTCACGCGGATGTAGCGCTGCGTCGAGTCGCTCACGCGCACACCGCTCGTACGCGCCTCGACGGCCCCCACGTCGCTGAACGGCAGCGGCCTGCCCGATGCGCGATCGTACACGCTCTCGTCACTCGCGACGCTCCCCTTCCGGATCGGATTGAAGTAGTACGCCGCGCCCGGCGTCACGGCGGTCACTTCGTAGATGATCTTGAACTTGGCCGAGCCCGGTGCGAGCAGTTCGTAGCGCGTGTACGCATCGGCCTCGGCGCCCCGGAGCGGGTGCTGGGCGGCGAGCGCAGCGGGAGCGAGTGCAACAAGCACGACAGCGAGTCGAGCGAAGCGGCGCATCATGGAGTCCACGAGTGTCAGATGCACAAGAGTACGCGTTTGTCGCGCCGAGCGCAGCGAAGGACCTGCTTGTGCCCCAACCCTTCCCCACCGCACCTTTGCCGCACGATGATCACCGACCCCGTCCTCGTCCACGACTGGCATCCCGCCGCCACCCCGGCACAGGTCGACGCGCGCGGCATCCTCCCGCTCCGCCTGCTTGGACGCGACATCGTGCTCTGGCGCTCCACCAGCGGCTATCAGGCGTGGGCTGATCTCTGCGTACATCGCGGCGCGCGCCTCTCGGGCGGTCGCATTGCCAACGATTGCCTGCGCTGCCCCTACCACGGCTGGACGTACAACGCCGATGGCGCGTGCGTCCACATGCCCGCACACCCCCACCAGACACCACCCACAAAGGCGCACGCGCAAACCTTCCGCGTCGCTCAGCGTTACGGCCTCATCTGGGTCTCGCTCGGGCGACCTCCGCATGAAGTGCCGAGCTTCCCCGAATGGGACGCACCGGGCTACGCGACGGCGGTCTGCGATCCCATTCCGCACGTCGAAGCACACGGCCCGCGCCTCGTCGAGAACTTTCTCGACGTCGCGCACTTCCCGTTCGTCCACGAAGGCGTGCTCGGAAGCCAGGCCCACGCCGAGATGGATGACTATGAGGCGCACGTGACCGCAGCCGGCATGGCGTCCGACCCGGTCTTCTTCTGGCAACCGGTGCAGCACGCGGCCGGCGGCGGCGGCAAGGTCAGCTACACCTACACCGTCGAGCGCCCGTTCACGGCGCACATGCTCAAGCGCGTGCCGGCCGGCTGGTGGGGCCCCGATTCGCCGGCGGCGTCGCACGGTCTCATGCTCGCCATCACGCCGCACGATCAACGCGACAGTACGGTCTGGTTCATCATCGCGTCCGATGCGTTCACCGACAACGACCAGCTGCAGGTCGAGTACAGCAGGCGCATCACGGCCATCTTCGACGAGGACCGCGTCATCGTGCAGGGTCAGCGCCCCGAACTCCTTCCACTCGACTTGCAGGCCGAGCTCCATCTCAAGTCGGACCGCGTCGCGATCGCCTACCGGAAGTACCTGCGCCAACTTGGGCTTTCATTCGGTACGGCATGACCGGCCGTTCGGCACCCTGCAAGCGCGCGCCCAGCGCAACCTGCGCGACCTTCTGGCACGACCGCGCTTGACGCACCGCGCTTGACGCACCGCGCCGCGCGCCCCAGCGTTGCACCGTTCCACCTCTCTCAGCGCCGGAGCTCCACCACGTGACCACGCGCCGCACCTTCGTCGGACAGATGGCCGCCATCGCGGCACTGCCGCATCTCTCGCGCTCTGCGCAGCTGCCGCGCCCGCTCGAGACGCCGGAGCTCGTGCTCGTCAACGGCGACTTCCTGACCCAGGACTCGCTGGTGCCGAAGGCCGAGGCCGTCGCCATCGCCGGCGGCCGCTTCATCGCCATCGGCTCCAACGCCGACATGCGCCGCCTCGCCAGCACCAACACGAAGGTCATCGACCTCGGCAAGAAGGTCGTGATCCCCGGCGTCATCGACGCGCACAACCATCCGGCGTCGGCCGGCCTCTCGCACCTGCGCGAGGTGGACTGCGACCTGCGCTCGATCGGCGCGATCCAGGCCGCGTTGCGTGAACGCGCCGCCAAGACGCCCAAGGGTGCCTGGGTGCTCGGCTTCAAGTACGACGACACGAAGACGGCCGAGCGTCGCTTCCTGACGCGCGCAGACCTGGATGCCGTGAGCACCGAGCATCCGATCATTGTGACACACCGCGGCGGGCACACCGGCTACGTGAACTCGCTCGCCTTCGCGAAGGCCGGCATCACCGAGCAGTCCCCCGATCCGGTCGGTGGCCGCTTCGAGCGCGATGCCGCGGGCAAGCTCTCGGGGCGCGCAGCGGAGACGGCAAACGATGCGTTCCAGCGCGTCATCCCGTCCACGTACACGCGCGCGGACCGTCAGGCCGGTGTGAAGGAAATCTCGCGTCGCCTCGCGCGCACGGGCGTCACGTCGGTGACCGACGCGGGCGGCGCTCCCGAAGACCTCCTCGCATATCAGGACGCACACGAAGCCGGTGAACTCGGCTCACGCGTCTACTGTCATATGCGCGCCGCTCATCTTGATCAGATGATCGCGGCCGGCGTGCGCACGGGGCTCGGGAACGAGTGGGTGCGCGTTGGTGCCGTGAAGTGCGTGTGCGACGGCTCGATTTCCGAACGCACCGCGCTGCTGAGTGAGCCGTATGTCGGACGCCCGAATGATCGGGGCATTCTCGTCACCGACCGCGAGCAGCTGTGGGCCATCTTCTCCAAGGCGCACAAGGCGGGATGGCAGATCGGGACGCATGCCAACGGCGACGCGGCCATTGAAATCGTCACCGGGCTCTACGAGCGCCTCCAGAAAGAGATGCCGCGCAAGGACCCGCGCTTCCGCTACGAGCACTGCACTGTGCTCACTCCCGAACTCATCAAGCGCATCAAGGCGCTCGGCGCCATCCCCACGCCCTTCGCGAGCTACGTCTACTTTCACGGCGAAAAGATGGGCGAGTACGGCGCCACGCGCACTGAGCGCATGTTCCCGATGCGTTGGTTTCTCGATGCCGGCATTCCCGCCGCCATGGGCAGCGACTATCCACCGGGCCCCTTCGAGCCGATGATGGCGCTCACCTCCATGACGACGCGTACCGACATCCGCGGCACCGTGTGGGGCGCCAACCAGCGCATCACGCTGGCCGAGGCGCTGCATGTGCTCACGGTCAACGGTGCGTACGCCTCGTACGAGGAACAGCTCAAGGGCTCCATCACGGTAGGCAAGCTGGCCGACCTCGTCGTGCTTGGCCGCGACCCGCGCACCACCGCACCCATCGAGATCGTCAATATCCCGATCGAGCGCACGATGGTGGGCGGCCGCTGGGTGTACGAATCGTGAGTCGCTGGTGAGCGCGCGTCCGTTCGTCCTGGCGGAGTGCACGTGGGGGTTCGTGCGCACGCAGCGCTACGAAGTTGCCGTGCTGCCGTGGGGCGCCACCGAAGCACACAACACGCACCTGCCGTACGCCACCGACACCATCCAGGCCGAGCACGTGGCGACGGCAGGCGCGGCGCACGCGTGGGACAAGGGCGCCAAGGTGGTGGTGTTACCGGCCATTCCGTTCGGCGTGCAGACCACACAGCGCGAGGTCACATTCTGCATCAACATGAACCCGAGCACCCAGGCGGCCGTGTTGCGCGACGTGATGCAAACCGTGGTGGCGCACGGCGTACGCAAGCTCGTCATCCTCAACGGGCACGGCGGCAACGACTTCAAGCAGATCATCCGCGAGGTGCAGCCTGACTCCGGCCTGCTCATCGCCCAAGTGAACTGGTGGCTGCTCGGCAACCCCAACACGCACTTCGCGGAGCCGGGCGATCACGCCGGTGAACTCGAAACGAGCGCCATGCTGCACCTCGCACCGCAGATCACGCGCCCGGTTCAGGAAGCAGGCGCTGGCACGGCGCGCGCGTCCAAGGTGCGCGGCTTCCGCGAAGGATGGGCATGGACGCCGCGCCATTGGGTGCAGGTCACCAATGACACCGGTGTCGGCAACCCGGCAGCCGCCACGGCGGCCAAGGGCGACGCCCACCTGAAGGCGGTGGCGTCGCAGTTCGGCGACTTCCTCGTCGAGCTGTCCGGCGCCGATCCCGCGATGTTGTACGACGCGTAGTCCGCCCCCCGAACCCGAGTCCCGTGTCACTCGCTGCCCAGATCGCGACGGCCGTCGTCGCCCTCATCCACGTCTATATCCTCGTCCTCGAGATGTTTCTCTGGGACAAGCCGGCTGGCATGCGCGCCTTCACGCTCACGCCTGAACGCGCAAAGGACACGAAGGTGCTCGCCGCCAATCAGGGGCTCTACAACGGCTTCCTCGCGGCCGGCCTTTTCTGGAGCGTCTTCGCGGGCAGCCACGCCATCCTCATCGGGCACTTCTTCCTGCTGTGCGTGCTGGTCGCCGGTCTCTACGGCGCTGCCACGGTGTCACGGAAGATCCTCTTCGTGCAGTCGGTGCCGGCCGCGATCGCGCTCGTGCTCATGTTCGCGACCTGAGCGATCACGAGCACTACCGCGGGGCCGCCTTGATCACGCCATACGCGCTGATCACGCCGTCGAGCGCGCCAACGAAGTAGACACGTGCCCCTTCGTGCTGCTTGAGCATTTCCGGCAACACGGGAATTGCCAACTTCTGGCCGTCGGACGTCGCGAGCTGCCACGTCTCGCCGTCGCGCACGAGTGTGCCATCCACGGCGCGCATGCCGTTCATGGAGCGCACCGCAAATTGGGTCACGTCGAACACGCGCGCACCGCGCGGCCCACCCTCGGGTACGCACTCGTCGGTCATCGATCCCGCAAGCGTGACCTCGAGTCCCGTGAGCGCACGCAACAGCGCAACATCGACGCCGTGTGGCACGACCACATCGCCTCGGCGCGGCGAGACGACGAGCACCGCGTGCGGCTCGCTCCCTACGAGGCTCACGATGCCGCGCACGGTGTCACCCGCAGCGAGCGGGGCGGGGCCAGCCCCGGCGACGCGGCACGCACTGGTGCCGGCCACCGCGGCCGTCGCCAGCGCACACGCGATCATGCGCAATCGTGTCTTCATTGCACCCTCGTGATGGCGATGCGTAGCGTGCCTGGTGCGCCCGCGCCGCCCGTCGTCGAGCCGATATTGATGAGCTGGTTGGCGCTCGGCGTCCCCGCGATCTCGAACAGCATGTGTGCGCCACCGCGCACGCCGGTCACGCGTTGTGTAAACGCCCCCCACGTGAGCACCGTCGGCACCACGGGGAATGCGGCTGGATAGCGCGCGACCCACGCCGGCTGCGCATTCAGCCCCGCGTAGATGTTGCGCAAGTTCCACGTCTGGTACTGGATGTCCGCGCTCGCGCCCGCGAGGCCCGGATAGTCATCGGCGAAGAGGGCAAGCCCCCAGCCGCCGAGGATCGTCTCGAACGGCACTCCCGCGCGCGCAGCAAGGTTCGTGGTCCCGGTCGTGCTGGCCCCGACGAGCGTGTTGAGGAATCCCTCCTCCGTCGGAGCGTAACGATCCATCGTGTAGCGCACCAGCGACCACGTCGTCTGGTAGAACACGCTGCCGCTCTGCGCCGTACCGTCACCAAACGGCGACCAGTTCCATGGCTGCTGGAGCTTCGGCAGCAGTTCATCGAACTGCCGGCGAAGCCCCCAGCTCGGCCGGTACGTCGCGTCGTTCGCGAGGCACGTCGCGTCGGCGAGCGTGAAATCGCAGAAGAGCCCATTCGACGCCGCCGTGCCGAATCCCGTGTTCCCCTTCCACGGCGCATTGTGGATCTTGGTGCGCACCCACATCTCCTCGGCCATGCGCGCCGTGCCCTCCTCGAGCCACGACTCCTCGAAGGCTGGCGCGTTGTTCGCCACGCGCGCCGCCAACGACACGATGTGCTTGACCTCGTGAACCACCGTGCGCCCCATGAAAGCGAACCAACCGTCCACCGCGTTGATGTTGCTCACGCTCGGTGCAGCCACCGTCGGCACGAAGCCGTAGAACACCTCGCCGAAATTGCTGCCGGAGAAGCCGGGCGCGCGCGCGAACTGATCGCAGCCGGTCACGTACGCGGCCGCACCCGTCGAGTTGAGGCGCTGCGTGAACACCATCTGCACGTGCCCGTCCTGGTCGGTCACCACGTCGCGGCGGAGCGGATCGCCGAAGTAGATGCTGTCCGACTGGTACTGCCCGTTGTCGAACTGCTGGCCCAGGCGCGTGTAGTTCGAGAGCAGCGCGGGCAGGATGGCCGACTGGAGCGCGTTGTTCGCGTCTTCCCAGACGATCGCTTTGCTCCCTATATAGATCGCCTTGGCCGACACCACCTGCGTGCTGTCGTTGCAGCCGCCGGTAAACGTGATGTAGAAGTTGCGCGTGTCGCCGAGGGCAACCGCGATGCGCGGCGCGACCGCCACGCGCGACTGCATCGTGATGCCACGCGGACGTTGCGTCGCATACCACTGCCGTTCGCGCTCGAGGAATGCCAGATGCGCCGACTCGGCACGGCGCACTTGCGCCGCGTTCGGGTCCGTGGTCGGCGCCGTTACCGGCAGCGCCCGCGTGAGCGAGGGGCGCGTATCGGGCACGAGGTTCACGCCGTTGCCCCCGATATCGAAATCCGTCAGCGCGTTCTGGCTCGAGGCATTGCTGAACACGGCCACGAGGTAGCGCGTCGGCGCTGCACCAACAGCGAGCTCCGTACAGCCAGTGGAGGCGGCATCTTGCGATATGAATGCCTGACCGAGCGCAATCGTGCGCACCGTATTCTGCAGGGTCACGTTCTGCAGCGCCGTCGCGCCGACACGCGTCCGCACGCGCACTCCCACCGCGCCACTCGGCACGCACGGCACGAAGAACTGGATCTGCGTCGCCGTCACCGATGAAATGACGGCAGGCACGCCCTGCACCGTCACCGTGTCGTTCGACAAGAGAGGGTCGAAACTGCTGCCCGTCACCGTCGCCAGCGCGCCCGGAACGAGCGTGGTCGGGTTCACCGCGGAGATGAGCGGCCCCGTGAGCGTCGTGATCGCCGCGGTGCCGGCCACGTTGTCGACTGCGGCGGAGATGATCGCCGCGCCAACTGCAACGCCAGTCACCAAGCCGCTCGCATTGACGCTCGCGACGCCCGGCGCATTGGACGTCCAGTTCACGGTTCGCCCGATGAGCGCGACCCCGTTCGCATCGCGCGGCGTCGCGGTGAGCTGTTGCGTACCGCCCACGAGCATCACCGGCGCGGTGGGCGACACGCTCACGCTAGCCACGAGCACGCCACCGGGAGCGGTGCCTGAGGAACCGCCGCCGCAGGCCGCCAGCGCGAGGGCCAGCCAGGCAGCGGACACGCGACGTTGCGTGCGACCGCCGATGACCCGCGCACGGAGCGAACCGGGGAGTTGCGCCATCTGGTCAACTTGCTGCCCAGCCTCCGTTAAGTCGAGGGCATCCGCGCCTCACACGCTGGCCAGCTCCGGTTACCTTCGCACCATGCCACTCATCGAGCGCGGGCGCCTGTTGCTCCTGAGCGCGACCATCGCGACGCTCGAAGCCGATCTCGCAGGCCCCACCGGGTGCCACCGTTGTGCGCTACGAACTCGCGCGCCGCTCAAAGTCACCGCATCTTTCCACTCCTGCTGCGTGACGCTCTCGTCGCCGGCCGCCCCCTTCCAGACCATCGCATGTCGCACCGCCTGTTTGCCATCGCCGCGCTCTGCCTCATTGGCGCGCGCCCGCTCTCCGACGATCGTGACGCCGCCCGCTGGGCCGCTCGCGCCGCCAAGGTCACGATCATGCGCGATGACTGGGGCATTGCACACATCAATGGCCCCACCGACGCCGACGCCATCTTCGGCATGATCTACGCGCAGGCCGAGGACGACTTCAATCGCATCGAGGTGAACTACCTCAACGCCATGGGTCGGCTTGCGGAGGCCGAGGGCGAAGCGGCGCTCGCGCGCGACCTTCGCATGCACCTGTTCATCGACTCGACCGACCTCAAGAGCCGCTACGCCACCGCGCCCACCTGGCTCAAGGCGGTCATGGACGGCTGGGCCGATGGCCTCAACTTCTACCTCGCCTCGCATCCGAACGTGAAGCCGCGCGTGCTCACGCACTTCGAGCCGTGGATGGCGTTGAGCTTCAGCGAAGGCAGCATCGGTGGCGACATCGAGCGCATCGACCTCGGACAACTCGCCGCCTTCTACAAGCTTGGGCCCGCCCGCCCCTCCGGCGCGGCGCGCGGTGACGGCCCGCTCGAAGAGCCCACCGGCTCCAACGGCTTCGCCATTGCTCCGAAGAATTCTGCATCAAAGCACGCCCTGCTCTGGATCAACCCGCACACCTCGTTTTTCTTCCGCTCCGAGCTGCAGGTCACGAGCGGCGAGGGACTCAACGCCTACGGCGCCGCCACGTGGGGCCAGTTCTTCATTTACCAAGGCTTCAACGACAAGGCCGGGTGGATGCACACCTCGAGCGGCGCCGACAATCAGGACGAATACCTCGAGACCGTGAGCAAGGCGGGCGACGGCTTCACCTACCAGTACGGCAAGCTTCAGCGCCCGGTCACGTCGGAGGTCATCACGCTCAAGTACAAGACGTCCACCGGCATGTCCACGCGGCAGGTCACGGCGTATCGCACGCATCACGGCCCCGTGGTGCGCGAGCTCAAGGGCAAGTGGGTGAGCGTGCGCCTCATGAACGAGCCGCTGAAGGCGCTGCAGCAGTCGTTCCTGCGCACCAAGACGCACAACCTGGCCGAATACAAGAAGGTGATGGACCTCCACACCAACTCGTCGAACAACACGATCTTTGCCGACGCACAGGGCAACATCGCCTACTTCCACGCCAACTTCATCCCCAAGCGCGACCAGAAGTTCGACTGGCGGAAGCCGGTGGACGGCTCCGATCCCGCTACCGAATGGCAGGGCGTACACTCCGTGGACGAATCGCCCAACATGTTCAACCCGAGCACGGGCTGGATCCAGAACACCAACAACTGGCCCTTCTCCGTCTCCGGTAGCGCGAGCCCCAAGCGCGAGGCGTTCCCACGTTATATGGAAGTGGGCGTGGAGAACCCGCGCGGCGTACATGCCACCAAGGTGCTGAGCGCCCGCACCGACTTCACGCCGCAGCGCCTCATCGACGCGGCCTTCGACAGCGAACTCCCGGCCTTCGCACAGCTGCTGCCGCCGCTCTTCTCGGCCTACGATCAACTCGCCGCGAACGACCCGCTCAAGGGCAAGCTCGCCGAACCCATCGCCACGCTCAAAGCGTGGGACCATCGCTGGGCGGCGAACTCTATTGCCACGTCGGTGGCCGAGTTCTGGGGCGACGAGATGTGGCTGCGCACGCGCTCCGATGCCGACTCCGAAGACATGACGGTGTACGACTACATCGCCACCAAGGCCGCACCCGCGGTGCGACTGGCCGCACTCTCGACGGCCGTGGACCAGCTCACCGCCGACTTCGGCAAGTGGAAGACGCCGTGGGGCGATATCAACCGCTTCCAGCGCCTCACGGACGACATCGTGCATCCGTTCAACGATGCGGCGCCGAGCATTCCGGTACCGTTCACCTCGTCGCGCTGGGGCTCGCTCGCGTCGTTCGGTGCGCGCGCATGGCCGGGCACCAAGAAGTGGTACGGCACGAGCGGCAACTCGTTCGTCGCCGTCGTCGAGTTCGCCGACAGCGTGCGGGCGCGCGCCGTCACGGCAGGCGGCGAGAGCGGCGACCCCAAGTCGAAGCACTTCAACGACCAGGCCGAGCGCTACACCAAGGGCAACCTGCGTGAGGTGTACTACTACCCGTCGCAGCTGGTCGGGCACACGGAACGCACGTATCACCCGGGCAAGTAGCCCGGGCGGGGTGCGCCTGCTCTTGTAGGGCGCGTCCCTCTTCTTCTCATTGCTCGCTCGATGCGCTCACTCGTTCGCTTGATCCTGGTTGCCGCGACAAGCGTGGCGGCCTTCGTACCCGCGGCCTGCGCGCAGCGCACCGACGCTGCGATCGAGACAGCGTT
>JAYTVE010000375.1:0-4652 GCA_043744185.1 Gemmatimonadota bacterium | reverse complement strand
TGCTCGGCTGCCTCACGCCGCTCACCGCCTATGGAGCGCTGCGCTATCTCGGTCGCTTTGCCATTGCCGACGCCGCGGGCATTGCGGCGCACTACGGGTCGGTGTCGGCCGTGACCTTCGTGGCCGCCGGCAACTTCATGGTCGGCATGCAGGCCGCGAACCCCGCCCTGCCCCCGGTCGAGGGATTCATGCCCACGCTGCTGGCACTGCTCGAGAGTCCCGGCATTCACATCGCGCTCGCGATTGGCGCCATCAAGACGGCGCGACCGGAGCAGAACCTCAAGCACGTGCTGCACGAGGTGCTCACGGCGCGCACGATGGTGCTGCTCGTGGGCGGCCTGATCATCGGCTTCCTGATGGGCCACAAGAACTGGGAAGTGGTGCAGCCGTTCTACGATTCGAAGGGGGGCATCTTCCGCGGCGCCCTGTGCATCTTCCTGCTCGAGATGGGCGTGCTGGCCGGCGCGCGATTGAGCGACCTCAAGAAGGTCGGACCGTTCCTCTTCGTCTTTGCTGTCGTGTGGCCGATGGTGCACGGATGCCTCGGCGCCTGGTTGGGCACGATGGCGGGGCTCTCCGTGGGCGGGGCCACGGTGCTGGGCACGATGGCGGCCTCGGCGTCCTACATTGCCGCGCCGCCCGCGGTGCGCGTCACGCTCCCCGACGCGAACCCGACGCTGTACCTGACCTCCGCGCTCGCCATCACCTTTCCGTTCAACGTGTTGTTCGGGATTCCCCTCTACTTCAGGGCCGCCTCGTGGGCGGCCGGGATCTGATCATGCCGCTTTCTCCGCATGGCACGCACCTGTACCTCGTGACGATCGTCGCCGAGCCGGTGCTCGAGGAGCAGATCACGCGCGAGTTGCGGTCGCTGGGCGCGCGCGGCTTCTCGGTGAGCGAGGGGCGCGGCGCCGGGTCGCGCGGCATCCGTGCCTCGGACTTTGGGGGCGCGCACGTGCGCATCGAGACGGTGGTGTCGTTGCCGAGCGCCAAGGCGATCATGGAGCACGTCGCGGCGCAGTACTTCGCGCACTATGCGGTGATCGCGTGGGTGAGCGACGTGAGCGTGGTGCGCGGCGACAAGTACGTATGACACCGTGTGGCACCGTGTGACGCGAATGCTGCCGGACAACGGAACGGCCTCAGTCCCCGGGGGTAGCTTTCGCACCGCAACCCCGGGGAGCAACTTCACATGATGTCTGTCCGTCGTCTGCTGGCCGCGTTCGTCGTCGCCGCCCTGATTGTCGCCCTGCCGGGCGCCGCGCGTGCGCAGTGCAGCAACCTGCCCATCACGAGTCCGGAGGCGCAGCTCTTCGCCTTCTACACGGTGCCGCTCGCGTTCTCGACGTCGGTGCAACCGGAGCAGCTGCGAACCGGACAGTTCCGCATCAGCCTCGAGGTCACGCCGATGCCGAGCGCCAGCGCGGCGCAGCGGGCGACATCGTGCTACGCGAGCTCGAAGACGGAGTCGACCAACCTCGCATCGCTCTTCCCGCGGCCGCGCATTGCCATGGGGTTGCCCTACAACCTCGAAATCGAGGCCAGCTACGTGCCGCCGCTGCAGGTCAAGGACGCGACGGCCAACCTGCTGGGGCTGGCGCTGGCGTGGACGCGTCGCGTGGCGGTGGTAGGTGGCGCGAGCGTGATTGCGCAGGCGCGCGTGCACACGCTCATCGGCTCGGTCGAGGGACCGATTGTGTGCGGCGTGGACGCCTTGCAGGCCAACAGCACGCAGGTCTGCTGGGGCAAGCAGCCGTCGAAGGACCGGTTTACCCCCAACGTGTCGGGGGCCGAGCTCACGGGTGCGGTGGATGTGGGCGAGTACGCGTTCTTCGTGACCGCCGGCATGAACTCGATGCAGTCCGAGTTCCAGGTGAACTTCCAGCCGGGCGCCGGCTACGCGAGCTCCCTGCCGCCGGCCGACCGCACGCTCGTGACGCTCAGGGAACGGCTCAACCGTTTTACCGTGGCGGGCGGCGCCACGTGGCGCATGTTCCGTGGGCTCGACCTCACGGGGCAGATCTACACGAGCCCCGACGACGTCGCGATCACGCGCATCCTGCTCACCTACAAGCTGTAGGCGGCGCCTCCTGAACTACCAGCACCTCCACTACTTCTGGGTCACGGCGCGCGAGGGCTCGATCTCGCGCGCATCGCGTCTGCTGGGGCTGACGCAGCCGACGATCTCGGTGCAGCTCAAGGCGCTTGAACAAGAGCTGGGCGAACAGCTCTTCCAACGGCGCGGGCGCAACCTCGTGCTCACCGACCAGGGGCAGGTCACCTTTCGCTATGCGGACGAGATCTTCGGGCTCGGGCGCGAACTGGTGACGACGCTGGCCGGACGCACCACAGGGCGCCCGGTGCGCTTCGCGGTGGGCATCAGCGATGCGCTCCCCAAGCTCACGGCGTGGAAGCTGCTCGAGCCGGCGCTGGAGAACGCGGACACGCCGTATCGCATCACGTGCCGCACGGACAAGGTGGACCGGCTGCTCGGCGACCTCGCGATTCACGCGCTGGACCTCGTGCTGGCCGACGTACCGGTGCCGCCCACGGTGCGCATCCGCGCCTTCAATCACCTGCTCGGCGAGTGCGGCGTGACGGTGTTTGGCGCGCCGGCATTGGCGCGGAAGTACCGGCGCAATTTTCCGGCGTCGCTGGATGGCGCGCCGTTCCTGTTGCACGGCGAAACGAGCGCGCTCCGCCGCTCGCTCGAACAGTGGTTTCACACTGCCGGCGTGCGGCCGAGCGTGATCGCCGAGGTGGACGACGTCGCGATTTTGCAGGTGTTCGGGCAGCACGGCATGGGGCTCTTTGCGGCGCCCACGGTGGCCGAGGCGAGCGTGCGCGCCTCGTATGGCGTGCAGGTGGTGGGACGCCTCGACGACGTGCGCGAACGATTCTACGCGATCTCGGCCGATCGCAAGTTGAAGCATCCGGCGGTCGTGGCGATCTCGGACGCGGCGCGGCATCACCTCTTCGGGTAACACGCGATGGCGCAGTGGATGATCTACGGAGCCAATGGCTACACGGGCGAGCTGATCGTGGCCGAGGCGGTGCGTCGCGGGATGCGGCCGATTCTGGCCGGGCGAAACGCGGGCAAGGTGCAGGCGCTCGCGACCAGGTTTTCGCTCGAGCACCGCGTGTTCGGGCTCGAGGACGCAGCCACGGTCGCGGCCGGCGTGCGGGGGATGTCGCTCGTGCTGCACTGCGCGGGCCCGTTCTTCCGCACGTTCGAGGCGATGCTCGCGGGGTGTCTCGCGGAAAAGGCGCACTACCTCGACATCACCGGCGAGATCGCGGTGTTTGAAGGCTGCGCGCGGAAGGACGCGGAGGCGAAGGGTGTGGGGATCACGGTGATGCCGGGCGTGGGGTTCGACGTGGTGCCGAGTGATTGCCTCGCTGCGTCACTGAAGGCCGCGTTGCCTGGAGCAACAGCGCTCGAACTCGCGTTCGGGGGTGGCGCGGGGTTGAGTCGCGGCACGGCCAAGACGGCGGCGAGCGGGCTCGGACAGGGTGGCGCGGTGCGGCGCGGCGGCAAGATTCGGCGCGTACCGATGGCGTACATCGTGACCGAGGTGCCGTTCCACGACAAGCGCCGCACGGTGGTGAGCATTCCGTGGGGCGACGTGGCCACGGCTTGGCGTTCGACGCGCATTCCGGACATCACGACGATGCTGGCGTCGCCAGCGGGGCAAATCCGCTTCATGAAGGTTGCGCGCTACATCGGACCGATTCTGAGCCTGGGGTTCGTGCAGCGGTGGATCGAGGCGCGCATCGATGCGAGTCCGGCGGGGCCCGACGAAGCGGCGCGCGCGAAGTCGTCCATGCAGCTGTGGGGCCGCGTCACCGACGCGGCGGGCACGGTAGTCGAGGGGACGCTGACCACCCCCGAGGGGTACGTGCACACGTCGCAGTCGAGCGTGGAGTGCGTGGCGCGCATGCTGGCCGGTGGGGTGGCGGCGGGCTACCAGACGCCGAGCCTGGCGTTCGGCGCGGGGTTTGTGTCGGAGCTGCCGGGGTGCACGCTGCGCGTGCCGGCGTAGCAGCTACGCCGCCAGCGGTGGCGGTTCTTCGATGAGGGCGCGTCTGACGCGGAACTCCATGCGTGTGCCTCCGGCGCCTGAACTCGCGAGCGCGAGCGTTCCGCTTTGCAGCTCGGCGAGGGCGCGCGCAATGGCAAGGCCGAGCCCCACGCCGCCCACATCGGGCGCCGCCCGCTCGCCCCGATAGAACGGCTCGAAGACGCGCTCACGCTCGAGGTCGGGAATGCCGGGGCCCGCGTCGGTGACGGCAAAGACGACCTGCTCGCCGCTGGCGAGCGCCTCGAGCGCAATGGGCGAGCCGTCGGGCGCATACTTGGCCGCGTTCTCGACCAGGTTGGCGAGGATGCGAACGGCGAGCGCCTCGTCGAGCATGGCCGCCAGCAACGGATCCTGTCCCTGCACGCGGACCGCGAGTTGATGATCGCCGATGCGCGCGCGCACCTCGCTCGCCACGGCGCCGAGCACGTCCTCCGCAATCGTGGGCTCGAGCCGCACGGGCCAGGCGCCCGCGTGCACGCGCGAGTATTCGAGCAGGTTTTCGACGAGATGCGAGAGCCGCGTGGCTTCGCGACCGATGCTTGCGCTGCCGGTTTCCCCGCGCGCGGCGGC
>JAYTVE010000374.1:0-4662 GCA_043744185.1 Gemmatimonadota bacterium | reverse complement strand
CGCCAGCGAGCGGCTGATCCTGAGTACCTTCGCGCTCGACACGGTCCCCAGCCCGGGAACCAACTACCGGACGTATACGCGGCGCGAGACGTACCGCTACGACAAGCTTGGCCGGCGGGTGTGGAAGGAAATGATCCGCGACACGGCGCAGAGCGCGTGCACGTTCCACGACGCGAGTTCCGGCTGCCGGAACGAGGTGACGCGCACCGTGTGGGACGGCGCGAACATCCTCTACGACGTGCGGATGCTGGCCGACACGACGGAGGATGGGAGCGAGGGGTACCCATCCGCGAGCACGTTCACGGGAAGCGTGGGTTACACGCACGCGGGTGGAATCGACGTGCCGCTCGACCTTTTTAAGGGCTCGACGGTGGTGGTGCCCTACGCCGACTGGCGGGGGACGTACGACGTGGGCACGTGTCCGACGACGCGGTGCACGGACAACCAGGCGTACTTCCCGCTGAAGAACTCGACGTCGTTCGGGGATGGACCGGTGCTGCCGACGGGGCCGCCGAACTGGTTTGGAGAAGTGATCGGCGGGCAGGCGGACGGAAGCGGGTACAAGTACATGCGGAATCGGTACTATGACGCGCGAGCGGGACGGTTCACGCAGGAAGATCCCATTGGCCTCGCGGGCGGACTAAACAGCTACGGGTTTGCGGGCGGGAATCCCATCACCTTCTCTGACCCCTTCGGACTCTGCCCTCCCGCCGATCAAGAGAAAGGTCCGCAGTGCGAGCGAGTCACCTTTTTGGGCGTTTCTCTCAGCGGCGTGTTTGGAGGAGGACCTACGGCCGCAGTCGGCGTACTCTGGAGCGGCGAGGGTGCCGGCGTGTATCATCGGGAAGGTGCCGGTGCTGGAGTAGACTACGGCTCAACGGGAGAGCTAGGTACAAGCACTAACCTCAATGCTTTCAAAGGCGACGGGCTGGGCGCAAATATCGCGGGAAATGTGGGCGGAGCCGCAGTAGGAGTATCTGGTTCAACTAACTCAGACGGCAATACTTTCTCTGCAAACTTTGGTCTGAAAGGACCGGCGCCAATTGTCATGAAGGTGGAAGCCTCGCACACCACCGCGATTACGTTTGCGGACGCCAAGAAGGCCGTCGCCGCGTTCGCTGCGAAAATGATTCAGCCTATGAACGATGCAAGCGGCGTCCCCCGCTAAGGCAGGAGAATCGACATGTCATTGCTCCGATTGCTTGAACTACGAGCGGGAGTAGAAGGCCAACTCTCTTGGCTGCCCATCTCAGTCAAGCTGGCAGTAGGCTTGGCCGGCGCCGCCGGCTTCGTCTGGCTAGCGATCACGACATCTCGATCCTATGAGGTCGCCTTTCGCTTCCGCATTGGGAAGACCACTTCGGAGAGCTCGAAGGGGCCTTTCCACGAATGGTGGCCGATAGTTCTACTCGACGCATCCAACTTCTTTCCCGAGGGTCGGGCAGCTCGGCATCGCTTGATGGTCACGCTGTCAACGTGGGTCGCGGTCGCCATTCTCGATGTTGCACTTCTCGCGCTATTCCTTGGCTGAGCACAAGAGCGCCGTCGAAGCGGCGCCGCAGGAAAAAGCTTGACCTTTCTCCCGCCAATCGTTCCTCGCATTCTCGGAGGGCCCCAACCGAGCTGAGCGCCAAGGACCAGCATGCGGACGAAGCGGAAGTGCTCTGACGAGAAGATTGTGGCGATTGGGCCCCCCCCGCTTTGGTGGACACTTGTCCTATCACGGCGCATGGGCTCCTTGTTCGGGCGAGAAGGCATGCGACGATACCCCGTCGGCCAGAACGCTGGGACGACCAACCGCTGACGATGCCTCAGCCAGCCTCCGCCACCGCATAGTCCAACGACGGAGCAAACGCCTCCGCCCCCAGCTCCTCCACCAATCCCGCCCGCCGCATCGCCTCCATCGGCTGACCGCCGACCTCCGCCAACAGCACCCGCGTCCCCTCCTTCCGGCTCTGCGCGATCACTTCGCGCAGCGCGTGCATCGCCGTCGCATCAATCACCGGCACGTCGCGCATCTGCAGAATCAGCACACGCGGCCGTGACGCCACCTGCCGCATCGTCTCCTTGAACTGCTCGGCCGCGCCGAAGAAGAACGGACCGCTCATCGCGAACACCTGCACGCCGGGCGGGAGCGGGCCGCGGAGCGGGGCATCGCCACGCTCGTCATCGTCCGACAGCGCCGTGATGCTCGACGCGCCGGCCATGCGCCGCACGAAGAGCAGCGAGGCGACCACGAGCCCCACCTGGATGGCCACCGTCAGGTCCACGATCACCGTCAGGCCGAACGTCAGCAGCAGCACCACCGCGTCGCTCTTGGGCGCCTTCATCTCGGCGCGCACGGTGCGCCACTCGCTCATGTGATACGCAACGATGAGCAGGATGGCCGCGAGCGCGCTCATCGGCACGAGCGCGGCCCACTGGCCGGCAAAGAGCGTGATGATCAGCAGCGTAAACGCGTGCACGATGCCCGCCACCGGCGTGCGACCGCCGTTCCGCGCATTGGTGGCGGTGCGCGCGATCGCACCCGTGGCCGGAATGCCACCGACCAAGGGCGACGCGATGTTGGCGACCCCCTGCGCGATCAACTCGATGTTCGGCCGGTGCCGCCCGCCGATCATGCCGTCGGCCACCACGGCCGAGAGCAGCGACTCGATGCCGCCGAGCAATGCGATGGTGAAGGCCGGCGCGACCATTGCACGCATGGTCGCGATCGAGAGATCGGGGAAGTGCGCTGAGGGCCAGCCCGTGGGGAGGGCACCGAAGCGGCTGCCTATGGTTTCCACGGGGAGGTTCAAGAGCTTCACTGTGACAGTGGCAGCCACGAGTGCCACGAACGGCCCTGGCAGCTTGGTCGAGATCCTGGGCCACGCGATGAGCACGAGCAACGTGCCCGCACAGACGAGCATCGCGGCCGGCGTCGCATCACCCAAGTGCGACGCATACGACTGCCACTTCTCGATGAACGCCACGGGCGGTGTCGCCATGTGAAGCCCGAGTGCGTCCTTGACCTGCCCGCTCGCGATCAGCACCGCGATTCCGCTCGTGAACCCGGTGATGACCGGACGAGGGAAATACTGGATGACCTTGCCGAAGCGCAGCAGCCCGAAGGCCACGAGCATCACGCCGGCCATGAGCGTCGCGGTGGCCAGGCCGCCGGTGCCGTACTTCTCGACAATGCCGGCCACGATCACCACGAAGGCGCCCGTGGGGCCACCGATCTGCACGCGCGAGCCGCCCAGCACGGAAATCAGGAAGCCGGCGACGATCGCGGTCCAGAGGCCGGCGGCCGGCGTCACGCCGCTCGCGATGCCGAAGGCGATGGCAAGCGGCAGCGCCACCACGCCCACGATCAGCCCCGCGCCCAAGTCGGCTGCGAACTGCGAGCGATCGTAACTCTTGAGGGTGGTGACGAGCTTGGGAATCAGCACGAACTACTGACGACTCAGATCAGCGCGCCGCTACTGGGGCCACGTTGCGGCCATCGAGTACGAGGGTGGCGACATGCACGTTGACCCCCGGCTCGAGGCGGAGCCCCACCATGCCACCGCCCGCATCCACCACGGAACGCGGCAGTTGCGCGGCCTTCACGCCGTTCACCTTGAAGGTCACCCACTTCTCGTCACCTTCGACGGCGAGCACGTTCTTCACGTTGGCCTTGCCGCCGGGGTGCTTGTTGATGGCGGTTTCGCGGGTCGGTTGCACGAGCACTTCGCGCTGCGCACCCGCCATGCGCACGATGCTGAACCGCCCGTCGGGAAACACCGTGAACGCCACGAAGCGCGGCGCCTGCGTGTCGAGCGCGCGTCCGGCAATCACGAGCCCGGCGCCTGCGGCCGCGCCGTCGGCAAAATAGAAGAGCTCGCTCTCCAGCTTGAACGCTTTCTGCGCCACGAGGCTCGCGTCGAACGCGATCGCACCGGGCGCACCGGCGAGCGCGCTCATGTGCCAACCGGGGGCCATGGCCCCCATGCTGACGGCGCTATCCGGGATGCCGGAACGGTCGAAGGTGACTTTCCAGCCGGGCACGCGGCCGCCGCCTTGGGCGGCGAGCGTGCCGGGCACGATCAACGCGAGCGCGATGGCGCAGCGACGGATGTGGGGGGCCATCTCTGTAGCTACTGCGGCGGGGGCGCGCTGTCCAGCGCCCGATGGAGGTAAATCCTCCAAGCCGCGTCTGGCGCTTCAAGGCCGGAGCGGAGCTGCATCGCGTCACTGGCGAACGGGAGAAGCGGCCGGACTGCAGCGAACTCAGCCGCTCTTCCGCCCCGTGATCATCAACGCCTGCATCGGTGAACGCATGGGGGCATCACCGAACCGCTCGCGGAACGCCGTCGCCATCGCCGTCACGATCACGTCCGGATCGGCCCCCCGTTCGCGCAGCGCCGTCACCAGCGGGTTTCCCTTCACGAACCCCGTTGCCGCATCGAACGCAGTCGCGCTCTCACCCACCATGGGCAGCGCCGTCACGCGCACGTCCACGAATCCCGCGCCCTCGGCCAGCGCCTTGAGCGCATCGCGATCGTGCATCCCGAAGGGAATGTCGTAGAACGCCGGAGGATCGTGGTCGAAGAAGCCGTTCACGACGCGCGAGCTCTCGGCCGCAAACGGGTTGGCCTCGCGCGAATCCCACGTGCTCACCGCCATCCGTCCGCCCGGCGC
>JAYTVE010000373.1:0-4662 GCA_043744185.1 Gemmatimonadota bacterium | reverse complement strand
GCTCTTGCGACGGCGTCCTGGTCGACATCAGGGCGTGGGAAGCGCGAACGCGACGTACACGCCGCCCGACGGCGCATCGTTCTTGCCGCCGCCGCACGCGATCACGACGTACTCCTTGCCATCGACCATGTAGAGCGACGGCGTGGCCGCGCCGGCGAACGGCAGCGTCGCTTCCCAGAGCAGCTTGCCGTTCCGCTTGTCGTAGGCGTGAATCTTGTTGTCCCAGCTCGTGGCCGCGATGAAGAGGATGCCACTGGTCGTCACCACCGGACCGCCGTAGTTGTCGGTGCCGGTGTTCTTCATGCCCTTGGCGGCGAGCTGCGGATACTCGCCGAACGGAATGCGCCACGTGAACTTGCCGGTATTGAGGTCCACTGCGGTCAGCGTACCCCACGGTGGCGAGATGGCAGGATAGAAGCCCGAGTCCTGAAAGATCGTGTAGCCGTCGTTCCGGTACTTCATCCAGTACGGGTTGCTGCCCGGCTTGTCGTTGGCGTCCTTGCCGGTGATCAGGAAGTTGACGAGATCCTCGATGGCTCCACTCTCGAGCGCGCCACCGAAGGCGGGCATGCGCCCGTAGCCGTTGCGAATGACCGCGGCGAGATCCGCCTTGGTGCGGCGCTCGCTGATGCCCACGAGCGTCGGGATCTGGCCGGGTGTGCCCTTGAGGTCGGTGCGATGGCAGCTCGCACAGTTGTTCTTGTACAGCGACTTGTCGTCGCGCGGGATCATCTTGAGCAGCCAGGCCATCTCGTTCACGTTCACGTACAGCAGGCCCGTTTCCGGATCGAACGCGGGACCGCCCCATTCGGCGCCGCCATCATAGCCAGGGAAGACGATTGTGCCCGCTTCCGATGGCGGATTGAAGAGGCCGCGATTCGGGTACTGGTTGAACGTCTTGAGCGCCTCGGCGTGCGCCTTGGGGGTGCGCGTGGTGAGGTCGCGCGCTGTGAGCGTCTGGCGCACAAGTGGCGGCGGCAGCACGGGCAGGCGCTGCGTCATCGCGGCGCGTTCGCCGTCGAGCTTCGAGGCAGGCACCTTGAACTCGCGCACAGGAAAGAGCGACTCGCCGGTGAGACGATCGAGCAGCCAGATGTGGCCCGACTTGGTGGTCTGCGCGATGGCCTCCACCGGCTTGCCGTTGCGCGTGACGGTGACCAAGGTGGGGGCTGCGGGGAAGTCGAGGTCCCAGAGGTCGTGCTTGACGCCCTGCCAGTGCCAGACGCGCCGACCGGTGCGCGCATCCAGCGCGAGGATCGTGTTGGCGAAGAGGTTGTCGCCCAGGCGGTTGGATCCGTAGAAGTCGAACGCTGCCGACCCGGTGGCCGCGAACAGCAGTGCGTTCTTGCGGTCGATCGTGACGCCGGCCCACGCGTTGGCGCCGCCATTGATCTTCCACGAGTCGGCGCTCCACGTCTCGTAGCCCAACTCGCCAGGCCGCGGGAGGGTGTGGAAGTTCCAGCGGAGCGCGCCCGTGTGGATGTCGTACGCGCGCACATCGCCCGGCGCGGACGGCAGGCTCTCGCTCATGTTCGTGCCGATGATGTACAGGTCCTCGAACACGACGCCCGGCGAGCTCGCGCCGACACCAAGCGTCTCTGGCGGGCGGCCGAGCCCTTGACGGAGGTCCACCCGGCCCGAGTCGCCGAACGTGAGGACGGGCTTGCCCGTGCGGCGATTGAGCGCCCAGAGCCAGTTGCGATAGACAATGAAGAGCTGGTCACCGTAGACGGTCACGCCGCGCTGGCGAAAACGCCTCGTTGGGGCCACGCCGCCGCTCGGGTCGAAGCTCCAGAGTTCCTTGCCCGTGGCGGCATCAAGCGCGAACACGCGCACCCTGGGACTGGTGGCGTAGAGCATGCCGTCGATGACGATCGGGTTGGCCTGCATCTCCGATCCGGGAAAGGCATCGCGCGTGTCGTACGTCCACGCCACCTGCAGCCGCTTCACGTTCTCGGGAGTGATCTGTGCGAGGGTGGAATGACGGTTGGCATCGGGGCCGCCGCCGTTGTAGGGCCAGTCGGCGGTACGGGTTTGGGCGGCAAGCGTGCCGGGAACGGAGGCGATGCTGCCGACAACGGCGGCGATGCGCAGGGACCTAAGGAGCATGGTGGTCGGGATGTGGCGGAATGCGGCGAATGTCACGGGCGCGGACGTTCGTCCACGACGCGATTGAGCTTGCCCCCCTCGGAGCGCGGAGCGGCGCCGGGCGGGAGCAGGGAGACCTTCATGGACACGCCGATCGTGTTGTGGAGCAGTTGCGCCGTGCGGCCACGCAGCGCGCGCAGCTGCGTGTCGGCCTCGACGATTTCCTCGGAGAGCGCCTCGCGCACGATGTCGCGTGCAAACGGGCTCGACAATTCGACCTGCACCTCGAGCGCATCGAGGTTCTTCTCTCGCGTGACGACGAGGCGGTAGTGTGGCGCGAGTTCCTCGAACTTCGCGAGCACGCTTTCCACCTGGCTCGGGTAGACGTTCACCCCGCGAATGATGAGCATGTCGTCGGTGCGTCCCTTGATGAGCGCCATCTTCACGAGCGTTCGTCCGCAGGCGCAGCTACCGCGCGTGAGCGAGGTGATGTCGCCCGTCCAGTAGCGCAGGAGCGGCAGCGCTTCCTTGGTGAGCGTCGTGATGACCAGCACGCCTTCTTGTCCGTCGGGCACGGGCTCGCCCGAGTCCGGGTCGAGGATCTCCGGATAGAAGTGGTCCTCCATCACGTGCGAGCCGTCACGCGCTTCGACGCACTCGTTGCTCACGCCGGGGCCGATGATCTCGGACAGCCCGTAGATGTTGGTGCAGCGCACCCCCAACCCGCGGTCGATCTGCGCGCGCATGCCGTCCGTCCACGGCTCGGCGCCGTGCAGCGCGAAGCGCAGGGACGTTTCGTGCGGTCGGATGCCGCGCTGCTCGCATTCGGCCACGAGCGTGAGCGCGTAGCTGGGCGTGCAGGTAATGACGTCGGGCTTCAAGTCCTGGATGAGGAGCAGCTGGCGTTCTGTCATGCCGCCGGAGACGGGCACCACGGTCATGCCGAGCTTCTCGCCGCCGTAGTGGATGCCAAGTCCGCCCGTGAAGAGGCCGTATCCGTACGCGTTATGCAGCATCATGCCCGGTTCCGCGCCGCCCATGGCGAGTGCGCGGGCGCAGACACGCGCAAAGAGTTCGACGTCGGCGGCCGTGTAGGCCACCACGGTGGGGCGCCCCGTGGTACCGGAGGAGGCGTGAATGCGCACGCACTGGTTGCGCGGTACCGTGAGCATCCCGAACGGATACGTGTCACGCAGGTCGGCCTTCCGCGTGATCGGGAGCTTGTGCAGGTCCTCGATGCCGCGGATGCTGCCGCGACCAACGCCCGCGGTGGTGAGGCGCCCGGTATAGAGCGGCACGCGCTCACGCACGCGCTCGACGAGGGTCTGGAGGCGCACGTCCTGGAGGTCGCGGCGCGCACTCGCGTCCATGCATTCGAGTTCCGGCTCGAAGATCATTGCGCCGCCTTGCCGCGCTCGGACACACGGATGACGAGCTTGAGGCCGGACCACGTTTCGCTTACGGCGCACACCTTCACATCGACGAAGCCCATGGGGAGCGCGACGGTGCGAATCACGTCTTCGGTGATGCTGGTCCGCACCTTGGCGCTCTTCTTGGGCCACGACACCCAGACGAAGCCGGTGTCGATGAGCGACGTACGCAGCGCGGTGAGCTGCCTGGCGAGATCAGCGCGCTCGGTGACGAACAGATGCACCGCGCCCGGCCTCGCTGCGCGCGTCGTGCTCGTGAAGCCTTCGGGCACCGGCGCGATCCACTGCAGGTATTCCGGCGGCGCGCTCCGCACCAGCAGGCGCATGTTGGGCACGAGGCCGAGCTTCTTGGCGAGGGGGGTACCCGAGTAACCGGCTGTTGGCATGCGACGGGGTGAACGTCGTGACCGGACCGCTGGCTGTCCAGAGCGGTCGCGCGCGGCTACGGCCAGTGCTTCGTCACGCGCGCGGTGACCACCGAATCGAGCTTGGGAAAGGCGAAGAGCAGGTACGCATTACCCTCGCGCGAGAGCTTCCCCTGATCGGGCCCCGCACCGCGCGGCGCCCCCTCGCCGTAGCCGCTGTAGAGCGAGTCCACGACCGTCATGCCGCTGGTCACCGCGCCGAGCGGCGCGAACCCGGTGGCGTCGAGGCGCACGTTGTCCACGAGGTTGAGAAAAAGCTGCGTGGTGCGCGTGTTCGGGCCGCCCATGGCAAACGTGAGCGTCCCTCGCAGGTTGCTCCCTTTTACGGGGTCGTCGGGAATGCGACGCATGCGCCACGCACTGGTGACGCCGGTGTCGCCGTGCAGCCCGAATTGCGCAACGAAGCCCTTCACGACCCGGAAGAAGCGCACGCCGTCGTAGTAGCGCGCGTTGACCAGGTAATGCACGCGATCAACGCCATGGGGCGCCCACGAGCGGCGCAGCGTGACGTCGAACGGACCGCGCGAAGTCACGAACGAGACGACGAACGAGTCGGGCGCGGCCTTCGCGAGCTCCTCGGCCACGGGCGCCTTGAGGCCCGCGAGCGGCGCGCCGCGGCAGGCGCCGAGCGCGAGCAGCGCCGCGCCGGCGAATACGCGCGTGGCGCTGACCGACCGGGTCGGCATCGTCTACGGCTTCTTGGTTGCGGGAGCCGACGC
>JAYTVE010000372.1:0-4663 GCA_043744185.1 Gemmatimonadota bacterium | reverse complement strand
GCAAGGACAGCATGCGCGGTTCGTACCTCGGGCCGTCGTACACGGCGGAGGAAACGGAGGCCTTCCTCAAGTCGGTCAACGCGTCGTACGAACGTCTGCCACGCGAACAGCTGACGGAGAAGGTCGCCGGCATCCTCGCCGACGAGAAGATCATCGGGTGGATGAACGGCGCCATGGAGTTCGGGCCGCGCTCGCTGGGCGCGCGCAGCATCCTCGGTGATCCGCGCAGTCCGAAGATGCAGGCGCAGATGAACATCAAGATCAAGTTCCGCGAGAGCTTCCGCCCGTTCGCGCCGAGTGTGCTGCGCGAGCGCGTGGCCGATTACTTCGAGCTCGACACGGACTCGCCGTACATGCTGCTCGTGGCGCCGGTCAAGAAGTCGCGCCAGATCCCGATGACTGCAGACGCGCAGAAGCTCTGGGGCATCGACCAGCTCAATGTCGTGCGTTCCGACATGCCGTCCATCACGCACATCGACTATTCAGCCCGCGTCCAGACGGTCACGACCGACACGAACCCCGACTACCACGCGCTCCTCAGCGCCTTCGAGCGCAAGACGGGCTGCGCGGTGCTCGTGAACACGTCGTTCAACGTGCGCGGCGAACCGATCGTGATGTCGCCCGCTGACGCCTACCGCTGCTTCATGCGCACGCACATCGACTACCTCGTCATCGGGGAATTCCTCCTCGACAAGACGTTGCAGCCCCCCGTCCCGGACGACGAGTCATGGAAGACCGAGTTCCAGCTGGACTGAAGCCGGGCGAGGACCGGAAGTTCGGCCTTACCGTTGGCGCGGCATTCCTCGTCATCGCCGGCATCTCGGCGTGGCGCGGCCATCCCACCACCATGCGCGTCACTGGCGGGCTCGGCGCCACGCTCGTCACACTGGGGGCGGTGCTGCCCTCGGTGCTCGGGCCCGTGTACAAGGCGTGGATGGGGCTCGCCGCCATCCTGTCCAAGGTCACCACGCCGATATTCATGGGTGCGACGTACCTCATTGTGGTCACTCCGATCGCGATCCTCCGCCGCACGTTCGGCAGCAATGCGATGACCCGTCCGCCTGAGGCGGACGGCAGCTACTGGCGGCCGCGCCCTGATGCGAAGCGCGGCCCCGCCTCGATGGAACGTCCCTTCTGACCTGAGCCCGGAGATCGTCCGATGGCCAACAACAACAGCTCGCTCACGTCCTCCCTCTGGGCGTTCATGCGCGAGCGCAAGAAGTTCTGGCTCGTGCCGGTGATCGTCGTCATGGTGGTCGTTGGCGCCGTGCTCGTGTTCGCGCAGGGCTCCGTGCTGGCGCCGTTCATCTACACGATTTTCTAGTCGGCGGCCGCCCGGGCCCGTGCGCTCACGCGCGCGGGTCCGTGGCGGGCTCGTTACGCGGGCGCCAGGCACGGCGCGTCCGCCAAGCCAGCAGCAGCACGAGTCCGAGCGGCAGCACGTAGCCCAGGCTCGCGACGCTGAACGCCACCAGTCCCGTGAAGTTGTGCCACATCGTGCCAAGGGCGTCGTGGATGGGATGGTCCGCCGGGTCGTGCGCGATGATCGGGAGCGGTTCGTGCATGGCCAGCGTGATGCTGCTCGTCGCCGCGCGACGGCCCAGATACCGGCGACGGCCCTCGGCCTGCTCGATCTCGCCGCGCACGCGTGCGAGCTCGCGCTCGAGCAGCAGCACGTCGCTCAGCTTGCCGGTGCGCGTCGCAAACAGCCCGATCAACCTCTCCTCGATGCGGTGCCCGTTGGCGATGCGCGCGGCCATGTCGACGTACTCCTCGCCGACGTCTTCGGCACCGCTGGCAGAGTGCTCCACCGTGCCCAGGGGCGACACGCCGGTGAGCGCCTCGTCGAAGCGAGCGCTGGGCACGCGCAGCTCGAGCGAAGCCGTACGCTGCGATTCGATGCCCGTGTTGACCTCCACGGCGCCGACGGTGCCGCCGAGTTGTTCCGCGAGGGCGCGGGCATGCGCGATGGCGCGCTCGAGGGAATCGACCCGGAGCGCAATCGTCGCCGTGCGGATGAGCATGGTGCCAGGACGGATGTCGGTCGCGGCAGCGGGACTGCCGGTCTGCGAGAGCTCCTCGGCCGGCGACCTGACCGCCTCAGCTGGGCCTCCGTCCGCGCGGGAGCTGTAGGCGAGGCTGGTGGCGGCGGAGGCCGTTGGCGCCATGGCCACGGAACGATTCTTCGTTACCGACTGTGACGCGGTGTTGACCGCTTCCTCGCGGCGCCGGTCGCTCAGATTGCTGTCACTACAAGCCAGCAGCGCGCAGGCAAGAGCGCCGCTCGCGATCGCGAGCACTACAACACGACGGAGCGGCAGAGCAGGAGCGGGACGCATGGACGCCTCAGGGAGCGGGTGGTTGCCGTGCGGCGATCAGTCGCCGTACGGGCTCCCATGAGACGTCGCGGGCCGGACAACTTGCACACGGCCCGTCGTGCAGCGTGCGTCAGGAGGTGCGGCGGGCCGTGACTTGCATGTGATACGTGGCGGAGCTGCCGGTCAGCTCGACCACCGACGCGACCGCCTTGCCGCCGACCTCGAGCGCTTTGCCCGGTGTGCCGGCGTTGAGCACGGAGCACGTCTGCACGCACGCCACCTCGCGCCAGAAGAGCGTTCCGGCTTCGTTGGTGAGCAGGAGCGTGCTGGAGCCGATCCAGTGCGCGCCTCCCTTGATGAGCGACGCGAGCGCCGTCGTGACCTGCGCGGTGGTCGGGGACGCGTGGGGGGTGAGACCGTGCGCGATGTGCGCCATCTGCTGCGTGGAGGCCGTCACGGCACGCGTGGCCGCCTCGACCGTCGTAGTCTCGCCCTCAAGCAGCGAGAGCAGGAGGCGCACCGTGTCGCCCGGTGCGAGTGACACCTCGGTGAGGCCCTGCGGTGGCACGACAGCGTCCTGCGCGATCGTCCAATGCGGCGCACCGGGGAGATGTTGGCTCGCGGTCCGATTCGCGTCGTGCACCACCGACACGAGGAGGAAGGGCGCGTCGGTCGTGTCAGCGGCACCGCGCGCGGTCGTGAGCGCCGCCGCGTGAATGGTCGCGAGGTCCAGCGTGACGGTCGCCGGAGCGAGGGCGGGGCGCGCGGCCGCTGCGGTGAGGGTCAGCGCTGTCGCGGCGAGAACCAGCAATCGAACACGTGAGAAAGGCATGCGGGTACCAGGAAGTTAGGGGGCCACGGAACGCGACTCCCACGTTCCGCGCCTTATACCTCCGCCACCCGCTTTAGGTTCGCGAGGCCGGCCTCGAAGTCCTTCCCGATCATCTTGTCCATGTTCACGAACACGCTCATGACCTTGCCCATGAAGCTGTTGGGCCCCGTCATCTCCCAGCGCACGGTCGTGCCGTCGGCGCCGGGCGTGAAGGTGAACGTGGTCACGTTGTGTCCTTCGAACGGGCGGATGAAGTCGAGCTTGACCTTCACGCTTGCCCCCGGAACCTCGTCGAGGACTTCCATGCGGCCAGCGCCCACCTTGTTGTTGCCGTTCCACTCGTAGATCGCACCCCTGCCGCTCGAAGCGCCGCTGAAGGTGCGGTTCATCGCGGGGTCAATGTGCTCCCACGGTGACCACGCACCCCACGCATGAAAATCGCTGACCATGGGTTGCAGCTTGGCGGGCGAGGCGGATGTGGTCGTCGAGCGCGTGACCGAGAAGATCGCAGGCTTGGTCATGGCGAGCACGATCACGACGGCGATGGCCGCAGCGAGCGCGAGGAGCAGGTTGATCAGCATCGGGTGTGTCACGGCGAGGGTGGGATGCACGCCGCGCGACATGTCGCGAACGGCTTGTGCCAACAGTGAGAGCGCCCGCGCCGTGCCGCAAGCTCAAACAAATGACCATGAGCTGCCGGCGTACAGTGTCGTGCATCCGCGACTCCCCGTCTCCCCTTGTTGTCGCTTACGGATCGGGAGGCGTCAGTTGCGCGAGGTACCGCCGCGCGAGTTGTTCGAGCCGGTCGTCGCGCAACCGCTCCGCTTCGACAAGCAGCCGTTCGATGTGCGGCGCCAATCGCGGCTGGCCCCACGCGTAGCCTGTTGCCTCCTCGGCGCTCTGCGTGTTGCCGACGCGTGCCCCCTCGAGCAGCGCGACCGCTGCTGCCGCGTCGAACGTTGGGTCGTCCCGCGGCGGAAGGTGGTACTGCGGCGGCGGCGGATCACCGCCGGCGTCCTCGTTCACGAATGCGCGCGACATGTGCGAAAGATGTCGCATTCGCCAAGCTGCCGCAGGTGCGGCTCAGCGTGCGCTGCGGCTGGTGACGGCCCGACTTCGCGACTGGCGCCCGACGCGCTCCGGTCGCATCCTACCCGCATGAAAACCGGCAAGATCCCGACGATCAACATCGTGATGCTCGTGCTCGGCGTCGGCTTCGCCCTGCACCAGATGAAGGCGCGCGGCCTCAAGTTCATGCCGAACGGACTGAAGGGCATGACCAAGGAGGAGCGACAGGCGTACAACGCAGAGGGCGCGGCCGCGAGTTCGTACGTCTTCCGCCACCAGCCACGTGCCACCAGCGATCGCCCGGACGACGACCCGGGCCTGCCGCAGTTGCACGTGCTCTATGTGCTGCCGTCTGACGCCACCGACCGTGGCATCGACACGAGCGGCGCGCTGGCGACGTCGATTGCATCGTGGCAAGGGTGGCTCGCAAGGGAGTCGGGCGGTG
>JAYTVE010000371.1:0-4678 GCA_043744185.1 Gemmatimonadota bacterium | reverse complement strand
CTGTCGGAAATGTGCCGACAGGATCGCCGCTTGACGACACTAGTGCACAACGATATAGTTATATACTATGTCACTCATCCGTCGCGTGGCCCCCATCGCCTTCGCCTTCGCCGTTCCTGCGGCAAGCGCCCAGAGCCCGGCACGCACTACCACCCTGCCGCTCCATGATGCCCTCCGGCGAGCCGACTCGGCGGCCTTCAGCACCCGAGCCGCTGCCGCGCAACGTGCCACGCTGGAGGCCCAGGCCGCGCTTCCACTCAAGGGCATCCTCCCCACGCTCCACCTCGATGCCGGCTATCTGCAGACCACCGATCCGATCGGTGCATTCGGCACCCTGATGCGCCAGCGGCGCCTCACAGCCGCCGACTTCAACCCCGCCACCCTCAACAATCCCGGCGTCGCTGCCAACGCTACCGGCGCGATTGCCGCCGAGATCCCCTTGGTGAACGTGGACGCGTGGACCGCACGGCGCGCGGCCGCTGGCGCGGTGAACTCCGCTCGCGCCGCCGAAGACTGGGCCCGCCTCACCACGCGCGCCGACGTCGTGCGCGCCTACTACGGAACGCTGCTCACCGACGAGCGCGTGCAAACCCTCGCCGCGGCCCTCACCGCTGCGCGCAGCCACGTGGCGCAGGCGCAGTCCATGCACCGCGAAGGGGTCGTCACCTCGAGCGACGCACTGCTGGCCGGAGTACGTGCCAGTGACATCGAATCACAACTGATCGCGGCGACCGCCGATGCCCGCAGCGCGCGCCAATCGCTCGGCGTCCTGCTCGGCGAGCGCGACGGCACGCGCATCGCGCCGGCCGGCGTGCTTCCCTCAGCGCAAGCGTTGCGCGGCGCGGCGCGCGCCGACTCCGGCGCCATCTCCACTCCCCGCGCCGACGAGCGGGCCGCGCAGCTCGCGGCCGATGCGGCGAAGCTCGACGGTGCCCGTGCCCGCGCCGCCGCGCTGCCGCGTCTCAATAGTTTCGCGCGCTACGATTGGAACGATCGCGCCACCCCCTTTGCCGGGCAGCCGGCATGGACCGTGGGGCTCATGGCCACCTGGTCGCTTCTCAACGGAGGCAGCACGCTCGCCGACCAGCACATCGCGGAAAGCCGCGCCACGGCTGCGCGCGCGATGGCCGACGGCGCCGCTGCGCGCGCGCGGCTCGAACGCGATGACAGTGAAAGCGGCGTCGGCGTCGCGCTCGAACGGCTCGCGCTCGCGGAGCGCAGCGCCCTGCAAGGCACCGATGCTCATCGCATTGTCGAGCGCCGGTACCAAGGGGGCCTCGCGAGCGTGAGCGAACTGCTCGACGCGCAGGCGGCAGAGATGGCCACCGCGTTGGGCCTCGCCAAGGCCCGCTTCGACCTTGTGGCGGCGCTCGCCGCCCGCCGTCTCGCCGCCGGTCGCGACCCCGGCGCGCTCGAGGCACTCGACATGAACACGTCACTCTCCAATCCGCCCAAGGAGCACGACTGATGTCCTCTTTCCGCGCTGTTCCCCTCTTGGCCCTGCTGGTGGCGGCTGCCGCGTGCGCCGAACCAAAGGCACAGCCAGCGCCGCCAGCCAACGCGCGCGCCGGGGCCGGTACGCTCGAGGTCCGCGTGCGTGACACGGTCGTGGACGCGGTTCTCGACGCCGGCGGCGTCGCGGCACCGGTCGAGCGAGCCGTCCTCGCGACCCGACTGATGGCGACCGTGACCGACGTGCTGGTGCACGAGGGCGACCGCGTGACGCGTGGGCAGGTGCTGCTGCGTCTCGATGCGCGCGAGCTCGACGCGAAGCGCGCGCAGGTGAGCGCGTCGGTTGCGGACGCCGAGGCGATGCAGGCCGAGGCGACACGCCAGGCCGCGCGCATGCGCGCCCTCTTTGCCGACAGCGCGGCGCCGCGTGCGATGCTCGAAGCCGCCGAGACCGGGCTCGCTCGCGCGACGGCCGCCGTGAGTGCCGCGCGCGCGGGTGCGGCCGAGGTCAGCGCCGTGCGCGAGTACGCCGAGCTTCGCGCACCGTTCGATGGCGTGGTCACGCGTCGGTGGGTCGATGCGGGTGCGATGGCCGCGCCGGGAGCGCCGCTGCTGATCATCGAGGATGCGAGTCGGCTGCGCGTGACCGCCTCGGTGACAGCCGAAGCCGCCGGCAGCCTGCGTGCAGGCCGGTCGATTGATGCGACCGTCGAGGGGCACGCGGTGCGGGCGGTGGTCGAAGGGGTGGTGCCGTCCAGTGCGGGCGGCGTCTACACGGTGAACGCGCTCGTCGGCAATGCGGATCGCAAGCTGCTCTCCGGTGGTGCCGCCTCGCTCGCGATTCCGACGGGGCGCCACACGACGATGGTCGTGCCGGCGGCTGCAGTGGTCACCGACGGCGACCTGTCCGGTGTGCGGGTGCTCACCGGCTCGGGCAGCGAACTGCGCTGGGTGAAGATCGGGCGCAGCGCGGGCGGCTACACGGAAGTGCTCTCCGGAGTGCGGTCTGGTGATCGCGTGCTCGTGCCGCGCGAGAGGGGCTCATGACGCGCGGCATTGCAGGGCGCATCGCGGCGGGGTTCCTCAAGTCGCGCCTGACGCCGCTCATCGCGCTGGCGTCGCTCGCCGCCGGCGTGCTGGGACTGCTGTCCACGCCGCGCGAGGAGGAGCCGCAGATCTCCGTGCCGATGATCGACGTCATGGCGCAGTTGCCGGGCGCGTCGCCGGCGGAAGTCGAGCAGCGGCTGGTGCGGCCGATCGAACGGCGCATGCAGGAGCTCTCGGGGGTCGAGCACGTCTACAGCAGCGCGATGGACGGCGTGGCACTGGTGACGGTGCGCTTCAAGGTGGGCGAGAACCAGGAAGCGAGCGTCACGAAGGTGCAGGCCAAGCTCGCGTCGGCGATGGATGAAGCGCCGCCGGGGGCGATGCCGCCGCTGGTGCAGCCGCATGCGATCGACGACGTGCCGGTGCTCGCGCTCACGTTGCACGCGCGCGACACGGACCCGAACCTGCTGCGGCAGGTGGCGGCGCGCCTCGAGGACGAGGTTCGCAGCGTGCCTGACGTGTCCACGACGCGGGTGATCGGCGGGTCGCCGCGTCAGCTGCGCGTGACGATGGATCCGGCGCGACTCGCGGCGGCCGGGGTGAGCCCGATCGAGGTGTTCGTGGCGCTGCGCGGCGCGAACGCGCGCGTGCAGGCGGGCGAGTTCGCGCGCGGTGACAAGGTCGTGCGCGTGGAGGCGGGGTCGCCGTTGGCGACCGCGGCGGACGTGGGCGCCGTGATCGTTGCGTCGCGCGGGAGCGCAGTGGCCATCCGCGATGTCGCGACGGTCACCGATGACTTTGCCGAGGCGACGACGTACGTGTCGCACGCGGAGGGCACGGGCGCGTCGGAGCGCGCGGTGACGATCAGCGTGGCAAAGCGGCCGGGGGCCAACGCGACGGCGGTGACGGCGGCGGTGCTCGAGCGCGTTGAGGCCGCGAAGGGGCGCGTGGTCCCCGGCAACGTGACGGTGTCGGTGACGCGCGACTACGGCGAGACGGCGGGGGAGAAGGCGCGCGAGCTCATCCTGCACCTGCTCATCGCCACGCTGTCGGTAACAGCGCTCGTCGGATTCTTCCTCGGCTGGCGCGAGGCGGCGGTGGTGCTGCTGGCGGTGCCCGTGACGCTCGCGCTCACGCTCTTCACGTATTACGCGATGGGCTACTCGCTCAACCGCATCACGCTGTTCGCGCTCATCTTCTCGATCGGCATCCTCGTGGATGACGCGATCGTGGTGGTCGAGAACATGTTCCGGCACATGCGCATGGGGGACCGCGCGCTGGACGAAGCGGCCATCGAGGCGGTGGACGAAGTCGGCAACCCGACCATCCTCGCGACGTTCACGGTGGTGGCGGCGATCCTGCCGATGGCGTTCGTGTCCGGGATGATGGGTCCCTACATGCGACCGATTCCCGTGGGCGCGAGCGTGGCGATGCTCGCGTCGCTTGGCGTGGCCTTCATCGTGACGCCGTGGCTCGCGTACAAGCTGCTCAAGGGGCACGTGCCCAAGGGGCCGCAGCACGACCGGGCGCACGAGGAGGAAGAGGGCGGTCGCATGGGGCAACTGTATCGCAAGGTGATGCTGCCGCTGCTCGACCAGCCGCGCCGCCGCACGCAGCTGTACGTGAGCGTAGTGGCGATGCTGCTCGGTTCGGTAGCGCTGGTGTTCGTGAAGGCGGTGCAGGTGAAGATGCTGCCGTTCGACAACAAGTCGGAGTTCCAGGTCGTGCTCGACCTGCCCGAGGGCACGACGCTCGAAACGACCAACGCGGCGGCGTCAGATGTGGCCGCCTACCTGCGCACGGTCGCCGAGGTGCGCAGCACGGAGACGTACGCGGGCACGGCGGCGCCGGTGAACTTCAACGGCCTCGTGCGCCATTACTTCCTGCGCAGCGGCGCGAACGTGGCCGACGTGCAGGTGAACCTCGCGCCCAAGGGCGAGCGCTCGCGCCAGAGCCACGCGATCGCAGTGGCGGTGCGTCCCGCCGTGGACTCGATCGCGCGGCGATACGGCGCCTCGGCCAAGGTCGCGGAAATTCCACCCGGTCCTCCGGTGCTGAGCACGCTCGTGGCCGAGATCTATTCCAGCGATGACAGCGAGCGGCTCGAAGCCGCGCAGGCGGTTAAGCGCGTGTTCGAGCACACGGCTGGCGTGGTGGACGTGGACTGGACCGTGGTGGC
>JAYTVE010000370.1:0-4729 GCA_043744185.1 Gemmatimonadota bacterium | reverse complement strand
GGAGTCCCGACCCGATCATGACGAACAGCGCCAGCGCGTTGACCCAGTGGGTCAGTCGCACGATGGGATGATGGCGACGCTCCAGCCCCGGTTTTTGTTCGGGCGTCCCTTCGCCAGCCGCCGCACCCAACAGTGAGGGGGTCTCTGCGGTCGACCCACTACCCGACCCGTCCTGATCAGTCATTCCCGCCTCCACGAAGGTCCGGATGCTTCCCATCGACGGTAGCTAGCCGCAGCGTATCAATTCGTTCCCGAGCAGCATTTGCATAGTTAATCTATTGCAAATAATAGGCTTACAGAGTTATCAACACCCCATGCCTTTTTGGCCGAATCACGACAATTTCTGGTTGGGACTTCCACCCTGCGCCGAGGGTATCCAACATTCCACCCATGCCGATTATCCCGTTGTACGGACACGCCGGACTCCGCGACCGGCTCGCCGAGAGCGCCCTGAGGGGCACGCTCCCGTCGAGCCTGCTCGTGCATGGTCCGCGCGGGGTCGGCAAGCAACGGCTGGCGCTTTGGCTCGCGAGCGTGCTCCTCTGCGGCACGGCGGACGCCCCCTGCGGCGAGTGCGCCAACTGCAAGCTGTCGTTCGAGTTGGCCCATCCCGACCTCACATGGGTCTTCCCGCGAGCGCGCGATGACGACGGCAACGACGACTCGCCTGACGAGGTGATGGGGAACATCGGCGACGCGGTGACCGCGCGCCGGGAGGCAAACGGACTCTACGCCGCGCCGCCGGGCAATGCGGGCATTTACATCGGCGCCACCCGCGCCCTCGTCCGCGAGGGCGGACGGCGACCGGCCATGGCCAAGCGCCGGGTCATCGTTGTCGGCGAGGCCGATCGGATGACCCAGGGTGGCCACGAGGAAGCTGCGAACGCCTTCCTCAAGCTCCTTGAGGAGCCGCCCGCGTACACGACACTCATCCTGACGTCGAGTGAACCCGGGGCCCTGCTGCCGACCATCCGGTCGCGGGTGGTCTCGGTGGTCGCGCGTCCGCTCAAGGACGCCGACGTGCAGCGATTCGTCGAGCACCCGCTCGTGTCCGCCAAGCTTGACGGCATCGCCGGTGAGTCGTTGGCGGCCCGTGTCCGCCGCGCGCAGGGGGTCCCGGGGGCGCTGCTCAATGCTGCGGACGTGGCCGCCGCTCGCGAGAACGCCGAGCGCATCTTGGCTGCGGCGGGTGGCGAGCGCGCGGAGCGGTATCGCGCGGCCTTCGTGCAGGGGGCGACCGGTGCGCGCGGGGCCTACTCGGACACGCTCGACGCGCTCGTGCTGCTCCTCCGTGATCGGATGGAAGGCGCGCTTGCCAAGGGCGATGCTCGTCGTGCCGACGCCGCCGCTCGTGCGATTCCCGCCGTACTCGAGACGGCGGAGAAAGCGGCCGGCAACGCGCAGCCGTCGCTGCTCACGGCGCGGCTCATGAGGGCGCTGCAGGAGGTGTCGGCGTGAACGGCGCGCTGACCCACCTTAACGAACGCGGAGAGGCCCACATGGTGGACGTCTCCGAAAAGGCGATCTCGGCGCGGCATGCCGTTGCCGAGGGGTTCATCCGCATGTCACGCGAGGCCCGCGAGGCCGTGCGCGACAACGCGGTAACCAAGGGTGATGTGTTGGCGGTGGCGCGCGTGGCGGGCATCATGGCGGCGAAGCAGGTGGCGGCGCTGATTCCGCTTTGCCATCCGCTGCCATTGTCGAACGTTGAAGTGACCCTCACCGACGACGCGGTCGGTGGCGGAATCCGGGCGCAGGCCACGACCCGGACGACGGCCCAGACGGGCGTCGAGATGGAGGCCATGACCGCCGTGTCGGTGGCGCTGTTGACCGTTTACGACATGGTGAAATCGATGGATCGCGGCATGACCATCACCGGCGTGCGCCTGCTCGAGAAAGGTGGCGGACGTTCGGGTACGTGGACGGCCGGCTGAACCCATAGGAGGTACCGCACATGTTGCGTGCAGGCATGAAGGTCTCACCGTACGTGCGTCGCGGCGATCGCGAGCGACGGCTCAAGCGCATCCGCGCCATTCTGCTGCTCACGGGCTTCGTGGCGGCGGTGTCGTTGCTCATCTACCAACCCACGTCGGGCACGGCGCAGGCCGAAGAACGTCACTCGATCCTCCCCTGGGTCGAGATCGGTCGCCTGCGCACCGAACTGGACAACTCGCGGGGCGACCTCGCCCTCGCCAAGAACGACCTCTCGCGCTACGAGCGGATGTTCCGCCTGAGCGCGCGCTATGACGTGCCGTCGCGCCTCTCGCAGGCGATCTACGAAGCGGCCGTGAAGGAGAAGATCGACCCGGAACTCGCGTTTCGGCTGGTGAAGATCGAGAGCGACTTCAAGGAAAACGCGCTCAGCCCGGTGGGCGCGGTGGGCCTCACGCAGCTGATGCTGCCGACGGCGCGCCACTACGAGCCGAATATCACGCGTGAGGAGCTCTATCAGCGCGACCGCAATCTGCGCATCGGGTTCCGCTACCTGCGCGGACTGATCTCGGAATACCGCGACGTCAGCCTCGCGCTGCTCGTGTACAATCGCGGGCCGGCGGCGGTCGATCTGGCGCGGGCGAACGGCATGAACCCGAGCAATGGCTACGAGCAGGTGGTCATGCGCGGGTACAAGGGACGCGGCGTCACTGATTGACGCAGCAGCAACGCGACGCGCAGCGCGCCCGTCCGGAGTTCCGGACGGGCGCGTTGTCGTTGTGGGCATGACTCGAACGTGACTACGGCGCAGCCCGCTTCTTCTTCGCGGTCTTCTTCTTTGTCGCACTCGCGGTTGGCGTCTTCTTGCCCTTCGAGTTGCCCGACGCACCCTTCTTCCCCTTGCCCGCAACGTTTGCCTTCGCTGACGGCGCGGTGCCCGCGCGAATCACGAGGCGTTGCCCCGCGACCACGAGCGCGCTCCGCATCCGGTTGCGCTGCTTGAGCACCGCGACCGTCGTGCCGTACTTCTTCGCGATCGCGGCCAGCGTCTCGCCCTCCCGCACCACGTGCGTTGTCGCGCGCGAGCCCCGCGAGGCGCGGCCGTAGATCTCGATCTTCGGATCGGGCACGTCGCGCGCCGCCGCGACCGTGGCCGCCGTGGGAATGCGCAGCGTCTGGCCCACCACCAGCGTGCCGGTTTTCTTCCGCCGCTCGACCTTCGGGTTGTACCAGGCCAACTGTGCCGCACTCAAGCCGTGCGCTCGTGCCACGCTCGCCATCGTCTGGCCTTTCTTGGCTGTCAGGCTGGTCCACGCACGACGGTCGTCGGCATCCAGCGCGGCGAGCGAGGAATCGAACCCGGCGGCGCTTCCAGTGGGCACGCGAACCTTCCAGCTTCCATCCGGCGGCGTCATCCCGCGCAGCACGCCCGGGTTGAGCGCGCGCACCAGATCGAGTTCCACGTGCGCCGCCGTTGCGACCGCCGCGAGCGGCGTGCCGCCCGGTACCATCACGGAGTCGTACGCGAAGAGCGGCTGCGAATCCACGCGCACGCCGTAGCGTGCAGGCTCCTTGCCCACGAGTGCCGCCGCCACGAGCTGCGGCACGTAGTCCTTGGTCTCGCGACGCAACGCGTCCGTCTCCGCGAGCGCGAAGAAGAGCGAGTCGCCCGTGGTCCCCTCGAGGTCATCGGCGTAGCGCGAGAGCCCGCGCGCGATTCGCCCGGGGCCGCCGTTGTACGCCGCCGCGGCGAGGTAGAGCGAGCCGAACTGCTGCTTCAGGTAGTTGAGGAAGCGCACGGCAGCATCGGTGGAGCGCACGGGGTCGCGACGTTCGTCCACCCACCAGTCCACGCGCAGCCCGAGGCCGCGCGCCGTGCTCGACATGAACTGCCACATGCCGACGGCGGCCGCCTTCGAGTAGGCATCTGGATCGTACCCACTCTCGATGAGCGCGAGATACGTCATGTCCTCGGGAATCCTTCCGTTCCGCAGCTTGGCGCGGATCATCGCGTCGTAGCGCGTTCCACGCGAGAGCCGGCGCGTGAACCGCTCGCGCGCCTCACCGGTAAACAGCTCGACAAAGTGTGCGACACGCTCCTGCCCCGCGAACGAGCGCACGTCGATGTCCCACGTGGTGGTGCTGCCGGCCGGTACATCGACGAGCGGTGCGGGCGCCGGGTCGCCGAAGACGCGCGCCGCTTCAATCGCAACCTCGGCCGCCGTCACGGGCAAGCTGTCGAGCCTCCCCGCGGTGTCAGGGAGCCCGGGTGTGCGGCCCGCGACGACGAGGCGCTCACGCTCGGCGGTCGTGGCTCCATCGACGACGTCGTCGGCATGCGCAGGCTCCGGTGCGGCGCCCATCGTCGCTGGGCCGCGGGAACGTGCGCACCCCGCGACAGCGGCCAGCACGAGGATCGCGGCAACGCGTGCGCCGTGCGCGCAGAAGCCGGCCGACTTGCGTTCGCGGCGCGTCACCGCGTTGCGATCGTGTTGCCGATCAGGCGGTTGGTCGCGTTCAGCACCGCCAACGCAGCGCCCCTGATCGGGTCCGCCTCGGCGAGCACGCAGCCGAGCAGCTTGGCGACCTCGCCCTCTTTGTGGCCGTGAATCGAGACGATGACCACGTTGGCGTCGAACGCCTTGATCGCCTTCACGCCGACGAGTTCGAAGCGCAGCACGCCGGTCACGAACCCTTCGATCGCGTTCATGGCAGCTTCGGCCGCAATGCGGTAGTCGCCAAGTGGGGACGACTGTCCGGAGGCGCGCCCAGTGACCGAGCGGCCATCGGTCCAGGC
>JAYTVE010000369.1:0-4732 GCA_043744185.1 Gemmatimonadota bacterium | reverse complement strand
CCGGCACCGCCCGGCGCCCGCGACCTACGGGATGACCGGGTCGAGCAGTGTCACGAGGTCACCCGCCGCCTGCGCCAGATCGGCCGCGCTCGGCGTGGCCCGCAGCAGACGCCCGACCGCGTTCATCCAGCGCCGCACCACGTCGCCCGGTACGCCGCCGTATCGGGTCTGCGCCCCGTCGCCCAAATTCGGGAAATAGGCGGAATTGGTGAAGCCGAATTCGGTCTGCCCGTCGTAGAACGACAGCAGTGAGAGGCCGCCCGTTCGCGTCACCTCGACCCGATACGTCCGTCCGCCCACCATCAGCAGCAGCCTCGTCTGGGCGAACGTGAGCCCAGGGGCCGCCGGCGTGACAGTTCGCACCATCGCGTTCCCGTCGGGGATCGTCGTGGTCACCACGTTGCGGCCGTCTCCGCCCGTGGTCGAGTCCACCACAAACGAGTCCGACACGACGATCGGGCGCGTCCCTCCACCAATCGTCCCGGCAAGCACATCGTAGAGCGCCGTGCCGAATACTCCCGCCTGCTGCACGGTGACCGCGCCCCGCACGGTCGCGAGCTGCGGTTGCGCCGCGGTGCCGAGCGAGGCGCGCGTGACCCGCACGCCGTTCCGCCGCACCGAGTCTGCCATGTCCACCCAGCCGACCACGTTGGGCGTGGCCGAGCCGCCAATCCGCTCGTAGAGCAGCACTCGCACCGCATTGGCCGGAGCGTCGCGGCGCGAGGTGTCGCGACGAAAGACGGTGCCCGCTCGCACGAACGTCGAGCCGAGGTACAGCGGATTGACCGGCGCATCGCCAAGCAGCGACGCCGTCGGACCCGCCGAGACCAGTTGCATCAGCCGCCCCCGCGCGGCGTGCCCCAACCCGGGCGACACGACGGGCACGCGCGCCTGGAACGGCACCGTGACGCCGAGCAGCGAGACAAGCCCCGGATGCGCCATGGTCGCCTCCAGCTGTGCGGCCAGAGCGTTCACCGCCGCGATGTCGGCCTCGGTGATCGCATGGGAAGGCGCCGCCGACGTCGATGTGTCCACGCACGCAGCGAGCGCCAGCGCCAACAGCGCGGCCACACGGCTCAGCGCGGAGGCTCGGGTTGGCGCTTGATGCGTCGGCATCAACGGGCTACCCGTTCGGTGTTCCCGGGTTCCGCCCCGCCTCACCCGCCCTCGGCGCGCCATCCTTCCAACTCGGTCACGTACTCGGTCGGCAATCCGAGGCGCCGCGCCGCCGCCAGCAGCGCATCGAAATACGGACCGCCCGTGAGCGTTGCCTCCGTGTTGCGTGCCAGGTACGTCATGGCCGTCTCCGCGCGGCCGTCGGCATGCATCACCCGCACCTCGTGCCGCCGGTAGAGCGCGATCGCCACCCCCTCGTAGTCGTCGAGGGCGGCCTGGTCCGCCTCGGTGATGGTCCAGAGCACGCCGTGCACCACCTTGCCCGCTGCGGGCACGATGGTCGCGTGGTGGTTGCGGTTGACGCGGAAGGCGTGATCGTCGACGCGTGCGGTGCCGACGAAGGCCGCGCCGGGACAGCGCGTGGCCATTGCGGCGACGTCCATGTTCGAGCCGTATGCGAAGTAAAGCGTGCGCGAGGAGGCGCCGCTCACTTGAATGCGTAGGTCACGTGCACGGTCACCGTCACGTCCTTGTCGCGCGAACTCGTGTCGTAGTTGCCGTAGTCCGACACCGAGGTCGAATTGGGTTGCGTCACCTGGAAGACGCCGACGCGCACGTTGCGCACCCGCCCCACGGCCGCACCCGCCGCCGTCGCGATCTGCTCGGCGCGTACGCGCGCATCCTTCACCGCGTCGGTGAGGAGCGCGACGCGGAGTTCGGGCAACTTGCTCACGAGATACTCCGGCGCCTGGGAATTCACCGGCACTCCCTGCGTGATCAGGTCGCTGATCCGCGTCACCACGGCGGTGATGCCGGCAACGTCGCGGCTCGTCACGGTGAAAGATTGCGTGAGGCGATACGCGGCAATGCGCCCGGTCTCATTGCCGTTGATCACCTCCGTGACCGATTGCGACGAGAGCGGCGATGCCGCCACCGACGAATCGCTCACGTGCTGCGCGCGGAGGAAGGCGCGCACGCGCTCGGCCTGCGCATTCACGTCACGCAAGGCGCCAGCAAGCTGTGCGCCGTGGGCCGTCACGCTCAGGTTCCAGACCACGAGATCGCTGGTCACCGCGCGGCGTGCCGATCCGGTGACGTCGAGCTGGTCGGTGGCCGGCCGCACCTGCGTGAGACCCCACGCGAGCAGGGCGCCGGCGATCACGACCGCGCCGCTCAGGAACGCGAGACCGCGAGCGACGCTGCGCTCGGAAGCAGATGGTTCTGTCATTTGTTCAAGATTGCGGTCGTGCGGCCAGCATGGCAGGGGGGCGTTGCGCCGGGGTGGGTCGCGCGGTCCTTGGGAAGTCGGAGGCGGACCAACGGCCGCTCCGTCGCGCACGCATGCACTGCGGCGCGTTCATCCCCCCGCCCTGAGGTTCCCGTGGCGAAGAAGATCCTGATCGGGCTTGGCGCCCTCATCGCCCTCTTCCTGATCGTCGGCTTCGTGCTGCCGAAGACCGTCACCGTCACGCGCTCTGCGAGCATCAACGCGCCGCCCGACCGGATCTACGCGCTGGTCGCGACCCCGCGGCAGTGGCCGCAGTGGTCACCCTGGAACAGTCGCGATCCGAACATGGCGATCACCTTCTCGGGGCCCGAGAGTGGCAGCGGGGCGGAGTGGAGGTGGGTGAGCAAGAGCCAGGGCGACGGCGCCATGAAGATGCTCGACGCGAAGCCGCCGTCCTCCATCGGCTTCGAACTCACCATCGTGGGGATGGGCCCGCCGAGCCATGGCCGCTTCGACTTCGCGCCGTCGGGCGCGGCCACCAACGTGACGTGGAGCATGACCTCGACCATCGGGATGGGCCCGCTTGGCGGCTGGTTTGCGCTGTACATGCCGCGCATGCTCACCCCCGACTTCGACAACGGGTTGGCGAGCCTCAAGAAGCTGGCCGAGCTGCCAAGCGCGCCGGAGCCGGCGCCACCGACCGCTGGCGCGACGACGGACCAAGGGGCGGGCATTCCCGGCACGCCGCCAGCGCTCGGCGCCGCGCCGGAGCCGGCGCCCAAGACCAAGCCGTAGCTCCCTGCGGCGCGCCGCTACCGCTGGCCGACTCAGCCTGCGCTTGACAAATCAAGATTAGTTGATTTAACATCCTGCATGCCCACGACCGCCCCCGCCGACCTCGCGCGCGCTGCCGCGCTCTTTCACGCCCTCTCCGACGAAACGCGGCTGGCCATTCTCGACCTGCTCCGCGAGGGCGAGAAGTGCGTCTGCGACTTGATGACCGATCTCGACGCGGCGCAGTCGAGGCTCTCCTTCCACCTCAAGGTGCTGAAGGAAGCGGGGCTGGTGAGCGACCGCCGCGAAGGCCGCTGGTCCTTCTACACGATCATCCCGGGCGCAATCGACGAAGCCCACGATCGCCTCATTGAGCGCCTGCCGCGCTCGGCGGAGCCCGCGCGGCTGTATCAGCTCCGCACCAAGGGCAGCGTCGCTCCGGCGCGTACCCGCAAGACCCCCTGCTGTTGAGTCGACTGCGACCACCCGTCTCCGACTCGCGATCAATTCATCAACTTTTACTGCTGCAAGGAGAGTTCGCATGATCCCCGCTAACGAAAGCGACGCACTCACCGCCGTCGTGCAGGAGAAGTACGGCGCTGCGGCACGGCGCGTCCTCGCGACCGTCGACCTGCCCAACCTGACCGAGGCCAAGGCGAGCTGCTGCGGCTCTACCGATTCCTCGTGCGACCCGATCACGAACAACCTCTACGCGCTCGGCGAAACGGCCGAGCTTCCGACGGCCGCCGTGCTCGCGTCGCTGGGCTGCGGCAATCCCGCGGCGCTCGCCGAGCTCAAGGCGGGCGAAGTCGTACTCGACCTCGGCTCGGGCGGCGGTATCGACGTGCTGCTCTCTGCCCGGCGGGTCGGGCCCACCGGCAAGGCGTACGGCGTCGACATGACGGACGACATGCTCGCGCTCGCACGCAAGAATGCGAACGACGCGGGCGTCACCAACGTCGAGTTCCTCAAGGGACGGATCGAGCAGATCCCGCTGCCGGATGCGTCGGTCGACGTGATCATCTCCAACTGCGTCATCAACCTCTCGGGCGACAAGCCGACGGTGATCGCCGAAGCGATGCGCGTGCTCAAGCCGGGCGGACGGTTCGCCGTGAGCGACGTGGTGGTCAAGGGTGACGCGCCGGCCGAGGTGCGCGAGAACCTCGTGCTGTGGGCCGGGTGCGTGGCGGGCGCGCTGCCGGAGCACACGTTCGAGCGCCTGCTGGGAGCGGCTGGCTTCACGGACGTGTCGATCGAGCCGACGCGCGTGTACGACGCCGACGACGCGCGCGAGATGCTTGCTGGCTCGGGGATCGCGGATGCCGAACGCCTGATCGCGCTCATGGACGGGCAGATCTTCTCCGCGTTCGTGCGGGCGAGAAAGCCGCGTGAACCGCTCGCGCTCGTCAGCGTGGGCGCATCGAGCAAGCGCTGTTGCGGTCCGGAGTGCTGCGCGTGAGCGATGCCAGGAAGAAGCAGGATGCGGCGCCGTCGGTGTCACTCAGGTCGGCGACGTCGGGTGATTGGCCGGCGGTCTCGGCGCTGCTGAGGGCGGCGAAGCTCCCGCTCGATGGCGCGGAGGCGCAGCTCGCGAACTTCCTCCTCGCAGAATCG
>JAYTVE010000368.1:0-17487 GCA_043744185.1 Gemmatimonadota bacterium | reverse complement strand
GGTGCGACCCGTGCAGGGCGGGCGCGGGGTGTATCGGGTGCAGGTGCGTCATGGCGTGAGCCGCGTGCACTGGGGGCTCAGACGCACACTCGGCGTGATCTTTCACGACGCGACGTAGGGCGAGGAGCAAAGCGCCGATCCCTCGCTGCGCGCGGGAAGACAGGAAGACAAGAGGTGCAATACTTGGGTTACCTGATCGGCGCAGGTCGCCTGTATCGTGCGTTCCATGATCGCCTTCGCCAGCGCGCTTGACGCGCACATAGTATCTGACCATAATGGTCAGATGAAAACCGTTGCCATCACCGAACTGAAGGCGCGCCTGAGCGCCTACCTGGACCGCGTCCGCTTGGGCGAGGAGCTGGGCGTGACCGATCGCGGGCGCCTGATCGCGCGCCTGGCGCCGGTGGAGGGAGCCGCGCACGCGGAGAGCCGTCGCGACCTGCTGCTGCGCACCGGGCAGCTCAAGGGGCCGACCGCCGCGCTGCCGCGCGACTGGAGCAAGCGTGCGCGTCCGGCCGACGCCAAGGGACGTTCGCTCTCGGCGCTCCTCGAGGAGCGCAGCGAGGGCTGGTGAGGTTCTGGGACGCGAGCGCCATCGTGCCGCTCATCCTCGAGCAGCCCGCGAGCGCCAAGGCCACGGCGGCGCTGCGCGAGGATCCGGAACTCGTGGTCTGGTGGGGCACCCCCATCGAGTGCAGCTCCGCCATTGCGCGGTTGCATCGCGACGGGCACCTGAGCGCGCGCGGGGAGCGCGACGCGCACGCGTTGCTGGCGGCGCTCACGAAGAGCTGGTACGAAGTGCAGCCGGGTGACGCCGTGCGCGCGCAGGCGCTGCGACTGTTGCGCGTGCATCCGCTGCGAGCGGCCGATGCGCAGCAGTTGGCGGCGGCGCTGGAGTGGGCGGGCACGCCGGCTGAGGGCGGGTTCGTGGCGTTTGATGAGCGGTTGCGCGCGGCTGCGGGGAGAGAGGGGTTCGATGTGGCGCCATAGAGTGCGATGGCACAGGCAGGTCCGTCACGTCGCTCAGCGATGACAAACGCAGGTCTGTCGCCGCGCTTAAAGGCGCAAGCAGGTCCTTCGCTGCGCTCAGGACGACGGCGGTTGCGGCGCGCGCGCCACGCCGCCATCGTCCGCACTCCCCTTCCCCACGCCGCATGCGCCGCTTCGCCTTCGTCCTGCTCGCCACCTGCGCCATCCTGGCCGCGCCACGTACCTCGCAGGCACAAGACGCGCGCGCCCAGCTGCTCGCCGTCGCCGACTCGGCGCTCGCCGCGATCTCGCGCGGCGACGTGGTGGTGCTCACCGACCTCATGATCCCCGAGGCGGTGCTGTTCCCGACGCGCGACGTGAACGGCGCGCCCTCGTACGTGGTGCGCACGCGCGAGCAGCAGCGCACGACGCCCTTTCGCGGCACGATCACCGAGCGCGGATGGAACGGCGAGGCGCGCGTGGCGGGACGCACGGCCACTGTGTGGCTCCCGTACGATCTCTACATCGACGGCAAGTGGAGCCACTGCGGCGTCGACACGTTTCTCTTCGTGCAAACGCCCACCGGCTGGAAGATCTCGGCGATGACGTGGAGTGTGGAGCAGCCACCCGTGTGCGCGAAGCATCCGGCCGGCCCGCCAGCGGGCGCGAAGTAGCGCGGCGCACTCCTCGGGCGCGCCGCATCACATCCGGCCAGCCGAGTGCCGTGGCTTGCTCGGGTACGAGTGTCTTGCCGTCACACGTCAGCGCGCGGTCGACGTGAAACGCGGCGCATCGTCGGCGCGCTGGTAACGACCTGGGGTCACCCCTGCCACGAGCCGAAATGCGGCGACGAACGCGCTCGTGCTCGCATAACCCACCGTGAAGCCCGCCTGCGTGACGGATTCGCCATCGGCCAGCAGCGTCATGGCGTGCACGAGCCGCGCGCGTTGGCGCCAGGCGCCGAATGAGAGACCGGTCTCGGCGCGGAAGAGTCGCTCGAGCGTACGCACGCTGGCCTGTGCGTGACGCGCGATGGCGGACGCGTCGCGCCACGCGCCGGGCTGCGTGCGCATCCCCTCGGCCGCGCGACGCGCGCGCGGATCGGTAGGCATGGGGAGCTCGACCGGTGCAACGCGCACCACCACGAGTTCATCGAGCAGGAGCGCGAGCAGCCTGGCTTCGGAGGGCACGGTGCGCGTGAGCGTGCCGAGTTGGAGGACGCGGCGCAGCAGTTCGCGCAGCAGCGCTGCGACGCCGATGACCTGCGGTTCACGCGGCAGGCGTCGGCACATCGTACGCACGAAGTAGACGCGGCGCAGTACTCCCTGCCCCGACATGCGCACGTCGTGCGCGAGGTGCGGCGGCACCCAGACGGCGAGGTGTGGCGGCACGACCCAGAGCGCATCGCCGACATTGACGGTAATGACGCCACGCGATGCCCAGATGAGCTGGCCCCAGCCGCTGGCCTGCGAGCGCCAGTTGTAGCCCGAGCTGAAGCCGACGGAGGCGGCGCGGACCTGCGGTTCGACCGCATGGCGGGATTTCGACATTTGATGGCAATATGGCGGTAGCACGCATCGACGGCAATTCGTACGTTCGAGCCGTGGTTCACCCGATGACTGGAGGCCGCCCCCGATGCCAGCCCCGCGCCCGCCCCGTTCGCCCGTCCGTCACTTCGCGATCAACGCCGACGACCTGCCGCGCGCGCAGAAGTTCTACTCGCAGGTGTTCGGCTGGCAGTTCAATGCCTGGGGGCCGCCCGGCTTCTTCATGATCGAGACGGGGTCCGCCGATACGCCGGCCATCATGGGGTCGCTTCAGGGGCGTCGCACGCTGGTCGAGGGCGAGCGGATGAACGGCTTCGAGTGCACGATCGCCGTGCCGGACATCGACGCAGCCGAGCGAGCGATCGTGGCGGCGGGCGGCACGATCCTCATGCCCAAGGCGACGATCCCGACCGTCGGGCACCTGATCTGGTTTCGGGACACCGAGGGGAACGTGGCCGGTGCGATGCAGCCGGACGCGCGGCCGCTGAGCGACGATGCGTGAACGCGTGCGTGAACGCGTGCGTGAACGCGTGCCGACGAGCTGATCTAATCCGAAACGAAGCGAGGGATCTACTCGTGCTCCGGTGAGGAGAAGAGCAGATCCCTCGTCGCGCTCGGAACTACTCGGCTACTTGCCGCTCGTCCCCACCGGCTGCGGCACGGGCATCGCGCCCTTGGGCTCGTTCGCGCCGCGGTGGCACATCACGCAGCTCACCTTGTCGTATTCGGCGTCGAGTTCCTTGATGCTGGTGAGGCGGACCGTGTTGAGGTGATCCTGCATCTCCTGCATCTGCTTTGCGATGCGCTTGTTCTTGCGCGAATCGTCGGAGAAGTTCGTGACGACGTGACAGTTGTTGCAGGTCCAGCCGAGCCCGCGACCGTACTGCGTGTCCATCATCTTGAGGAACTCGCCGGCCGGCATCGCCTTGCTGAGCGTGACGTTCTTGAAGACGGTGCCGGCGGGCTCGTTCTCGCGGCCGGCGATCGTGCGCATGAGCGAATCGACCATGGCGCGACGCACCGTATCCTGCCGCATCGGATTGGGTGGCTCACGACGACGTGGCGGGCCACCGGGGCCGCCCGGCGCAGCGGGGGTCTGCGCGCCAGCCGGCGCGGCGGCGACGGCCTGACCCGTGCTGCCGGACGGCGAGGGCGTGGACGCGGGGGGTGTGGGCGAACAGGCGATCGCGGCGAGCGCGAGAGTGGCGACGATTCCGACGTTCCGCATGCAGTCTCCAGCAGGGTGAGCGCTGATTCGAGATTCTGGAAGGATACGGCGATTGACGCGCAGGCGTTGGTACGGGCAACGATGCGGCGAGCGGTGCGTAGTGATGGGGAGTGATGGCCACTCGAACAACGAGAGCATGTCGCTCGCCTCGCTTGGAGTGAGACCGGATGCGCTCACGATGACGGCGGGCGCTCGAGACGACACGAATCGGCTTTCTTCGGGTATCTTTGCCTGAGTGCCGTACGACATCGCAGCACTGCCCACGACCAGGGACCGCACGTGACCTCTTCGACGCCGAAGCACGACGACTGCACCGCCTGTCCGGTTGACGCCGGACGCCGCGACTTCTTCCGCACCGCGACCGTGGCCGTGGCCACCGCGCTCGCGGGGTTGGGCGCCAGCGCGCGCATGGCCGAGGCGCTGCCGGTGATGAACGTGACGGGGCGCCGCATGGCCGCAACGGTCAAGTATCCGATCCCGGCCACCGACTCGGTGCTGATCGACAAGGAAAACGAAGTGATCCTCGTGCGCTGGGAAAAGCAGGTGTTCGCCTTCAGCCTCTCGTGCCCGCACCAGAACACGGCACTGCGCTGGAGCGAGCCGGACAAGCGGTTCATCTGCCCGAAGCACAAGTCGAACTACACGCCGACCGGCGGCTTCATCGAGGGGCGCGCGACGCGTGGCATGGACCGCTTGGCGATCACGAAGAGCGGCAACGACGTGATCGTGGATGTGGAGCAGCTCTTCAAGGAAGACGAGAACGCCGCCGAGTGGAAGGCCGCGGTCGTCGCGGCCTGACGCCGTGAGCCTCGTGACCGGCGAAGACGGCCGCGCGCGCTGCCACTGGAGCGGTGCGCACGAGGACTACCAGCGATACCACGATACGGAGTGGGGCTTCCCCGTGTCGGACGACCGACGACTGTTCGAGAAAATCTGCCTCGAGGGTTTTCAATCGGGGCTCTCGTGGCTGACGGTGCTGCGCAAGCGCGAGAACTTCCGCGCCGCATTCGCGCACTTCGACGCGGCCAAGGTGGCGCGGTTCGGCGAACGCGACGTGCAGCGCCTGCTCAAGGACGCAGGGATCATCCGCCACCGCGGCAAGATCGAGGCGGCGATCAACAACGCCGGCGCGTATCTCGAGTTGGTGGCGACGGAGGGATCGCTGGCGGCGTACGCGTGGTCGTTCGAGCCGACCAAGGCCGACCGACCGGCGACGCGCACGTGGGCAGAGGTCCGGACGATCACGACGACGCCGGGTTCGGTTGCGATGTCGAAGGATCTCAAGAAGCGCGGCTGGAAATTCGTCGGCCCCACCACGGTCTATGCGTTCATGCAGGCGATGGGGCTCGTGAACGACCACCTCGACGGTTGTCACGTGCAGCGTGCGGCCGACAAGGCACGCAAGACGTTCGCCCGGCCCGAGCGGAGCGCGTAGCGCCCCTACACAGTGCGGGTGCACGCCTGATTGACGGCGCGCGAGCGGTGCGCTATTCCCCTACAGATGCGCTTGCCTCCCGTTTTCGCCCTCGCGCTCGTGTGTGTCCCCGCCGCGATGGCCCAGAAGGTTGCTCCGTCCGCGCTGCCTCCCGCGGATCTCGTGATCCATCACGCCGCGATCTGGACCGTGGACGCCGCGCATCCACGCGCGCAGGCGCTCGCCGTGCAGGGCTCCACAATCGTTGCGATCGGCAAGAACGATGACATCATGGGGCGCGTGGGCCCGAAGACGCGGATCATCGATGCACACGGACGCGCGGTGCTCCCGGGCTTCACCGATACGCACGTGCACTTCCTGAGCGGCGCGCTCGGTCTCACGCGCGCGGACCTCGAGGGCGCGAAAGACGTGGCCGAACTCCGCACGCGCCTGACCAAGTACCGCGACCTCCATCCCGGCACCGGATGGGTGCAGGGTCGCGGATGGAACTACGCGATGTTCGGCAAGGAGGCGCTGCCGCACAAGAAGTACCTGGATGATCTCTTCCCGGATCGCCCGGTCTGGTTGAGCGGCTACGACGGCCACACCTCGTGGGTGAACTCGAAGGCACTCGCGCTCGCGGGCATCACGAAGGACACGAAGGATCCCGCCAATGGCGTGATCGTACGCGATGCGAATGGCGATGCGACCGGCGCGCTCAAGGAGAAGGCGAGCGGACTCGTGGGCAAGCTTGCACCGCCGCCCACTCGAGCGGAGAACGTGCAGGCGCTGATCGCCGGCATGAAGCTCGCCGGAACGCTGGGCGTCACGCGCGTGCACTCGGCCGGCGGCGACTTCGAAGTGCTGCCGATTCTCGATTCACTCGAAAAGGCCGGCGCGCTCTCGGTGCGGTTCGACATCGGCTACCGCGTGGAGCCGCCGGCGTTGCGCCAGGAGCAGCTGATCGCGATCGAGGATGCGCAGAAGCGCTACACGAGCGACTGGCTTGCGGGTGGCTTGATCAAGCTGATGATCGACGGCGTGATCGAGTCGCACACGGCGGCGATGCTCGGGCCGTACACGGACCAGCCGAACACGAGCGGCGCGCTGTTCTGGGAGCGCAAGCCGTTCGCGGACGCGGTGCGCGTCCTGGACGGCAAGGGGCTGCGCATCATGACGCACGCGATCGGCGAGTTGGGGGTACGCACGACGCTCGACGCCTACGCCGCCGCCGTCAAGGCGAACGGTCCGCGTGACCGGCGCTTTCGCGTGGAGCACATCGAGACCGTGGCCGCGAGCGACATCGCGCGCTTCGGCAAGGAGGGAGTGATCGCGGGGATGCAGCCGCTGCACGCCTATCCCGACGTGAACACCACGGACGTGTGGGCGCGCAACATCGGCCCGGATCGTGCCAGTCGCGCGTGGGCGTGGAAGCGCATCCAGACCGGTGGCGGCCGTCTCGCCTTCGGGTCCGACTGGCCGGTAGTGACACTCAACCCCTGGCCCGGTGTACAGGTGGGCGTGACGCGCATGACCGAGAAGGGGATTCCGAAGGGCGGCTTCGTGCCGTCGGAGAAGTTGAGCGTGGCGGAGATGATCCGCGGCTACACGCTCGGCGCCGCCATCGCGGGAGGACGTGAGGCGAAGGAAGGGACGCTGGCCACGGGCAAGCTCGCAGATTTCATCGTCCTCGAGAGCGATCCGTTCACGGCAAGCCCGGCACAGTTGGCGAGGATGCAGGTGGACGCGACGATTGTCGGCGGCAAGGTGGTCTACGAGCGCAAGAAGTGAGGCGATGATGCGCGTGCAACAGTGGATGGCAGGATTGGCACTGCTCGCGGCCACGGCATGCGGCAAGAGTGGTACGGGGCCGGCGGTGGACTATCAAGCACTGCTCGCGGCGCAGCAGGTGAAGTGGACGGCCACCCGCCCGGTGAACTACGCATACGACTTCAGGCTCTCGGGGTTCTTCGTGATCTACTCGGAGCGCACGATTCACGTGCAGGTTCGCGGAGACTCGGTGGTGACGGTTGCGACGGTGGACGCCGGTCCGGCGATCACGCTGCAAACGACCTGGTTCTCCACGATCGACAAGCTCTTCGCGGACCTTGGCACCAACGCCCGCAACGGCATGCTCAACGGCGTGGAGTTCGACGCCACGCTCGGCTACCCCACGGTGTACGCGCTCTCGGGGCCAGCCGATGGCAGCGGATCGGGGTTCGTGTCGGGAGTCGTGTCGATTCCGTAGCGATGGCACGACGTTAGGATGCGGGAGTGGCGTGAGCGACTGACCTGAACGAGGTGATGCATGGTGACGGTGACGCGCGGGGGGCAGAAGCTCCGCTTCGAGATCGAGGGCTTCGACAAGGTGCTGGCGCTCAAGGGGCATCTCGAACTCCCGCTCTCCCACATCAAGAGCGCACGCGCCGACACCGAGGCGGCCAAGGGGTGGTGGCACGGCGTGCGCCTGCCGGGGACGGATATTCCCGGATTCGTCACGGCGGGAAGCTTCTACCAGTCGGGCCGCATGGTGTTCTACGACGTGCACCACGCCGACCATGCGATCGTCGTGGAGCTCGATAACGACGACTATGACCGGTTGATCGTCGAGGTACGTGACCCCGCTGGCACCGTGAAGATGATCAACGACGCGATTGCGAGCCGCTGAGGCCGCGCGCATGCCCGCGCCGAAGCGCATCGACCTCGCGGACAACTTCGCGCTCATCACGGAGCACTGGTGGCCGAAGGTGGTGGCCGAGCTGAACGGGCAGGAGGTGAAGCTTGTGAAGCTGCTGGGCACATTCACCTGGCATCATCACGAGCAGGAGCGCGAGGACGAACTCGTTCTCGTGGTCGCGGGCGTGATGCGCATCGCGTTTCGCTACGGGGCCGTGACGCTGACCGCACCCGGTGGGGCGCGACTCTAGCGGACCCTCGCATGGGCGCCGGGTAGCAGGGAGCGCCGCGCGGGTCTTGCGTGCATTTTCATTCTCGTCCTTACCCTTGAGGGTGTTTCGTCATGATGCGAGTGTGGTGCGTTGCGTTGTTGTCGGTGCTGGTGGGTTCAACGGTGCAGGCGCAGGGTGCAGCGCCAAAGGGACGCGCACGACCTTCCGTGGGGAGCGATACGGCGGCGATCAACGCCATGGTGCGCTCGTATGGCGCATCGCTGATCGGTGCGCCACCCGATCCCGGCAAGACGGCGGCGTTCTATGCGGCAGACGGCGAGATGCTGCCGCCGGGCGGCGTCCCCGTGGTCGGCCCCGACTCGATCCGCGCTCTCTTCTCCGGCTTCTCGAAGTTCGTGGTGGAAGCGGAAACCATGACCCCCACCGCGACCTTCGTGGCGGGTAGCAACGCGACCGTGTGGGGTGACTACACGCAGCGCGCCGTGCCGCCCGGACAGAAGGCGATCAACGTGAGTGGGCGGTTCGTGATGCATCTCGTAAAGCAGCCGAACGGCACGTGGCTCGTGCGCCGGTTGCTGGTGCAACCCGGCTAGGGGGACTCGCGGCGCGCGCGTCCAGAGCGCATCGTTGGAGTCCCACCCCATGCTGCCCGAGGAGCCCGATGAAGTCGAACGCAACCACCGTTGACGGCTACGTTGCCGCGTTGCCAGCCGATCGCAAGGAGACGATCAGCCGCGTCCTCGCGGTGATCCGCGAACACATGCCCAAGGGGTACCAGGAGAGCATCCTCTGGGGGATGCCCTGTTGGTCGGTGCCGCTCGAGCGATACCCGAACACGTACAACAAGCAGCCGCTCATGATCGCGGCGCTGGCGTCGCAGAAGCGCCACTACGCCGTCTACCTGATGCTGCCCGACTGCAAGCCGTGGTTCATTGCGGAGTACAAGAAGTCGGGCAAGAAGATGGACATGGGCGGTTCGTGCGTGCGCTTCAAGAGGTTCGAGGACGTGCCACTCGAACTGATTGGTGAGGCGGTGGGGAGGGTCGGCGTCGAGGAGTATCTCGCGTACTACGAGCGGGTGCACGGCAGTCCGGTGGAGAAGACGAAGATCAAGGCGGCGGCAGCGAGCGCGAAGAAGGCACCGGCCAAGCGCGTGACCAAGGGGACGGGCGCGAAGGCGGCGGCCGTGCGTGCGGATGCGCGGAAAGACGCCGTGAAGTCGAAGGCGGGCGCGGTGAAGCGCGCCAAGAAGACGGCGCCGCGGAAGACGGCGGCGCGCAAGCAGGCCGCGGCGCGCAGGAAAAAGTCGCGCTGATTTTTCTGCGCCCTGAATTCGGAGAGGGGAGCACATGCCGTCCATGGTGAAGGCGATAGCCGGCGAGTACACGCGGTACAAGGCGCTGGCCGAGGGCGCGTTCATGCAGTTGAGCGAGGGGCAACTCGCCGCGCCGACGCCGGGGCACGGCAACTCGGTGGCCACGATCTGCTGGCACGTGGCCGGCAACCTCAAGGCGCGCTTCACCGACTTTCTCACCTCCGACGGCGAGAAGCCGTGGCGACAGCGCGAGCAAGAGTTCGCCGCGCGCACGGTGACGCACGCGGAGCTACTGGCACAGTGGGAGGCGGGGTGGAGTGCGCTGACCACGGCGATCGACGGGCTCGATGACGGCATGCTCGACCGCACGGTAGCGATCCGGCAGCAGCCGTTGACGGTGGGTCAGGCGCTCACGCGCTCATTGTCGCACGTGAGCTATCACGTGGGGCAGATCGTGTTCGCGGCGCGCATGCTCAAGGGCGACGAGTGGCGATTCCTCAGCATTCCGCCCGGACAGACGGACGCGTACAACGCGCATCCGGGGAGCGAGTCGCCTGAGGCGCACGCGCAGAAGGTCAAGGGCGCGTGACCGGGGCAGTCACCTCACCACGCCGCCCTCAGCTCGTCCGCTGGCCCTTTGCGTGTTCGTCCGCGAGCACGCGCTCGATGCGCTTGTCGGGCACCAACCAGATGATCGCCACGCTTATGAAGAGCGCCTGCGCGATGGCGGTGTGCAGAAACGCTGCGGGAATGGAGACCAGGTAGATCGCGAGCGAGATCTTGCCCTTACGATCGTCGCCGAGCGCGCGCGCGAGCAGCGACTCCTCGCCGTGGTGCTTGACAAGCGATAGGCTGAGGATCGTGTAGGCGATGGCACAGGCCAGCAGCACGCAGCCGTAGAGCGCAACCGGCACCGCCTCGCCATGGCTCTCGCCCATCCAGCTCGTCACGAACGGAATCACCGAGAGCCAGAAGAGCAGATGCAGGTTGGCCCAAAGCGCGCCACCACTCACGCTGTGCACCGCCTGCAGCATGTGGTGGTGGTTGACCCAGTAGATGCCGACGAAGATGAAGCTCAGCACGTAGCTCAGGAACACCGGCAGGAGCGGCACCAGGTCGGAGAGGTGATCGCCGTGCGGGACCTTGAGCTCGAGCACCATGATCGTGATGATGATCGCGATCACGCCGTCGGAGAACGCTTCGAGTCGGCCTTTGTGCATGCTGGGGAGCCCGGGAGAGTCGTCCGTGAATGCGCCAGGTGGGCGCATCCTGTTCCGGTGGGGAATCTAGCCCGACCCGGCTTCCGCTCACGGGTCGGGCTTGACAGATCGGCTCGGAGCACCGAATCTACTAACTACTTAGTACTAACTGCTTAGTTTGGAGGCCTCGTGACCGACGCCATTTCGCTGGGTGAACGCGAACTCGACATCATGACCGTGATCTGGGCCGAAGGCTCGGGCACGGTGGAGGAGGTGCGCGAACGGCTCCCCGACGCGCTCGCCTACACCACGGTGCTCTCCATCCTGCGCAACCTCGAGACCAAGGGCTACGTGCGGCACGAGGCCGAGGGTCGCACGCATCGCTACTACCCGAGGGTCCGGCAAGGGACGGCGCAGAAGAGTGCGCTGACCCGGCTGCTTGCGTCGCTCTTCGACGGATCCCCCGAAGCACTGATCACACGTCTCGTGGACGATCATGGCGTGTCGCCCGAAGAGCTGCAGCGGCTGGCCAAGCAGCTCGGCAAGCGCGGCGGGCGATCGTCGGAGGGACGCTGATGCTCGTCTGGATGCTGGGTGCCGCGCTCTTCAGCCTGCTGCTTGCGGTCGCTGCACGCGCGAGTGAGGCGCTGGCGCGCGTACTCGGACGTCAGGGGCGCCTCCCGTGGATCGCGGCGCTCGTGGCGAGCGTCACATGGCCGTTCGTGACTGCGTGGGTCCTCGGTCCTGCGCCGGTGCGGCTGGCGACCGTGCGCGTGTTCGGCGACGCGCCGGGCATCGTGCGCGCCGCGGCCGCGCAGTTGCCGCGAGTGTCACGTGAGGCGTCCGGGCGACTGACCACGATGCTCCTCGTGCTCTGGGCGATCGCGAGCGTCGTGCTGTTGCTGCGCCTGCTCTGGGCGGAGCACACGCTTGCTCGTCTGACGCGCACCGCGCAAATGGAGTCGATGGATGGCGAGCTGTTGCTGATCACTGACGGCTTCGGTCCCGCGGTCGTCGGCGCATGGCGTCCACGCATCGCGATGCCGGGCTGGATGCGCGACCTCGATGCGCGGCTCCGGATGCTCGTGCTTCGCCACGAGTGTGCACACCGTGACGCGCGCGATCCGATGCTCGCCTGGTTGGGTGAAATCGCCGTCGCGCTCGTTCCGTGGAATCCCGGGGTGTGGTGGCAGGCGCGCCGCCTCCGACTGGCCCTCGAACTCGATTGTGATCGGCGCACCCTGCGCAGCCACGACGACGTCGTGACCTACAGCCAGCTCCTCCTCCTCATCGCGCAGCGGCAACAGCCTGTCCGGCTCGCGCCGATGCTCGCCGAATCCACCACCCATCTCTCTCTGAGGATTGCCGCCATGCAGCGTCCCCGTTCCTCCCATCCCGTCCGCGCGAGCATCGCGCTCGGCGCCGTCGCCCTGCTGGCTATCACCGTCGCGTGTTCGCCGGCCATGCGCGACGACATCACACGCCCGAACACGAGCACGCAGGCCGCACTCACCATGCGCCCCGACAAGGACGGCGTGTACTTCGAGTACCAGGTCGAGAATCCCGTGATGCCCGACTCGGGGAGCCGCGCGCCGATCTACCCGGCGCAGCTGCGCAGCGCCGGCGTCGAGGGCCAGGTGCTCGTTCAGTTTGTGGTGGACACCACCGGCGTCGTGGACCTGAGCTCGTTCAAGGTGTTGAAGGGCAGCGATCCGCGGTTCGTGGAAGCGGTGCGCGACGTGTTGCCCGGCATGCGGTTCGTGTCGGCGCGCACAGGCGGGAGGAAGGTCAAGCAGCTGGTACAGCAGCCGTTCATGTTCGCGCTGGCCAAGTAGCCCGTGGTGCGATGGGTGTGCTGCGTCGCGCGCTCGGCTATCGGCGCCTCCGCCTCGAACACCATGAGCTACTCATCCCCCATAAGCCGCGGTGAGCGCGGCGTGCGCGGCACCGATGAGTGGCGCCTGATCGCTCAGGATCACGTGCACCGGCATGGCCACGAGCAGCGGGCTCAGGCGCCCCTTGTCCACAAACGCCGCCGTGAACAAGCGGCGTAGCCGCGCGGTGACCTCGGGCGAGGGACCCGGTGCGAACAGCTTGGGTGCGATCCCCCCTCCGAGATACACCCCGGCGCCCGACAGCGTGCGCAGCGCCCAGTTGCCCGACTCGGCGCCGTAGATCGCCACGAACAGGTCGAGCGCCGCCGCGCAGAGCACCGAGCGCTCGGCGAGCGCAGCCGACGCGATCGTGCGCGATGCGTCGTCGGTGGTGCGCAGCTCGTCTGCGAGCCAGCTCTCCTCCGAGCCGCGCGCCGTGTCGCGCAGGAAGTCATAGATGTTGCGCAGGCCAGGACCCGACAGTACTCGCTCGCAGCTGACTCGACCGAAGCGTGCCGCAAGAAAGCGCCAGAGCTCGACCTCGAGCTCGTTGCGTGGCGCGAAATCGGCGTGCCCGCCCTCGCTGCCGAGTGCGACCGCCACACCGCCGGCGCGCACCAGCGCGGAGACGCCGAGTCCCGTGCCGGCGGCAATGATGGCCACGTTGCCTTCTGCGCGCGGCGCCAGGTCGCGCAGGGCGAGGAGGTCGTGAGCGCCGAGTTGCGGGACGGACCACGCAATCATCTCGACGTCGTTGAGCAACGTCACGGCAGGGAGGGCGAGCTGCCCGGCGAGTTCCGCAGCATCGACCACCCACGGCAAGTTGGTGGTCTGGACGCGCCCGTTGGACACCGGGCCCGCCACTCCGAATCCAGCTGCGGCGAGCGGGGGAGGCGCGTCGCCGACGAAGATCGCGACGATCTCGGCGAGTGTCGCGTGCGCCGCGCTCGCGAAGTGACTTGTACGCACGAGCCGCAGGTCATTCAGCTGCCGCTCGAAGAGTGAGAGGCGAGTCTTGGTGCCGCCGACATCGCAGGCGAGCACGAGCTGGCTCATGCGGGGAGCTCCGCCTCCGCCTCGATCTCCACCAGATACTCATCCCCCACCAGTCGCGCCTCGACCAGCGTGTTGGCCGGCGCAATGGCGCCGAAGCGCTCGCCATGCGCGCGCGCCACCGCCTCCCAGTTCGCCACCTTCGACACGAACACGCGCGTGCGCACCACGTCCTCGAGTGTGCCGCCCAACGACTCGATGGCGCCCTGCACTTTGTCGAGCGCGAAGACGGTCTGCGCGTACGGGTCGGTTCCGCCAATGAGGCGATCACCGTGCGACGCCGTGGTGCCGCTCACATGAATGCGGCCGCCCACGCGCACCGCACGCGCATAGCCATACATCGTTTCCCAGCTCGTGCCGCTCTTGACCTGCTTACGGCCATGCGGGCCATCCATGACACGATAGGGTGTCGGGAACGAGCCGAGGTGATGGCTCAGATCTCCGCTGGCGGTCAGGAAGGGTGGCTTGCGATACTCGTCGCCGCAGTCACCGGGGATGGGCGTCATGTGTTCGAGTGCCGCCGCCAACTCCGCCTTCGCCTCCGCGTCGAGCGCAAAGCTGAACAACCGCTGCGTGTCGTCCACGTGCGCGCTCTGGCTCAACCGCGCACCGATGATCACGCCGCCCATGCCGGGCTGATCGAGCACCCAGCGCGACGCGACGTTCGCGATGCTCACGTTCATCCGCTTCGCGACCTTGCTTGCCGCGTGCAGCACCGTCTGGAACGCCCCCCACCCGCCGGCCGTGTCGATGAAGCGCTTGTACTTCATCTGGCTCCACGTGGCGAGCCGCTCCATCTCGGGCTCGGGCTTGCCGAGCCATTTGTCACTGAGAAAGCCGCCCGCGAGCGTGCCGTAGGCGAGAATCTTGATGCCGTGCGCTTCAGCGTAGGCGCCGAGCTTGCCCGTGGCGCGTCGGTCGATGAGCGAACAGCAGACCTGGTTGCTCACGAACGGAATGCCGCTGGCGATCGCGACCGCTACGTGTGAGGTGTCGAAGTTGCACGCGCCGAGCGCGCCGATGAGCCCTTCATCCTGACATTCCTTCAGGTAGTAGAGCGCATCGAGCCAACTCGGGTCGGCAAAGCGCCACGCATGGAACTGGAGCAGGTCGATCCGTTCGCCCTGCATGCGCGTGAGTGCACGCGTGACCGCCTCGCGCACGTCGGCCTTGCTCACCGGGCCCGGCTTGGGCACCCACTTGGTGAAGAACTGCGCGGGCTTGGCGCCGCTCAACTTCCGGTAGCGCCCGACGATGTCCTCGGCTGACCCGTAGTGATCCGCCATGTCGAACGTGGTGAGGCCACCGTCCACGTACGGATGCATGGAGCGCGCGGCCGCGTCGAGGTCGAGCGTGCGACCGTCGCGCTCCATGTCGGCCACTTGCCAGAGTCCGGTGAGGGCACGCGCCATGGTGAGCCCGGGTGCGAGCGTGATCCGCTCGACACTCATGCGACGCCTCCTTCGGGCGGCAACTCACGGAAGCGTGCGTCGGCGTCCACGCCGCTCGCGGACAGCTTGCCACGTTCGCGCCAGTAGATGATGGTGGCCACGGCCATGACGCCAAGCCAGACGGGGGTGCTGCGATAGTACCAGGCGCGCGCCGGCGCGGCCACATCCTTCCAGACACTCACGGCGAGCAGCGCGCCGAGCAGCACGATGCCGAGCGCGGCGAGCGGCGCCTGCAACGCACGCGACTTGAGCACGGTCACCTTGGCCGCCAGGCCCGGGTTCACGTTCGGCAACGCGAGCACGGTGGCGCACATGAGGATGAAGTTCACGAGCATGCTCGTGACAAGAATGTCCACGCCAAGAAAGAAGTCGCCGGCAAAGTGACAGCCGAGGATGCCGATGGTGGCCATGACCGCACTGGCGATGATGGCCACGTGGGGCGTGCGCCACACTGGATGAATGGTCGCGACCCTGCTCGGGAAGACACCGTCCTCCGCCCACGCGAACATGAGGCGCGAGACCGCGAGCAGCATGCCCGGCAGGTCGTTGATGAGAGACACCGCAGCGCCGGCCACGATCGCGAGCGTCCACCCCGGTGAGAGCACGTAGCTCAGCAGCCCGGGCGCCGTGACGTCGTGTCGGCTCGCCTCTTCGGCGACAAAGCTCCACGGCACGATGTGGTACACCGCGCCCGCGAACAGGAAATAGAACAAGCCCACCGTGACAACGGCGATGCCCGTGGCGAGCGGCAAGTTACGCGCGGCATTCTTGGCTTCACCGCCCGCCTGCGCAATGGCGTCGAAGCCGATGAAGCTCGAGAAAAGCACCGTGGACGCACTCAGGAAGGTGACCCAATTGAACGGCGCGTCGACCACGGGAACGGTGCGGCCGGGCTCGCGCGCGGCGAGGCCAGCGGCAAAGTCGGCCTGCGTGTACTGCGTGCCGGCAAAGATCACCACCGCGCCGAGTACGAACATGATGATCATGAGCGGAATGAGCGTCTTCTCCACGGCACCGACACCGCGGAGGTTGACCCCCACGAACGTCCAGAGAAAGACCAACGCGACCGCGAGGCGAATCGGCCCGTGATCGAGCGCCGCGCCGAGCGCCGGGAAGCCCGCCGGAATCGCGACGTCCCGCAAAAAGGGCGGGATCACGTAGCTCACCACGCCAATCGCGATGCAGAGCCCGAACCACTGCGAGAAGCTGGCGACGAAGCCCAGGTATGGATTGAGGCCACGACTCGCGTACACGTAGCTGCCACCGGCGCGCGGCATCGCGCTCGCGAGAATCGCGTACGACAGTGCCGCGAGCACCGCTGGAACCGCCGCCGTGAGAAAGGCGCCCAGCACCCACGGGCCGATGCCCGGCACGGTGCGCTGCAACTGGAAGGGGACGATCTGGATGCTGGCTCCGATCATGGAGCAGATGCCGGTGGCCACGAGACCGAGCAGCCCCATGGTGCGGGCGAGTCCGGGGGCGGCCGCGCGCTCGGCGGTGGTTGGCGTGGTCATGGGGCGTTCAGCTCGAGTAGTAGGCGGCGTTCTCGTCCACGTACCCCTTGGTGAGGTCGCAGCCGTAGGCGGTGGCGGTACCGCGGTCCACGCCGAGTGCGACGACAAGGTCCACGACTTCAGCTTTCAGCGTAGCGCGGACCGTCGCGTCGTCGAAGCTCATGCGCGTGCCGCCCTTGACCACCTGCGTGCCGTTGACCCACGCGTCGGTCATTGTGGGACTGAGCGTCACGTCGGGGGTCTTGCCGATGGCCATGAGAATGCGGCCGACGTTGGGATCGGCGCCGTGCACCATGGTCTTGATGAGCGGTGAGTTGACGATGGCCTTGGCGATGATGCGCGCCTGCGTGTCGTCCTTGGCGCCGGTGACCTTCACGCGAAGCAGATGCTCGGCGCCTTCGCCATCGCGCGCGAGAATTTCCGTCATGCGGATGCAGCCGGCTTCGAGCGCGGCGTAGAACTCCGCTTCATCCACCGGACCCGCGAGTCCGTTCGCGAGCAGTACGCACGTGTCGCTCGTGCTCGTGTCAGTGTCGACCGAGAGCATGTTGAACGAGACGTTGACCGCGCGCCGGAGGAGGCGATCGAGCGTGGGCGCGTCGAACGCTGCATCGGTGAAGATGTAGGCGAGCATCGTGGCCATGTTGGGCTCGATCATGCCGGAGCCCTTGGCTACCCAGGTGATGGTGGCGTTGCCGACACGCGTGCTGAGCGCCTTCGGGTGCGTGTCGGTAGTCATGATGCCCTGCGCGCCGACGAGCGGATCGGACTGGAGCTCGCCGTGCATGCCGATGATGCCGGCTTCGATCTTCTCGATGGGAAGCGGCACGCCGATCACGCCCGTGGACGAGACCAGCACGCGCTCGGGCACGGTGTCGAGCTCACGCGCAGCGGCGACGGCCATGCGACGCGCGTTGGCGATGCCGGCTTCACCCGTCGCGACGTTCGAGACCTTCGAGTTGACGACGATGCCGCGGAGCGTGCCGCCCTTGATGGTTTCGCGGCCGAGGATGA
>JAYTVE010000367.1:0-4754 GCA_043744185.1 Gemmatimonadota bacterium | reverse complement strand
GCGTCCAGCTCGTCGAACGAGGCACTGGGCGGCAGCGGGGACGTCGAGGTCACGAGCGAAACTGTCGCCTCGCTCAAGTCGGAAGCGTGTCGGGCGTCGCGCGCAGGAACCCGCGGGCGACTCCCGGAGCGAGCCGTGCGTCGAGCGAAACGCCGTCCGCGCCGATCTCGCGCCAGACCTCAGGGTACTGCTCGAAGCACGGTCCGCCGACGAGCACCTTCACGTGCGGATTGCGCGAGACCTTCCGGAGTTCCGCAATCAGCGCCTTGAGGTCGTCCAGACGGCGGTCCGAGCCCACAGAGAAGCCCACGACGTCGATCTCGTCGCGCTGGACCTCCACCAATGGATGACGCGGCGCCACCGGCGGTCCGAGCAGCACTTCCCACTCATCGCGGGCGAAGAACTCGGCCGCGATCAGGAGGCCGAGTAGATGTTGTTCGCCGTCGGCACACGAAAGGAGCACCTTGCCCACGAGCGGTCGATCGCTGCCCGTGCCGCGCAGCGCCTGCGCGCCGGTGATGTCATGCAGCGCGCGCTGGATCCGTCCGAGCGCTACCGTCACCGCCACGAAATCGCATGCGTCGATGTCCCAGAGCTCGCCCATATGACGGGCCGTGGGCGCCAGCAGGTCGAGCATGAGAGACTCGGAGGTCACGCCCTCGGCGAGCAAGTTGCGCACGCGTGCGCTCGCCGCGCCGTCGTCCGCCCCCAGCAGATCCTTGGCGAACCCCTCAAGGTCGACGAGTTGCACGGGCGTGGTCGCGGCCGCCCGGGGCCGTGGCGCTGTGGGCGCGGCGGTGCGGTGGGCGAGGAGCAGGCGCGGAATCAGTACCTCTTCAATCGTCCGAGCGAGGTCCGGATTCACGGGCGTGCCGTCGGCTGACACCTCCGCGGACACGCTCCAGCTGGTCGTCATGTAGCGGCTCCCCTTGAGGTCCGGAGACAAGCGTTCACGCCGTCGGACACGCGTCGAAACAGGTCGAGCGAGCCTTTCGATCGAACGACGCAATAATCCGCGCGGGGTCGCGAGTTGTCAACGCCAGGTTTACGTCACAACTGCTTGACACCCCCCGTAACCATCCGTATCGTAGCCATCCAGATGGATAGGGTCCCGCGAGTGCGAGGACCACACCCTTTGCCACGCCACCTGATGCCGGAACACTGGTCATCTGAGTCGCCCGCGCGCACCGGCCTGTACACGCCGGAGGAGCGCCGACGTCGCGACCAATCGCCCTGGACCATCGTGCAGGGCGGCCTCGCCCCGCTTCAGTTCCTGATCATGTTGGTCAGCCTGGGGCTCGTGCTGCGCTACCTGTCGACCGGACAGGGGCTGTATGCGGCGAACGCGTCGGTGCTCCTCAAGACGATCGCGCTCTACACCATCATGATCACCGGCAGCATCTGGGAGAAGGAAGTCTTCGGCATCTGGCTCTTCGCGAAGCCGTTCTTCTGGGAAGACGTCTTTTCCTTCCTCGTCATTGCGCTGCACACCTGGTACGTGGTCGCCCTCTTCACGGGCTCCATGCCGCCGCGCGAGATGATGATGATCGCCCTCGCCGCATACTCCGCCTACCTGATCAATGCGGTGCAGTTCATCCTGAAGCTCCGCGCGGCGCGGCTCCAGGAACAGGCGATGCGCCGGGCGAACGAGCCGCGCACGGCGCCGCGGGAGGCGCTCGCATGAGCGCCACGCTGCCCGTACTCGCCGACGCCGGCGGATGCACTACTGCCCCGGTGCTCAAGGAGCGCGGGCAACGCGAAGTCTTCTGCGGTCTCACCGGCATCGTCTGGCTGCACCGCAAGATGCAGGACGCCTTCTTTCTCGTGGTCGGCTCGCGCACGTGCGCGCACTTGGTGCAGTCCGCCGCCGGCGTGATGATCTTTGCGGAGCCGCGCTTCGGCACCGCCATTCTGGGTGAGCGCGACCTGGCGGGGCTGGCCGACGCGAACGAGGAACTCGACCGGGTCGTGGGCGAACTCCTCGCGCGACGCCCCGACATTCGCACGCTGTTTCTCGTCGGCTCCTGCCCGTCGGAGGTCATCAAGCTCGACCTCGCCAAGGCCGCCGAGCGGCTCAATCGCGTGCACTTCCCGCGCGTGCGCATGGTGAACTACTCGGGCTCCGGGATCGAGACCACCTTCACGCAGGGCGAAGACACCTGCCTGCAGTCGCTCGTGCCGCACATGCCGGTGTCGACGGCCACGCGCGAACTGCTCGTCGTGGGCACGCTGCCGGATGTGGTCGAGGACCAGTTCGCGCGCCTCTTCGAGGCGCTCGGCATCGGGCCCGTGCGCTTCCTCCCGCCGCGCTCCTCGCGCGACCTGCCTGCGGTCGGCCCGGGCACGCGCGTACTACTCGCACAGCCCTTCCTCGGCGAGACGCTGCGCGCGCTGCTCGCGCGCGGGGCCACGCAGCTCCGCGCGCCGTATCCGTTCGGCGTCGAGGGTACGACGCTGTGGCTCGCGGCGGCCGCGGCCGCCTGGGACGTGAACGCGGAGCACTTCCGCCGCGTGACGCAGCCGGCCGCCGATCGTGCGAAACTCGGTATCGAGCGCTATCGCGCGCGCCTCGCAGGGAAGCGCATCTTCTTCTTCCCCGATTCGCAGCTCGAGATTCCGCTCGCCCGCTTCCTCGCGCGTGAGTGCGGCATGCAACTGGTCGAGGTCGGCACGCCGTATCTCGATCGCCAGCTCGTGGAGACGGAGCTCTCGCTGCTGCCCGAGGGCACGTCGCTGAGCGAGGGGCAGCACGTCGACTCGCAGCTCGATCGTTGTCGCGCCGCCAATCCGGATCTCACGGTCTGCGGCCTCGGTCTCGCCAATCCGCTCGAAGCCGAAGGGATGCGGACCAAGTGGTCGATCGAACTGGTCTTCTCACCCGTGCACGGCTACGACCAAGCGGCCGACCTCGCCGAACTCTTTGCGCGCCCGCTCGACCGGCGCGACCGACTGAAGGTCTAGCACATGCAACTCACCCTCTGGACCTACGAAGGACCGCCACACGTCGGCGCGATGCGCATCGCCACGTCCATGGAAGGCGTGCACTACGTGCTGCACGCGCCGCAGGGCGATACCTACGCGGATCTGCTCTTCACGATGATTGAGCGTCGCGACAAGCGCCCGCCGGTCACCTACACCACGTTCCAGGCGCGCGACCTAGGCGGTGATACCGCCGAGCTCGTGAAGACCGCGGTCCGCGATGCGTACGAGCGCTTCAAGCCGCGCGCCATGCTGGTCGGCGAGTCGTGCACCGCCGAACTGATCCAGGACCAGCCGGGCTCGCTCGCCAAGGGGATGAACCTCCCCATCCCCATCGTGCCGCTCGAGCTTCCCGCGTACTCCAAGAAGGAGAACTGGGGCGCGAGCGAGACGCTCTATCATCTCGTGCGCACGCTGCTGCTGCCGACGGCACCGCCGCCCGGAACACCGAAGGCGCCGCGCGCAGAGGGCCAGCGTCCGCGCGCCAACCTCATCGGACCATCGGCGCTCGGCTTCCGCACGCGCGACGACGTGCGCGAGGTGTCACGCCTGCTCTCCACCATCGGCGTGGACGTGCACACCGTCGTGCCGCTCGGCGCGACGCCCGAAGACATCCTGCGAATGCCCGAGGCGGACTTCAACATCTGTCTGTATCCCGAGGTCGGGCTCACGACGTGCACCTGGCTCACGCGCACCTTCGGCATGCCGGTCGTGCGCGCCGTGCCGATCGGCGTTGGTGCCACGCGTGACTTCATCGCCGAAGTGGGCAAGGTGGCGGGCATCGACGTATCGCACGCCCTCGATGACGCGCGCACCGGCTCGAGCGACCAATGGTCGCACGAGGCCATCGTGCGCGCGGGGCCGGCCGGATCGAGCCGGCTGCCGTGGTACTCGCGCTCGGTGGACTCGACCTACCTCACCGGCAAGCGCGTCTTCGTGTTCGGCGATGCCACGCACGCGCTCGCCGCGGCGCGCATTGCCAAGGACGAACTCGGCTTTACGCTCGTGGGGCTCGGCACGTACAGTCGCGAATTCGCGCGCGAAGTGCGCGAGGCTGCCAAGGGGTACGGACTCGAGGCGGTGATCAGCGACGACTACCTCGAGGTCGAGGCCAAGATCACCGAGGCCGCGCCGGAACTGGTGCTCGGTACGCAGATGGAGCGGCACATCGCCAAGCGCATCGGCGTGCCGTGTGCCGTGATTTCGACTCCCATTCACGTGCAGGATGTGCCGGCGCGTCACTCGCCGCAGATGGGCTGGGAAGGCGCCAACGTGATCTTCGATACGTGGGTCCATCCGCTCATGATGGGCCTCGAGGAGCATCTGCTCGTGATGTTCCGCGAGGACTTCGAGTTCGGCGGCGAGACGGCCCCGAGCCACCTGCACGCAAAGGCCCCCGGGGCGAAGTCGAACGAGGCTCCGTCGATGGTCGCACACGAGAACACGGTCGCGGACGTGCGCGCCGCGGAAACGGGCCCGACACCCGCCAGTGCGCCGGCAGCACCCGCACCCGTGGCGTCCACCGCGACCATTGCTGCGCCCGGTGCACCCGTGTGGATGCCGAGTGGCGAAGCGGAGTTGAAGAAGATCCCCTTCTTCGTGCGCACCAAGGCGCGCAAGAACACGGAGCGGTACGCAGCCGAAAAGGGAATCAGCGAGATTACCGTGGACACCCTGTACGAGGCGAAGGCGCACTATGGCCGGTAAGACCGCCGCACTTCCGCTCCGCTTCGTCATCGTCACCCTCGATGCGCACCTGGCAGACGCCTTCAAGG
>JAYTVE010000366.1:0-4756 GCA_043744185.1 Gemmatimonadota bacterium | reverse complement strand
AAGACAGCAGGGCAGGACGAGCGAGGCAACGAGGCGGCGCATGGTCGACCGTGTGAGGGGGTGCGCGAATGTTACGTGCCTTGGGCTTTGGGGAACATGCGCGCGTTCCCCGTGCTTCATGCGAAAGCGGTAATGACGCATGCCCGCCGAGTGTACTCTCTCCCGGAAAGACTCTCCATGACAACCGCCAAGGCTTTTGCCGCCTTCGACTCCACGGGGCCGCTGGCTCCATTTTCGTTTGAACGTCGCACCCCCGGCCCGAGCGATGTCGAGTTCGCCATCCACTTCTGCGGCGTCTGCCACTCCGACCTCCACACCGCCAAGAGCGAGTGGCCGGGTACCGTGTACCCGTGCGTGCCGGGACACGAGATTGTCGGCATCGTGACGGCAGTGGGCGTCAAGGTGACCGGGTTCGCGATCGGAGACCGCGCTGCAGTGGGCTGCATGGTCGACTCCTGCGGCACCTGTACCAGCTGCACGCAGGGCCTCGAGCAGTACTGCGACACGTTCGGCACCATCTTCTCGTACAACAGCCCCGACAGGCACGCGGCGGGGCCCGTCACGTACGGCGGCTATTCCAACACGATCGTGGTGGACGAGAAGTTCTGCCTGCGGCTCGCGCCCACGGTCGACCTGGCTGCCGTCGCGCCGCTCCTCTGCGCCGGCATCACGACGTGGTCGCCGCTCAAGCACTGGGGTGCAGGCCCCGGCAAGAAGGTCGGCATCATCGGCCTGGGCGGGCTCGGCCACATGGGAGTGAAACTCTCACACGCGCTCGGCGCACACACGGTGCTCTTTACCACGACGGCCGCCAAGGTGGCCGACGGCAAGCGACTGGGTGCCGATGAGGTCGTGATCTCGAAGGACGCCGACGGCATGGCGCGACACGCGGGCACGTTCGACCTGATCATCAACACCGTGGCGGCGTCGCACGACCTCGACGCCTTTACTGCGCTGCTCAAGCGCGACGGCACGATGGTGCTGCTCGGCGCGCCGGCGGAACCGCATCCGTCGCCCGCGGTCATGAACCTGATCTTCCGCCGCCGCTCGATTGCCGGCTCGCTCATCGGCGGCATCAAGGGGACGCAGGAGATGCTCGATTTCTGCGCGGCGCACGGGATCGTGTCCGACATCGAACTGATCCCGATCCAGCAGATCAACGAGGCCTACGAGCGGATGCTCAAGAGCGACGTGAAGTATCGTTTCGTCATTGACATGAAGACGCTCGGCGCGTGAGGCGCTGACGTGGAGGGCGACGGCGATCGTTGCACCGTCGCTCTCTCGAAACTGCCGGGGATCGAGCCGTCCGCCAACCATACGGACGACGCAACGGTGGGGTAGATTTGCCGCAGCTACCCTCTCCACCGATCTCGTGACCGGCGAATCTCCGCGCGACCAGTTGCAAGCCGCCCTCGGCGACGCCTACACGCTCGAGCGTGAACTGGGCGGCGGGGGCATGTCGCATGTTTTCGTGGCGACGGAGCGCGCGCTCGGTCGGCAGGTGGTGGTGAAGCTGCTGCCCGTGGACATGAGCGGGCAGGTGTCGATGGAGCGGTTCAAGCGCGAGATCGCGTTGGCCGCCCGTCTGCAACATCCTCACATCGTGCCGCTCCTGACCGCGGGCGACGCGGCGGGGCTGCCGTACTTCACCATGCCGCTCGTCGAGGGCGAGTCGCTCCGCGCGCGGCTGGTCAAGCAGGGGGAGTTTCCGCTCAATGCGGCGGTGCGACTGTTGCGCGAGATCGCTGCGGCGCTGGCCTACGCGCACGAACGCGGCATCGTGCACCGCGACATCAAGCCCGACAACGTGCTGCTCTCCGCCGGCAGCGCGATGATCACCGACTTCGGCGTGGCCAAGGCGCTCTCGGCCTCGAGCAACAGCGAAGCGGGATCGGTGACATCGCTCGGCATTGCGCTGGGCACCCCCGCCTATATGGCACCCGAGCAGGCGAGCGCGGATCCCGCCGTGGATCACCGCGCCGACATCTACGCGTTTGGCGTGCTGGCGTACGAACTGCTCACGGGGCAGCCGCCGTTCGTGGGACGATCGCCGCAGAACCTGCTCGCGGCGCACGTGACCGAGTCGCCGGAGCCGATCACGAAGCGCCGCGCCAACATTCCACCCGCGCTGGCCGCGCTCGTGATGCGGTGCCTCGAGAAGCGCGCGGCCGATCGTCCGCAGTCCGCCGACGACCTGGTGAGTGCGCTCGACCAGATCACGACGCCGAGTGGTGGCACGGCACCGACGACGGCGGTGGCGGCGACCACGGCGCGTACGGATTCGGCACCCACGGCGCGACCGCGGGCCGGCACCTGGATGGGCATTGCGGCCGCCGTGGTGGTGTTGCTCGGCGCGGTCTGGTTGCTCGTGCCACGTGCAGCCGCCGGCGCCCGCACGCGCAGCGTCGCCGTGCTGCCCATGGACGTGGGGTCGGATACCTCACACGCGTACCTGGCCGATGGTCTCTCGAACGAACTCACGACCAAGCTCAGCAAGGTGCCCGGGCTTGCGGTTCGGTCGTACGCCTCCGCCAAGTCGCAGCGTGGCGAGAGCGTGAAGGCCGCAGGCAAGGCGCTGGATGTCGCCTCGGTGCTCACGGCGAGCCTGTCGCGGTCCGGTACGAGGCTCCGTGTCACCGCCTCGCTGGTGAACACGGCCGACGAGAACGTGATCTGGTCCGACACGTTCGAGGAGAATGACGGCGACCAGTTCGCGCTGCAGGACCGGCTGGTCGGGGCGATCGCGGGCGCGCTCAAGATCAGCCTGTCGGCGGCGACGCAGCCGGTCGAGAGTGGTCGTGCCACGCGCAGCGCCGAAGCGCACGACCTCGTGTTGCGCTCCCTGTATGCCGCTGACCAGTTCACGGACGCATCGCTCAAGTCCGCCGTGACCCTCGCCGAGGCGGCAATAGCCAGGGACTCGAGCTACGCCGAGGCGTGGTCCGCCTTGGCGAACGCCTGGGGTCTCATGGCAGACGATTTCGTGCGGCCCACCGAGATCATCCCCAGGATGAAGACGGCGATCGAGCGCGCCCTCGCACTCGATCCCACGCTCGCCGACGCGCACGCGCAGCGGGGCAACTACCTCTACTGGTACCAGTGGGACCTGCCGGGCGCGACACGGGAGCTCGAGCAGGCGCTGCAGATCGACTCCACAAGCCTCTCGGCGGCGGTGACGTACACCGGCTTGCTGAAAGCCCGCAGTCTGCAGGACTCCGCGCGTCGCATTGCGCAGCGGGCGGCGCGACTCAATCCGTTCTCGCGCGAGATTCTCTCGCAGCTGATCGCCACCGGGATGTTGCGTGACGTCGGGCCCGATAGTGCGCGAGCCCTGTGCAGCACACTGAGCCGCATTTCGGTCCCCGATGGGGTGCGGTGTGAGCGGCGCCTGCTGCTCATCGCGGGCAAGCGTCCCGAGGCGATGGCACGCATGCTCGCCGACACGACCGAGGAAGGACCGAGCAGCTGGATCGCCAGCCGAGCGACGGGATTCCTGGAGATCAACGACACGGTCCGTGCGCGCACGGCGTTCGCGCGTTCCATCGACATCGGGAAGCGCCGGTATGTGCGCGAGGACATGCTGGCCGGCGTGGCGTACAGTCTTGGCGATCGCGAACAGGCCGTGCAGTGGTGGCTGCGTGCGATCGAGTCGAACAGCTCGCAGGTCGTGGTCCTCATCAATGCGTCGTGGTGGGCGTCGCTGCGGACCGAGCCTCGCCTCCGCGCCGCGCTCGCCAAGCGCGGGATCACGCTCTAGCCGTGCGGACGGCGCGACATCTGATCGCTCGGCATGCCGTCGCGCTGCTGGCAGCAGCCCTGGTGATCGCACCCCGCGCCGGAGCGCAGGCCCCCGCGCGCGCGGGCAACGAGTCGCGCTCCTTGCACGAGGTCAACACGGTGCCGGCGGCCGCGTCCGGGTCGCTCACCGCCATCGTTGGCGCGACGCTCATCGATGGTCGCGGCGGTGCGCCGGTGCCGAATGCGGTGGTGGTGGTGCGGGGTGATTGCATCGTGGCGACGGGATCGCTTACACGCACGAAGGTGCCCGTTGAAGCCGCACTCGTGGACGGCGCGGGCCTGACGCTGCTCCCCGGCCTCATCGACGCACACTTCCACCTCGACGGCGACGACTCGCTGCCCGCGCTCTATCTCCAGCATGGCGTCACCTCGGTGCGTGACCCCGGCGCGTGGATCGAGACGTACGCCAACGCGCGCGCCGCTTCCACCAAGGCCGAGATTCCGCGACTCTTCCTCGCGGGTCCGCACTTGGACTTTCCGCCGCCGGTCTTTCCCAAGGATGCGGTCACCGTGCGCGACGCCGAGGAAGCGCGCCTCGCCGTGCAGCGGAACGTGGATCAGGGCGCGTCGAGCATCAAGGCGTACTTCCGGCTCCCGCTTGCCCTCGTGCGCGTCGCCGCGACAACCGCACACGAGCTCGGTGTGCCGATCACGGCGCACCTCGAGATCGTGAGCGCCGTGGACGCCATCAATGCCGGCGTGGACGGCATCGAGCACATCACGTCATTCGGGACCTCGTTGCAGGCGCGGCGTGACGCTGAACAGTACCGCCAGCAGGTGCACGCCAACGCCGGTTTCCGCAACGACGGGCGCTACGCGATGTGGGCCGCCCTCGACCTTGCCAGCCCGCGCGTTCAGCCCGTGCTCGACCTCGTGAAGAAGCGCGGCATATGGGTGGACCCGACCCTCGCCGTGTTCGAGGTGCAGGGCGCGGACTCGGGTGCCACGCCGGCCACGG
>JAYTVE010000365.1:0-1500 GCA_043744185.1 Gemmatimonadota bacterium | reverse complement strand
GACGGCGATGTCGGTGCCCGAGCCGATGGCCATGCCGACATCGGCCTGCGCGAGCGCGGGGGCGTCGTTGATACCATCGCCCACCATCGCCACGACCTTGCCTTCGCCCTGCAGTCGCTTGATCTCGGCCACCTTGCCTTCGGGCAAGACCCCGGCGACGACGCGCGTAATGCCGGCCTGCACCGCGATCGCGTTCGCGGTGTCGGCGTTGTCGCCCGTGAGCATGACCACCTCAAGGCCGAGCGCGCGCATCCGTGAAATGGCATCGCGTGAAGCCGCCTTGATCGGGTCCGCCACCGCGATCACGGCCGCGAGCGCGCCGTCGATGGCCACGAAGATGGGGGTCTTGCCATCGCGCGCGAGGCGATCCGCATCTGGTTGGAGCGACCCGACACCGATCGCCCACTCCGCAAGCAACGCGGGATTGCCGACGATCAGGGCCACACCGCTCACGACACCGATGGCACCGCGCCCTGTTTGCGATTGGAAGCTCTCGTGCGGGGCGAGGACGAGCTTGCGATCCTGCGCCGCACGCACGATGGCGCTCGCCACCGGATGTTCGCTCGCGGACTCGAGACTTGCGACCAACGCAAGCAGTTCGTTCTGCCCGTCGGGCGTGGCGAAGCGGCTCGCGGGCACCGCCACGATGTCCGTGACCGTCGGGCGCCCCTCGGTCACCGTTCCCGTCTTGTCGAGCACAATCACCTGCACATCGCCAGCGCGCTGCAGCGCTTCCCCGCCCTTGATGAGCACGCCGAGCTCCGCGCCCTTGCCCGTGGCTACCATCACCGCCGTGGGTACCGCGAGCCCCATGGCACACGGGCAGGCGATGATGAGGACGGCCACGGCGGCGGCGAACGCGCGGATGACGGGAGCGCCGTCCGCGAGCAGGTACCAGAGGGCGAAGGTGACGATGGCAATCGAGAGCACCACCGGCACGAAGATGCCGGAGATCCGGTCCGCGAGCGCCTGGATGGGCGCGCGCGAGCCTTGGGCGTCCCGCATGAGGCGCACGATCTGCGCCAGCACCGAGTTGGCGCCGAGCGTGGTGGCGCGGTAGCGGAAGGCGCCCGTGCCGTTGATGGTACCGCCGATGACGCGATCGCCCGGTTTCTTGGCTACCGGCATCGACTCGCCCGTCAGCATGGACTCGTCGATGGCGCTGTCGCCCGCGACGATCTCACCGTCGACCGGTAGCCGTTCGCCCGGCCGCACGATGACGATCTCGCCGGCTTCGACCGTCTCGACGGGCGCATCGATTTCCTGACCGAAGCGCACCACGCGCGCCGACGTGGGTTGCAGATGCACGAGGGCACGCAGTGCGGAGGCCGTGTTGCGCTTGGCGCGTGCCTCGAACGCGTTGCCGGTAAGGATGAGCGCGGTGATGATGATGACCGCCTCATAATAGACGTCCGGCGTGAGCCCATTGTCGGTAAAGAGCGACGGCGCGACCGTCGCCACTACCGAGTACACGAACGCTGCACCGGTGCCGATCGCGAT
>JAYTVE010000364.1:0-1503 GCA_043744185.1 Gemmatimonadota bacterium | reverse complement strand
GCGCCGTGCGAATAGTGCCCCCTTGCGCAACCGGCGTCGCGCGGTCCGCGAGCACGTCGAATCCGGGTGCCGCGACGTACACCGCGCCGCGCGCTCCGAGTGTCACTGTGAGCGCGCGCACCCCGTGGGCGAGTGCCGTGGCCGCGAGCGCGAGCGGATCGGCCGCGAGCAACGCGAGCTCATCTTCGTTCACCTGCAGCAGATCCGCCGTACGACACCAGCCGACGACCTCCTCGGCACTCAAGTGACGCGGCGTGCGGAGCCCGTCAGCCTGGCGCGCGAGTAATAGCGAGTGAATGTCGAGATAGATCGGTCCAGCAAAATGTTGACGGATGAGCAGCGCCGTCTCCAGATCCAGCTCCCAACCGCTGATCAGGTTGATGTACAGTGCATCAAGATTCGACAGCAGCGGCTTGAGTCCGAGCCAGCTCCACGCTGGGATGCCGCCCGACAGCACCTCGGTGCGCCGCGCACTGTCGAGATAGCGAAGCGTGACGCGGTTGTTCGGGAACGGCACCACGATCGGGTGCGCGTCCGCCGCGAGGTGGCGCATCGTGCCGAGGAAGGCCCGCGCTTCGCGCGCGAGATCCTCCCCGACCTTCACGAGCGGCACGATCTCCCAACCCGCGGGCAACGCCGCGTCGAGGGCGCCGAGCGCATACGTGATGCCGCCCCACTCCTCAACGACCGGGGCGACCGGGTCTCGGCCGTGAATCTTGTCCCAGACGAAGGTGCCGATCACGCCGAGTCGGCGTGTTCTCACACGGTCCCCGGCGACTGCGCGATGAAGGTGGCGATCGCACCGAGGACGCCAGCGGCATCGCCGAGCGTACCTGGCACGATGCGGCAGGCTTCCACCGCCGGTCGGAAGGCGCGACGACGCACCTCCGCGCGCAGCGGCTCGAACAACGTGTCGCCCGCCATCGCCACGCCGCCCGCGAGCACCACCACGTCCGGGTTGAAGATGTTGAGCAGGTTGGCCACGCCGGCACCGAGGAAGCGCGCAGTGTCGCGCACTACGAGGCGCGCGAGGAAGTCGCCTTCCTTCGCGGCGTCGTACACGATGCGCGCGGTCAGCTGCTCGAGCTTGCCCTCCACCTTGGCCGTGAGCGAACTCGGTTCGTTGCCTGCCAGCAGTTCCCGCGCGCGCTGCGCGATGGCCGGTCCCGACGCGTACGCCTCGAGACAGCCATAGTTGCCGCAGCCGCAGAGGCGCCCCGTGCTGTCAATCGTGATGTGGCCGATCTCGCCGGCGATGTCCGACGCGCCGTGATACAGCTCGCCGTGGAGGATCAGTCCACCACCGATGCCAGTGCCGATCGTGATGCCGATGACGTTGTTGCCGCCCTGCGCGGCGCCGAGCCACCACTCGCCGACGGTCGCGCAATTGGCATCATTGTCCAGCGTGGCCGGCAGCCCCACCGCGCTCGCGATCCGGTCGCGCAGCGGGAAGTCGCGCCAGCCGAGGTTCGGCGTGAAGATCACGAGTCCCTTCTCGCGATC
>JAYTVE010000363.1:0-4767 GCA_043744185.1 Gemmatimonadota bacterium | reverse complement strand
TGTTGCCCGTGGGCAAGAAGGAGATGAACAGCCGCGCGTACGCATCGAGCTTCGGGTTCCGCGGTGCCGACCAGCAGAAGCTCGTGGCCAACCTCTCGGGCGGCGAGCGCAACCGGCTGCACTTGGCCAAGACGCTCATGACGGGCGGCAACTTGCTCATGCTCGACGAGCCGACCAACGACCTCGTCGTGGACACGCTACGCGCGCTCGAAGATGCAGTGCTCGATTTCAGCGGCTGCGCGGTGATCATTTCGCACGATCGCTGGTTCCTCGACCGCGTGGCCACGCACATCCTCGCCTTCGAGGGCGATTCGGAAGTGGTGTGGTACGAGGGCAACTACCAGTCGTACATCGAGGACCTGAAGAAGCGGAAGGGCCCGGACGCGGACCAGCCGCACCGGATCAAGTACAAGAAGCTCGTGCGCTAGTGAACCACCGCACCGCGCTCGTCGCCCTGCTCGTCTGCTGCGCGCTGGCCCTCCCCGCCAGCGCGCAGCGCGCCCACGGCACCCTCTTCATCGTCGGCGGCGGCCCGCAGCCCGACGCGCTCGTCGAGGAGTTCGTGCGCACCGCCGGTGGCCGCGGCAAGGCACACATCATCGTCTTCGCCATGGCCAGCGAGTCGGGCGCCACGAGCGGTGAAGAGAAGGCGGCCGACCTGCGCGCGCTCGGCGCCACCGCGCGCAACGTGTACGTCAACAACGCCGAGGCCAACACCGACTCCATCGCGCACCTGCTCGATGGCGCCACCGGTGTCTGGTTTGGCGGCGGCGATCAGGTGCGGCTGGCCAATGCGCTCCGCGGCACGCGCACGCTGAACGCCATTCGTGCGCGCTTCTCCGCAGGCGCCGTCATCGGCGGAACCTCGGCCGGCGCGGCGGTCATGAGCGCGGTCATGCTCACCGGCGATGAACGCCACCCGGGCGGCGCACGTCCGCCGTCAGACTCCACCGAGCATTGGCTCACGGTCGCGCGTGACAACACGATCACCGAGGACGGCTTCGCGCTGCTGTCCAACGCGATCATCGACCAACACTTCCTGCGCCGCAAGCGGCACAACCGGCTCATCTCGCTCGTGCTCGAGCGCGAGCCTCACTTGGGCGCCGGAATCGACGAGTCGACGGCGCTCATCGTCGAACCCAGTGGCCGATGGCGCGTGGCGGGTGCGAGCGTCGTGACGATCTACGATGCGCGGCGCGCGAAGCGCGTCACGAAGGCAAACACGCCGCTCGGCGGCACCGGCATGCAGCTGCATGTGCTGCCGGCGGGGAGCACCTACGAGCCGACCACAGGAAAGGCGACGCTGCCATGACTACGGAATGACCCGTGCCGCCTTCGCCCTGTCGAGAATCGTCGGCAGCCCCTTCGCCTTCAACTGGTCGTTGAACGGCTGCAACTCCTTCTGCAACAGCTGCTCCAGTGCGCGTACCTGCTCCGCGACTTCGCCACTGAGCTGCTGCTCGACCTCCACGTGCTGGTTGGTCGGCCGGAAGTCCGACGTGCTCGCGCCGTTCGACAGGTAGCCGAGCCGCGAGAGCAACTTGCCGCCGAACCGTACGCCGTCCTGCCCCTGTCCCGTGAGGCGCAGGTCGATGAGCGTCATCTCCACCTCGGTGATCTTCGCGTCGAGCGCCTTGGCCGATGCCGTCACGTCCGCCTCGCCCGCCACGCGAATAAGCGCCTCGAGCTGTGACCGCACCGCTTCGGCGCGCCGCACGGCCGTGTTCGCCTCCTCGATGTCGCGCCGGATGGCCGAGATGACCTTCACCTGCTCTGCGATCTCCGCGTCGGTGCCGGTCGAGTTCGGGTCCTTCCGCACCTCGAGCGGACGCGTGTAGTCGGTGCCGTCCACCGTGAGCTTCACGGTGTACGTGCCCGGCGGCATGAGGATCGCCACGCGCGGCGAGCCCGCCTCGCGTCCGTTCGGCCCCACCGCGATGTACGGCGCAAACATCGGACTCGTGAGGAGGCGCAGCTCCGAGCTCGGCGTGTCGCGCAGGTCCCAGTACACGCGGTTCATGCCCGCCTTGTTCGTGCCGTCGAGCGAGCGCACAATCTGCCCCTGCGCATCGATGATCGTGAGCTTGGGCGCCACCTTGGCCGCGTCCTTGAGGTGATACGTGATGGCCGCGCCATACTCCGGATCCTCACCCGTGGCCGGGTCATCGTACGTGGTGCTCGGCGCCGTGATCGGACGGAAGCGGTACGTGGCGTGCGGCGAAAAGAGATGCGCGCTCGCCGCCGCGATCTCGGGCGTCATCTGCTGTAGCGGCGTGATGTCATCGAGAATCCAGAAGCCGCGGCCGTACGTGCTGATCACGAGATCGTTGAAGTGCTGCTGTACCTGGATGCCCGACACCGGCGCCTGCGGCAGGTCGTTCTGCAGTGTCTGCCACGTGTCGCCATTGTCATACGAGAGGTAGATGGCGTTCTCGGTGCCGAGGTAGAGCATGCCGCGTCGCGTGGGATCTTCGATGATCACCTTGGCATAGCTCAGGTTGCTCTTCGTGATTCCGCTCACGATCATCTTCCATGTGCGGCCGTAGTCCGTGGTGCGGAAGACGAACGGATCGCGGTTGTTCTCCTGATGCGCGTCCACGGCAATGAACGCCGTGGCCGCATCCCACTTGGAGGCGGCGAGGCTGCGCACGCTGCCCCACGCGGGAATCCCCGTCACGTTCTTCGTCAGGTTGGTCCACGTTGCGCCAGCGTCGCGGGTGAGCTGAACCTGTCCATCGTTGGTGCCCACCCAGAGCATCCCCTTCGTGATCGGCGACTCGGCAATGCCGTACACCACCCCCGAGTACTCGACGCCGATGTTGTCGGGCGTGAGGCCACCCGAGCTTCCCATCTTGCTGCGATCGTTGAGCGTGAGATCGGGGCTGATCACCTGCCAGCTCTGCCCGCCGTCGGTCGTGCGGTGCACGTGCTGGCTGCCCGTGTAGATCGTGTTGTGGTCGAATGAGCTGATGAGGAACGGCGCGTCCCACACAAAACGGTACTTCACGTCCTTGGCGGGGCCGTTGGACTGATACGGCCACACCTCGACGTTCCGGAACTGGCGCGTGCTCTCCTCGAAGCGCACCACGATGCCGCCCACCATGCCGGAACCCGACGCGGTGCTCCAGATGACGTTGTTGTCGGTCGGATCAGGCGTGGCCCAGCCGCTCTCGCCGCCGCCCACCGAGTGCCACATGCCGCGCGAAATGCCACCGCTCCGGCCGCCGAAGCCGAACACGCGGCTGTTGCTCGGGCCGCGATACGTCGGTTCGTCCTGCTTGTTGCCGAAGACGTTGTACGGAATCGCGTTGTCCACGGTCACATGGTAGATCTGCGCGTTCTTGAGGCGCTGACGGAACCAGGTCTTCCCGCGGTTGATCGAGATCGAGAGTCCCTGGTCGTGTGCCACGATCATCCGGTCCGCGTTGGTCGGATCAATCCAGATGTCGTGGTGGTCGCCGCCGGGGGCCTCGCCCCCCTGCTGCACCACGATCGTGCGCGCCCCATCGATGGACTTGGAGTACGAAGCCGTGAGGAAGTAGGTCTCGTCTTCATCAGCAGGGCTCACGGCAATGCGCGAGTAGTAGTGCGCGCGCCCCATCGCGTTCCGGTCGCGCGTGGCGAGCGTCCACTTCACGCCGCCATCGTCGGAACGCCATACTTGGCCGTTCTCGGTTTCCTCGCCGTTGAGCGGAATGCCGTCGCCGGTTTCCATCATCACGTACACGCGCTGCGGGTTCGATGGCGCGATGGCCACCACCGTCTTGCCGATCTTCTTCGTCGGCAGGCCGTTGCCCTTCACGCGCGCCCACGTCACGCCGCCGTCGCGCGACGTGAATAGCCCGCTGCCCTGGCCACCGCTCTGGCGTCCCCACGTGTGGATCTCGATTGTCCACATGCCGGCAAACAGGATGCGCGGATTGGACGGATCCATGGCCAGGTCGGAGCAACCCGAGTTCTCGTCGGTAAAGAGCACCTTGGTCCAGGTGGCGCCGCCGTCGCTGGTGCGATAGACGCCGCGCTCCTGCTGCGGACCATAGGCGGTGCCGAGCGCACAGGCGAGCACCGTGTTCGGATCGGTTGGGTGAATGACCACGCGCGCGATGCGTCCTGTCTTCTCGAGCCCCATGAGCGTCCACGTCTTGCCGGCGTCGGTGGACTTGAAGATGCCCTGACCGATCGAGATGTGGCTGCGGATGTGCGCTTCGCCGGTGCCCGCCCAAACCACGTTGTGATCACTGCGCGACACCGCGAGCGCGCCGATGCTCTGCACCGGCTGGCTATCGAAGAGACTGGCCCAGTGCACGCCGCCGTCGGTGGTCTTCCAGATGCCGCCCGACGCCGCGCCCACGTAGTACGTGTATGGTTCACCAACGACGCCCACCCCGGTGCTGAACCGGTTCCCTTCAGGGCCGAGGTTGCGCCAGTGGAGCGCCTTGTAAGCGTCGGGAGAAACCTTGGGCGCGGTGGCCTGCGCGCCGAGCGCGGCTGGCGCAGCGAAGGTGGTGCACGCGACGATGCGTGCGACCAGCGAGCGAGAGCGGAACATCGGGACTCCGGGGGCGGATGGCCGTGAGTGAACGTCTAACCCTTGGAGAGTACCGCCAAATCTTCAGTGGAGCCAGATGGCGCGCTTCGTCTCGCTCAGTCCGACCGTGGCTCGTAGTAGCGCGCCAATTGCCAGCCGGCCACCGCACCCAGCACGTGCCACACCGCGTGTCCTTGCACCCAACTGGTCGGCAGCGGGCCGATGTGGCGCATGTCCAG
>JAYTVE010000362.1:0-1507 GCA_043744185.1 Gemmatimonadota bacterium | reverse complement strand
GGAGCTCGTCGAGCACGGCTCCCTGCCCGACGATGCGCTTCTGCACCTCCGTCCGGAGGCGGGCGGCAGCGGCAAGGAGGGCGTCGCGCTCGGCGGCGGTGGGGGGCGGCGTCAGGGCGGTCACTCGGGACAAGTTCGGGGATGGGGAACGGCAGGACAACGCCCCTGGGCCCGGAAGCGTTGTATAGCGTGATATCATGTCCTGTGCGTTAGAACGGGGCCAGCCGGGTTTGGTTTCCTGAGCTGACCGGATTCATGAACTTCATACACCCAAACCGGGAAGACCGTGACGACCAGTCGCCGGGATTTCGTTCGCACCACCTCTGCTGCTGCCGCCGCGCTCGCGCTGACGGGTACGCGCGCAGACGCTGCCGAGCGCGCCTCGCGCCTCGTGCTGCCCCCCTCGCCGGGCGATCCGGCGGTCAACGAGTTGCTCATGAAGGCGCTCGACGCCGCCAAGGCCGCGGGCGCCTCGTACGCTGACGCGCGCATCAGCCTCGGTCGCGTCCAGACGATCTTTACGCGGGAGCGCCGCGTCGGCGGCCTGTCGGACAACGAGACGTTCGGCATCGGCGTCCGCGTCCTCGTGGACGGGTCGTGGGGCTTCGCGGCCACGAGCGAACTGTCCGCAGACGCCGTGACGCGCGTGGCGCGCCAAGCAGCCGCGCAGGCCAAGGCCAACAAGGCGCCGGGCCGCAAGCCGGTCACGCTCGCGCCCGCTCCCGGCAACCAGAAGGGAACGTGGCGCTCCGACGCCAAGGTGGATCCGTTCACCGTTCCGATTGAGGAGAAGGTGGCGCTGTTGCTCGCGGCCAACGAGGCCGCGCTCAAGGTGCCGCAGGCGCGCTTCGTCAACTCGTCGATGTTCTTCCTCAAGGACGAGAAGACGTACGCCAATAGCGAAGGGACGCTCGTCGCGCAGACGATCATCCGGACGCAGCCGAGCATGACGGTCACGGCCGTCTCGAAGGACTTCAAGGATTTCCAGACGCGCGCGAGCAACGACATCGCGCCCATGGGGCGCGGCTACGAGCATGTGACGGAAGCGAACCTGATCGAGAACGGGACCAAGTGGGCGCAGCAGGCGGTCGAGAAGCTGTCGGCCAAGCCGGTGGAGGTCGGTCGCTATGACCTCGTGCTGCATCCGTCGCATTTGTGGTTGACCATTCACGAGAGCGTGGCGCACCCCACCGAGCTCGACCGCGCCATGGGCTACGAGGCCAACTACGCCGGCACGAGCTTCGTGTTCCCGCCCGAGAAGGTGCTCGGCAAGCTCAAGTTCGGTTCGAGTCTCATGAACATCCGCGGTGATCGTTCGCAGCCGGGTTCGCTCGCGGCGTGCGGATGGGACGATGACGGCGTGGTGCCCGAATCGTTCGACATCATCAAGAACGGCGTCTTCGTGGACTACCAGACCACGCGCGAGCAGGCGCTCTGGCTCGACGGCTACTACAAGCAGGTCAAGAAGCCCATGCGCTCGCACGGTTGTTCGTACGCGCAGAGTTGG
>JAYTVE010000361.1:0-1507 GCA_043744185.1 Gemmatimonadota bacterium | reverse complement strand
GCGCCAAGGCGTTCGAGGGGTTCGTCGTGGACGGCCCACTGATGCGCCGCGCCACACGCGAGGCGATCTTCCTCCACTGCCTCCCGGCGCACCGCGGCGAAGAAGTCGCGGCTGAGGTCATCGACGGGCCGTGGAGTCGCGTCTGGGACGAGGCGGAAAATCGCCTGCATGTGCAGAAGGCGATTCTGGCCGCCCTCATGGGGCACGTCCCCCTTACCTGAGGTTCCGCTGATGGCGAAGCTCGACGCACTGCTCGGTGCCGCCGCGCGCACGCGCGGTCGCTCTCCGATCCCGCGCGAGGAGTTCCGCCTCTCGGTGCTCGTGCCCGTCTACAACGAGGAGAAGACCATCGAAACAGTGGTCGACCTCGTGCGCGCCCAAGGCATCCCCCTCGAGCTCATCTGCGTCAACGACATGTCGAGCGACCAGTCGGGCGAGATTCTCGATCGCCTCAAGACTGAGGGCAAGGTGGACGTCGTCATCCATCAGCCGGTGAACTGCGGCAAGGGCGCCGCCATCCGCACGGCCATCAAGGCGAGCACGGGCTCTGTCGTGATCGTGCAGGACGCCGATCTCGAGTACGACCCGTCCGACTGGTCCGCCTTGATGGAGCCGCTCATCGACGGTCGCGCCGATGCCGTCTTTGGTTCGCGCTTCCTCGGCGGCCCGCACCGCGTGCTCTACTTCTGGCACTCCGTGGGGAATTCGGCGCTCACCACGCTCAGCAACATGTTCACGAACCTGAACCTCACCGACATGGAGACGTGCTACAAGGCGATGCGCGGTGACCTCGCGCGATCGCTGCACCTCACGTCGGACCGCTTCGGGTTCGAACCCGAGGTCACCGCACGCCTCGCGCAGGCCAACGCGCGCATCTACGAGGTCCCCATCTCCTACTCCGGCCGCACCTACGCCGAGGGCAAGAAGATCTCGTGGAAGGACGGCGTCGCCGCGTTCTGGCACATCGTGCGCTTCAATACCTTCGTGAAGTGACGTCGTCCTGAGCGCAGCGAAGGACCTGCTTCTCCTCGCGCTACCTCCGCCGCAGCCCGAGCACGCTCAAGAAGAAGCTCGCCAACACCCCCTGCGCGCCGAGCACCATCAGCAGCATCGCCGGTATCACGATTCGCATCGTACGCCCCACGTCCATCGCCCCGTAGCCGCGCTCGGCCCAACTCGTCAGGCTCAACACCGCCAGCGCGAGTCCCGCGAGCAGCACCACGCTGCTCACGATCAGCCCCGTCTCGAGCGTCACATACCGGTAGAGCCGGTCCACGCGCGGATCGGACGGCACCAGCCCTTCCTGCGACGCGAACGTCTTGGTGAAGACGGCAAAGAGCACGCTCTGCGCCCCCAACAGCACCGCCGCTGCCGCGAACAGCATCGTGTGCACGTCGAAGCCCACACCGGCCACCACGCGCGGGCCCGGCAGGAGCCACGCCACCACCGCGAGCCCGATCAGCGACATCAAGGCCCCGGGCACGAGAAACAGGTAGCGGGGACTGTA
>JAYTVE010000360.1:0-1512 GCA_043744185.1 Gemmatimonadota bacterium | reverse complement strand
TCCTGCTCCGCGCCCTGAAGCTCCCGAGCTTTGTTCGCTACCACGCCGAGGTCGCCGAGCGCGCCGAGAAAGAGGGCTGGGGGTTCGAGGCGTATCTGCACCATCTCGCCGAGCTTGAGCTCGACGAGCGCAAGCGCCGCCGCGTCGATCGGATTCGTGAAAAGTCGGGCCTTCCTCCCGGCAAGACACTCGCGACGCTGGACACCGCGCGACTGCCCGCGGCGATCCGGCGTCAACTACCCACGCTCGTCGAAGGCGCCTTCGCGCGTAGCGGAGAAAACGTGCTGGCATTTGGCTTGCCCGGCCGGGGGAAGACGCACGTGCTCTGCGCCATCGGCCACGAGCTGATCCAGCGCGGGCTCAAGGTGCTCTTTCTTCCCGCGTTCGCCCTCGTCCAGCGCCTCCTCGCCGCGAAGAAGGCGCTCGCGTTGGAGAAGGAGCTGGAGCGCCTCGATGCCTTCGACGCCGTCGTCATCGACGACATCGGGTACATCCAGCAGGACCGCGAAGAGATGGAGGTGCTCTTCACCTTCCTCGCCGCGCGCTACGAGCGCAGGAGCGTCATGATCAGCAGCAATCTCGTCTTCTCGCAGTGGGACCGGATCTTCAAAGACCCGCTGACCACCGCGGCTGCGATCGACCGCATCGTCCACCACGCGATCATCCTGGAGCTGACCGGCGCCAGTTACCGCAGCGAGGCGGCCAAGACTCGCAACGAAGCCGCCGGCAGCTCCGTCCCCGCTCCCGACGACGCAACCCACGATGCATAGCTCACCGACACTGGCAGGGGACCCTCCTCGAAATTTCCGGCGCCCAGTAGGGCTACGGGACGGTGGTTCGCTCGCTTCGCTCGCCGGCTTCGCCGCCGCCGTCCCGTAGCCCTACTGGGCGGTGCTGCCAGCTGCCCCACACCACCTACGTCGCAAGGAGAGGAGAAAAACCGCCGCGAAGATGCGGCCCCAGCACTGCTAACCCGATGGGGAAGTGTAGTTGTCGCAGATGGGGAAATGTAGTTGACGCCGGGGAGGGGCTTGTCACGAGGGGGCCATCCGATGCATCTATGGGCGATGGCGACCTACGCCGTCGGCGACATTCAAGGCTGTTATCGCACGCTGCGCAAGCTCGTCGCGCAGACGGGCTTCGATCCGCGCAAGGACCGGCTGTGGCTGGCCGGTGACCTGGTCAACCGTGGGCCGCGCTCCGCCGACGTCTTGCGCTACGCCCAGGATCTTGGCGACCGCGCGCGTGTCGTCCTGGGAAACCACGATCTCCACCTGCTCGCCCGCGCGATGGAGCTGGCGGGCGCCAAGAGCCGCGACACCCTCGACGATGTCCTCGACGCCAACGATCGGGAGATCTTGCTCCGTTGGCTGCGACAGCAGCCCCTCATCGTATATGAGCCCCCCAACCTCATGGTGCATGCGGGCTTGTTGCCGGCCTGGACCGAGGCCGAGGCGGTCGCCATCGCACAGGATCTCGAGCGAACCCTACGAGGCCCGGCGGCGAACCTGC
>JAYTVE010000359.1:0-4798 GCA_043744185.1 Gemmatimonadota bacterium | reverse complement strand
CGGCGGACGGTGCTGGCCACCGTCATCGCCGATGGTACGACGCGCACGGCGATGCTCTTCGTGGCCGCCGATATCGCGTCGCACACGATTGGTCGCGTGGTTGGCGACTTCGGCGCGTGGCCTGCGCCGGACGGCGCGTTTGTCATCGAACATTCATCCGCCGATTTCGCCAACGTGCACCCCGGCGGTACCGTCGCGCTGCGCGTGGGCAACGGCGCGCCGCTCACCCTCCCGGTCACCGGCATGGCGCGCGACGGCACGCTCGCGCCCGGCTGGATGGAGCATGTAGTCTATGGCTTCGTCAGTCCCGCCACCATCATCGCACTCGGTGGCGATCCCACCCCCAACGAGCTGCGCATGCTCGTACGCGAGGGCGCCGACGATCGCGATGCCATCCGGCGCGTCGCCGCGCGCGCCCGCACCGTCGTGGAGGCGCAGGGCGCGCACGTGCGCGACGTGATCGTCCCCGTGCCCGGGCACCACGAACACCAGGCGCAGATGGACTCGCTGCTCTTCACGCAGGGAGCGTTCGGCCTCGTCCTCTTGCTCCTGAGCGGCTTTCTCGTGGTCAACCTGATCACCGGCATGTTGGCCGGACAGCAGCGCGAGATCGGCATCATGAAGACGCTCGGTGCCTCACCCGCGCAGCTCTCGGCCATGTACTTGGGGCTCGCCCTCGCGCTCGGGCTCGTGTCGTGCGTCGTCGCCATCCCCGCCGCCGCGCTCATCGGGCGCGGCTACGCAGCGTTCTCGTCATCGCTGCTCAACTTCGAGGTGGGGAGCACGCCGATTCCCAGATGGTGCTTCGTGGTGCAACTCGCGGGCGGCGCGCTCCTTCCAGTGCTCGCCGCGCTCGTGCCGGTCCGTCGAGGGTGCGCGGTGAGCGTATCGGAGTCGTTGCGTGATGCCGGCCTGGGGAGCGCCCCCGCGTCGGCCGCAGGCCCACTCTTCGGCGCCAGCGGGCTCGCGCGCCCGCTCCTGCTCTCGCTTCGCAACGCCTTTCGCAAGCGCGAGCGCATGGTGCTCACGCTCCTCACGCTCGCCACGGGCGGCGCGGTCTTTCTGGGCGCGTTTAACCTCCGCGCATCGATCCGTGCTTCCGTGAGCGCACTGTTCGACGACGAACTGCGCTACCAGCTCTCCGTCCGCTTCGAGCAGCGCCACGCAGCGGACTCGTTGCTCGCCGTTGCCACCAGCGAACCGGGCGTGGACGCCGCTGAGGCCTGGAGCGGCGCGCGCGCGGCCGTGCTCAGCACCGATTCGCTTCCCCGTGCGACCTTCGGCATCACGGCGCTCCCGGCCAGCACGAAACTGGTCGTGTTTCCCGTGTCGGCGGGCCGCTGGCTCACCGAGGCCGACAGCGATGGCATCGTCGTCACCCCGCGTCTGCTCGAGGAGGAACCGGAACTCGTCCTCGGCGCGCGCGTGCCCCTGCTCATCGCGGGCGCCACGCACAGCTGGATGGTGGTCGGCATCGCCTCGGCGGGTCCGGCGGCCAACGCGTACGTCACGCGCCGCGCCCTCGCGCGCGCCACGGGTGACAGCACCGTCGGCACCGTCGCGCTGCGACTCGCCTCGACCAACCCCGCAATGCAACTCGACCTCATTCAGCGCCTGCGCGCGCGCTACGAAGCCGCGGGGCTGCTGGTGGGCTCCACCAACCTCGTGCAGGCCGGCCGCGGCGCGCTCGAGGACCACCTCCTGATGGTCGCGTCCTTTCTCGGGCTCATGTCGCAACTCATGATCATCGTGGGCGGCCTGGGGCTCGCAAGCACGATGAGCCTGGGCGTCCTCGAACGCACGCGAGAGATCGGCGTCCTGCGCGCCATCGGGGCGCGCCACGGCGCCATCCTCACGATGATTCAGGTGGAAGGCTTGGTTGTCACGCTGCTCGGCTGGGCGCTCGCCATCCCGCTCTCGCTGCCGATGAGCATCGTGCTCGAGCGCGCCTTCGCGCGCATCATGTTCGAGGTGCCGGTGTCGCTCGTACCCAACACCGTCGGCGTGTTCGCGTGGCTCGCCATCGTGCTGGCGGTGTCGTTCCCTGCCTGCCTCTGGCCCGCCGCCAGGGCCATGCGCATCACGACAGCGGCCGCGCTGGCGTACGAGTAACGGCGGCGCTGGTGATCGCTACCGCCGGAGTGGTGGCCGCGCCGGCGTCTTCTCGCCCGGCTTGCCAGCACCGCCCGGCGGCGTGCTGTTCCCGCTCATCCCTTCTTCACTGTCGATGAAGCTCGTGTCGTGCCCCGCCTGCTTGAGCTGATTCAGGAAGCCGACCTTTTCGACCGCCTTCATGTACGCTTCCTTGGGCTCGACCACCTTGTCGTTCACGTATTCGATGAGCGCGTCGTTGAGCGTGATCATGCCGAGCCGCTTGGACGTCTGGATCACGCCCGGCAGCTGGAACGTCTTGCCCTCGCGGATCAGGTTCGAGATCGCGGGCATGCCGAGCATGATCTCGCGCGCCGCCACGCGGCCGCCGCCGATCTTCTTGCACAGCGTCTGCGAGATCACGCCCTTGAGCGACTCCGACAGCATCGTGCGCACCTGATCCTGGCGGTCCGCCGGGAACTGGTCGATGATGCGGTCCACCGTGCTCGGCGCCGTCGTCGTGTGCAACGTGCCGAACACGAGATGGCCCGTTTCCGCCGTCTCGATCGCGATCGCCGTCGTCTCGAGGTCGCGCAACTCGCCGACGAGAATGATGTCGGGGTCCTCGCGCAGTGCCGCGCGCAACGCGCTCTTGAACGAGTTGGTGTGCACCCCGACCTGCCGCTGCGTCACGATGCAGTTCTTGTTCGGGTGCACGAACTCGATCGGGTCCTCGATCGTGATGATGTGATCGGTGCGCGAACGGTTCACGAGGTCGACGAGCGCGCAGAGCGTCGTCGACTTGCCCGAGCCCGTCGGCCCCGTCACCAGCACCAGCCCCTTGGTCAAGTAGCAGAGGTTCTGCACTTCCTGCGTGACCTTCATCTGCTCAACGGTCACCACCGTGGCCGGGATGACGCGGAACACCGCCGCCATGCCCTTCCGTTCCATCATCGCGTTGCAGCGGTAACGCGCCACCCCGTCGATCTCGTACGCGTAGTCCGAATCGTTGGTCTCCGCGAACTCCATCTTGTTCTTCTCGGGCATGATCGAGAAGAGCATCGCCCGCAGCATCTCGTCCTCGATGGGCCGCTTGCCCTCGATGCGCATCATCTCGCCGTGCAGGCGGATCACCGGTGGCTCGCCCACGCGCAGGTGGAGGTCCGAGCCGCCCTTCTGCACCAGCAGCACCAGCAGCGCGTCGATCTCCGTCTTCGCCTCCTCAACCGGCACCGTGCTCTGCATGCGGATGATGCGCGACTGCCGTAGGCCCGGCGTCGCGCTCGCCACACCGAAGCCAACCGGCACTCCGACCGGAGCAACCGGCTCCCCCGGTACGCTCGCAGCCACGGGCGTGCCCTTGCCCGGCGTTGCCGGTGCGTTCGGCACATCCGACATCGCGCGGAACGTCCCCGTCATCCGCTGGAAATCCCCGTGCGCGTCCACGGCCAGGCTCACCATCCACCCGGTCTCCCCCTTCCGCGCGCGGATACCGAACGTTCCGTCCTCGTTGTCGTAGCGGAACGTCGTTCCCTGCCCGGAGCTCAGCTTGGCGCGGTCCTCCAGGGGCGCAATTTCCGAAAGCAGCGCCAGCACCTGTGGGCCCGTCAGCGGCGTCTTGGTCATCGGGCGCGGCTCGCCTACAGCCATCAACATCTTCGCGACGTCTCCCTCCACGAGCTGGATGGAGTCCGCCTTGTTGGTGACCATCACCGAGAGGAGGCGATCGAGCTGGGCCATCGGTCGTGGGGTGGGTGGCAGGACGGGGCGCGCGATGGGGGGCGATTCGCCCCCTCAATAAAACCGGGTGGTGCTCAGGCGTGCAAATGCAGTTCCCGGTCCCGCAGCGGGTCGCGCTCCAGCTGGACCGTTACGTGGTGGATCCCGAACCGGGCCACCGTGTCATGCGCGGCCACCAGCACCGACTGATGGCGGTCGGCGTCGGGCACCACCGCATGCGCACTCATTGCCACGACCCCGGACGTGAGCGTCCACACGTGGAGGTCGTGAACCTCCTCAACTCCCGGAATATCGGCCAGTGCCGTCCGGACCTGATCGCAGGAAATGTGCGACGGCGCGCCTTCCATCAAGATGTCCACCGATTCGCGCACCAGCGCCCATGAACTGCGGACGATCAGCAGGGTCGTGAGAATCGACACGATCGGATCCGCCTTCGTCCAGCCGGTCTGCCGGATGATCAGCGCCGCCGCCACCGTGCCGAGTGACCCCAGCAGGTCACCCAGAATGTGCAGGTAGGCACCGCGCATGTTGAGCGAGTCGCCGTCGCGCGGCCGCAGCATCCACCCCGCCACGAGGTTGGCCCCGAGCCCGGCCACGGCGACGGCAAGCATCATCCCGCCCTGCGTGGGCTCGGGTGTCCGCAAACGGAGCACCGCCTCGAACGTGATCCACGCCGAGATCGCGAGCAGCGTGGCCCCGTTCACGAACGCGGCCAGAATCTCCAGGCGGATGTAGCCGTACGTCTTCCGCGAATTCGACGGTTGCTTTGCATACCACGCCACGAACAGCGACAGCGCCAGCGCCCCAGCATCTGTGAACATGTGCCCGGCATCCGCCAGCAGCGCCAGCGAATTGGACAGGATGCCGCCCACCACCTCCGCCACCAGAAACAGCAGCGTGATGATCAGCGCCCACGTCAGGCGACGTGCCGCATCGGGCCCCGACCCGACGTGCGATGCGTGCGAGT
>JAYTVE010000358.1:0-1514 GCA_043744185.1 Gemmatimonadota bacterium | reverse complement strand
AAAGCGCGCCGCGAGGAAGTCGCGCACGATCTCCGTGGCGATGGCCACCTCGCGTGCGGGCTCTCCCGCAGCCCCGATCGCGCCCGCCTCAAGCCGCTCGAACGCCGAATCGGCATCGCGGCGCGCCGTCGGCGGGGCCGGTCGCTCCCTCTGGTTCCGCTTCCAGATTGCCCAAGCGAGCGCCAGCACAAGCAGCGGCACGATGATGGGCGACCAGCGATCCCACCACGGCGCCTCGGTGGCCACGATGTCGCGGTGCGGCTTGGGCGCACGCTTCGTCGTGTCGACGGGGAGCACCGACTCGATCGCGAGCATCATGGTGGGCAACGGCACCCGGGTAAGGACACCACCGGCCGTGATCGTCGCATCGGCGAGCGGCAGCGCGTGCGAGCCCGTATCCCACGCGACGAGTCGCCACGTCGCTTCGGCCACCACTTCGTTGCCGCCCGCACGCACGTGCACCACGCGCGGATCGAGCGCCTCGACAGACTCACCAACGTTGACGACGCTCGGGAACTCGATCACCGACCCGACGGGTGCAACCACGCGCGCGGTCAGCACCACGGGATCGCCGATGGTGGCGCGCTCGGGCTTGACCGTCACGGTCGCCTGCTGCGCCGCCAAGACGTGCGACGACATCGTGCACGCAATTGCAACCGCGAGTGCGCGCGCGACAACGACGCGCAGCGCCGAGTGTCGCACGGCGTTCACTTGCGCCCGCCCCGGCGCGCCAAGCGCCGCCGGAAGAACGCCAGCAGCTCGCGCGCGTAGCCACGATCCGTGCGAACGGGAATCTCGTCCACGCGCGCACGGCGGAACGCCGCCGAGCGCGCCGCGCGCTCGCTGCACACCTGCTCCGCGTACGCCGCGCGCAGGCGCGGGTCGCTCGTGTCGGCCTCGACTTCGACCCCCGACTCCGGATCCACGAAGCGCACCACGCCGGCGTCGGGCAGCAGTCGTTCGGCGGGGTCCTCCATCGGCACCGCGATCGTGTCGTGCCGGCGCGCGAGGCGCGAGAGCGCTCCCTCCCAATCCGGCGCGTCGAAATCGGACAGCACGAACACGATCGCGCGGTGCGTCGTCATGCGCGTGAGGGCATTGAGCGCCGACGCGAGGTCCGTTCCACGCCCCGCCGGCTCCACCGACAGCACGTCGCGCACGAGTCGCAACGCGTGTCGCCGTCCCTTGGCGGGCGGCACGTGGTGCTCCACGCGATCGGTGAACATGAGCCCGCCGACGCGATCGTTGCTGCGGATCGCGCACAGCGCCACCACGGCCGCGAACTCCGCCGCCAACTCGTTCTTGAACCGGCCCGACGTCGCGAAGCGCGTCGACGCCGACGCGTCGATGGCCACCATCACGGTGCGTTCGCGCTCCTCGACGTAGCGGCGCACGAACGGACGCCCCATGCGCGCGGTGACGTTCCAGTCGATGGTGCGCACTTCATCGCCCGGCTGGTACTCGCGCACCTCCGCGAACTCCATGCCGCTGCCCGTGAACACGGAGCGGTACTC
>JAYTVE010000357.1:0-1516 GCA_043744185.1 Gemmatimonadota bacterium | reverse complement strand
GGCGTGGAACCGAAGCACCAACACGCGCCGGCCTGACCCGCCGCGCGGGCACTGCCCACTCAGGGCGTTGCCCGCGCGAGCGCGGTGCGGTAACCTCTTGATCGATCATGGGCGCGCCGCGTCGCAGGCAACATGCGGCTCGCCGGATTGCTCCGTGCCCTGCCCACCCGAGGCCCCGCATGTTCGCTCCGCGCTCATCCCGTCGTTCGTTCCTGCGTGGCACCGCGGCTGCGGCCGGTGCGGCGGCGCTCCCGTCGCTGCTCTCGCCGCGCGACCTGGCCGCCCTCGAGCCGCGCTCTGCGCGCTGGCTGGCCGGCATGAACGCCGAGGCCTTTGCCCGCAATGCGGGCGGCCCGGTGATCCTCGCGCGCAACGAGAATCCGTACGGCATGAACCCCAAGGCGAAGCTCGCCTTCGAGGGAGCGTGGAGCTACCACAATCGCTACAACAATCCGCACGCAGCGGAACTGCGCAAGCTGTTTGCCGCCAAGAACGGCGTGCCCGAGGATCACGTCCTCCTCACGCAAGGCTCGCGCGAAGTACTCGCGATGGCAGTGGCCGCGTTCGGGGCCAACGGCAAGGAGGTCATCACGCCGTGGCCGAGCTACGAAGAAGTGGGCCGCTACGGCGACGTCATGGGGCTGACGGTGCATCGCGTGCCGCAGACCGACGCGCTCGAGATGGACCTGAAGACGACGGACGCGAAGATCGGCGCGAAGACCGGGCTCGTCTTCCTCTGCAACCCGCAGAACCCCACCGGCACGCTGCTCCCCGGCGACACGATGCGCGACTTCGTGCGCACCACCGCGCCGCGCGCCATGGTGCTCGTGGACGAGGCCTACCACGAGTACGCGAACGACAGCCGCTACCGCTCGATGATCGAACTCGTGAAGGCGGGCGATGACGTCATCATCTCGCGCACCGCGTCCAAGATTCACGGCATGGCCGGCGTCCGCATCGGCTTCGCCATCGCCAAGCCCGCGCTGCTGCAGAAGCTCGGCGGCTACCAGATGGGCCAGGTAAATCCGCTGGCCTGCGCCGCGGTCTCTGCCTCGCTCGAAGATCCGGCGTACACCACCTGGTGCGCCGAACAGAACGCGACCGGTCGGCAGTACACCACCGACGCGCTGCGCAAGCTGGGCCTCCGCGTCGTCACGTCGCACGCGAACTTCGTCTACTTCGACGCCAAGCGGCCCAACGCCGAGGTGCGCAAGGCGTTCGAGACGGCCGGCTTTCTGGTCGGCCGCGCCTTCCCCAACTTTCCGAACTGGGTGCGCGTCTCGATCGGCACCCCCGACGAGATGAAGGCATTTGTGGCCGCGCTGCCGCAGGCGTTGCGCGTCTGATCGTCGGCGTCGACCGCCGATCGCACACATGACGGCCTCGGTCCGCCGCTATTCCCCGCTCAAGCGGGCCGGGCGCTCCATCGAGCAGTGGTTTCGGCATCGCACCACTGGCATCCTCGCTCGGCTCACCGCGCAGCTGCGCCAGTCGCCACCCGACTGGGATGCGACGC
>JAYTVE010000356.1:0-4816 GCA_043744185.1 Gemmatimonadota bacterium | reverse complement strand
GTGGAGCGGCACGACTTCCGGCGTGACGACGGTGACAAGCAGTCCCGGCGTTTCGGCCTGGAGGCTCGTCACGTACTCGACCAGCGGGCGGATGATGCTGCGATACGGTGACGGCAGGATGTCGAGCTCGTAGCCGATGTCCCAGCGGTCCCAGTCGTCGAGGAGGCGCGGGGTGTTCTCGGGGTCAACCTCGACGTGCACGGGGCGCACGTCGCGCGCGAACGAGGTGGCATAGACGAGCGCGGCGGCGGCCGCCTTGTTGACGCTCGACATGGCGACGATGACGGTGTGCGCATGCGGCATGATGGGGCTGCGGCCGCGGAAGGCGACATCGATCTTGAAGCGGCGATAGTGCGTGTTGATGGCCTTGAGCGCGAAATACTGGACCGGAATGAGCACCGCGACGATCCAGCCGCCCTCGGTGAACTTGGTGACGATCTGGATGACGGAGACGATGCCGGTGGCGACTGCGCCAACGCCGTTGAAGGTGGCGCGCCAGCGCCATCCGGGCGCCCGCGTGCGGCGCCAGTGGATGACCATGCCGGCCTGCGAGAGCGTGAAGCAGACGAAGACGCCAACGGCATAGAGGGGCACGAGGGCGGTCGTGTCACTATTGAAGAGCCAGATGAGCACGCCAGCCATGAGGGCGAGACTCATGATGCCGTTGCTGAACGCGAGGCGATCACCGCGGGCGGCGAGTTGCGCCGGCATGTACTTGTCGCGCGCAAGAATGCCGGCGAGGCGCGGGAAGTCGGCGAAGGCGGTGTTGGCCGCGAGCACGAGGATGGCGAAGGTGGCGTACTGGAGCGCGTAGTACCAGAAACCGGTGCCGAAGACCGCGTGGCCCAGACGCGAGAGCACCGTTTCGCTTTGCGTGGGCATGGCGCCGAGGTGCGTGGCGAGGTAGCTGGTGCCGAGGAAGAAGACGGCGAGGATGGCAACCATCCACGCGAGCGTGATGCCGGCGTTGCGCTGCGCGGGGGCCTTGAAGGCCTGGATGCCGTTGGAGATGGCCTCGGTGCCCGTCATGGCGGAACAGCCTTCGGCGAAGCCACGCATGAGAAGGAAGGCGAGGGCGAAACCGGTGACGGGGCTCGTCGAGTAGCGCTTGACGGTGCTCGGGTCGACGTTGAGCGACTCGGTGGTGGTGAGCGGCGGGGCGCCATGCGCGACCTTCCAGACGCCGAGCACAATGAGCGCCACCATCATGACGATGAAGCCGTACGTGGGCAGACGGAATGCCGCGCCGGACTCACGCACGCCGCGCAGGTTGACGACCATGAGGAGGCTGACGGCGACGAGCGCGATGGCGACCGCGTGCGGCACGAGCGTGGGGTAGGCGCTCGTGATGGCCGCCACGCCGCCGGACACCGACACGGCGACGGTGAGGACGTAGTCGGTGAGGAGCGCGGCGGCAGCGATCAGGCCGGGCGTCTTGCCGAGATTCTCTCGGGCGACGGTGTAGGAGCCGCCGCCGCCGGGGTACGCGTGGACGGTCTGCTCGTAGCTGATGCCGACGAGGATGAGCAGACCGACGATGACGGCCGAGATCGGAACGACGTAGCTGAGCGCCGCCATGCCGAAGGCGCCACCGAGGACAAAGAGCGTCTGGTCGGTGGCGTACGCGACGGAAGAAATGGCGTCGCTGGAGAGGACCGCGAGGGCGGTCTTCTTGTCGAGCTTTTCGTGATCGAGTCGCTCGCTGGAGAGCGGAGCGCCGATGAGGACGCGTTTAGCGAGCGAGAGCGGGGACATGCGTGCAGCTGAGGGCGTGACTACCGAGGTTCGGGTAGGCTAGCCCCGCGTTCTGGCGCGACCGGGTTTCTTCACGCGATCTTCATTCAAAATGCAGGGACATTCCTGCACGGGCGCAAGCCTCGGCCCTCACTGCGGCGCGATGTTCGCCTTGCCGCCGCGCAGCACGTACTTCTGGATCTTCCCCGTGGCGGTCTTGGGGAGCTCGGCGAGAACGGTGAGTCCCTTGGGGACCTTGAAGCCGGCGAGGCGATCGCGCGCGAAGCCGCGCAGCTCGTCCTCGGTGAGTGTGGCGCCCGGCTTGAGCACGGCGAAGACGTGCGGGGCCTCGCCCCACTTCTCGTGCGGCAAACCGACGACTGCGACTTCGTGGATGGCGGGGTGACGCATGAGCACGCCCTCGACCTCGACCGAGGAGATGTTCTCGCCGCCGGAGATGATGACGTCCTTGAGGCGATCGCGGATCTCGATGTAGCCGTCGGGATGCACGACGGCGGCATCGCCAGAGTGGAACCAGCCGCCTTGGAATGCACGCTCGGTGGCTTCAGGATCGCGGAAGTAGCCCTCCATCACGACGTTGCCACGAACGACGATCTCGCCGACGGTGGCGGCATCACGCGGGACGTCGTCGAGGGCGTCGTCCACCACGCGGAGCTCTCCGCTGGTAACGAACTCGACGCCCTGCCGCGACTTGATCACCGCGCGTTCCGCGAGGGAGAGGGCGGCGTGCTCCGGCAGCGGCTCGCAGATCGAAATGAAGGGCGACGTCTCCGTCAGGCCGTAGATCTGCGTGATGGTCCAGCCGAGTTCTCCCTCGATGCGCTCGATGGTGTGGGCGGCGGGCGGTGCGCCGCCGGTGAGGACGCGCACCCCCTTGGGGGCGCGGGCGCGCAGCGCGGCGTCGGCGGAGGCGATAGAGATGAGCACCGTGGGCGCGGCGTTGAGCATCGTGATGCGCTCGCGCTCGAGGTGTTCGTAGACTGTGGGGGCATCGAGCTTGCGCAGGCAGACGTGCGTGCCGCCTGCGGCGGTGACGATCCAGGTGAAGGTCCAGCCGTTGGCGTGGAACATCGGGAGCGTCCAGAGGAAGCGGTCGCCCGGGACGATGCGGTGATGGATCATCGTGCCGACGGCATTCACCCACGCGTTGCGGTGGGTGATCATGACTCCCTTGGGGCGCGCCGTGGTGCCCGAGGTGTAGTTGATGGCGAGGAGGTCGGTCTCGGACAGTTCGTGGCGGTGGAAGTCGGCGGTCGCGGCAGAAACGAGCGCCTCGTACGACTGCCAGCCCGGAAGCGCTCCCTCGAGCGCGACGAAGTGCTCCACCGCCGGCATTTCGTGTCGCACGCCTTGCACAAGATCGAGGAAGTCACTGTGGACGCAGACGACGCGGCTCCCCGAGTGGTTGATCATGTACACCCAGTCGCTCGCGAGCAGCCGGAAGTTGAGGGGTACGATGACCGCGCCCGCCTGCGGCACGCCATAGAAGCCCTCGAGCATCGCATGGGTATTGGGCGCGATGTAGGCGACGCGGTCGCCGGGGGCAACGCCAAGGGACTGCAGCGCGGTGGTCCAGCGATCGCACCGATCGAGGAACTGCGCGTAGGTGAAGCGACGCTGGCCGTCGACGACCGCCTCCCGGTCTGCGTAGAGGGAGCGTGCGCGGCGCTTGAATTCGAGCGGGGACAGCGGGACGAACACGGGCGGCTCCGGCGAAGGGTCAACCTCTACAGTGTACGCGGGTGCGGAGCACGGTAAGGGGCGACGGGACAAGCAGGCCGTACGATGCGCTCAGGCCGACGGGGGATCGGCGCGGACCCACGTCTGCGAGCGGCCGAGCAACGAGAAGCCGATGTAGCCGCGGAGCACGAGCTTCTTGCCACCGTCCTCGAGGTGGAGCTTCGCCTTGTACGTCTTGCCGTTGTCGGGGTCGAGGATTTCGCCGCCGTTCCACTCGTTGCCGTCAGGCTTGAGGCCGCGCAGGATCTCCATGCCGACGAGGCGCTGGCCCCTGCGCTCGTCGGTGCACTTCTCGCACACCCTGTCGCCCTTTTCGCCGGGGACGAGCGTGCCCTTGACCGTGCCGACGAGCTTGCCGTTCACTTCCTTGATCTCGATGATGCCGCGCGGCTTGCCGTCGGTATCACTGATGGTGTGCCACGTGCCAACGGGCGAGGCCTGAGCGACGAGTGCCGCCGGCGTGACGATCACGGCGGCGGCGAGCAGTGCGACGGCAGCGATCAAGCGATTCATGGGACGTCAGCGGTTGCGATCGGACAGCGAGCCACGTGCCGGCTTCGGCACAACGACGCGATCCTCACAGCGGTTTTACGGCCTTCATGAGCGTGGCCATCCCCTTCTGGAGCGCCTTCTCGCCGGCATCGGAGCCGCGATACTTGCCGATGCGCACGATGACGAGGCCGTGCGTCGGCACCATCCACGCGCTCTGGCCGCCGGCGCCGAGGAAGGCGTATGCGTTGGTGGGCAGCGGTTCGTGACCGTCGCCGTTGATCCAGAGGAAGCCGCCGCCGTACACTGGGCGACCATCTGCAAGCCAGCCCGGCGCGATGGTACGCGCGTACTGCACGTAGCCTGCGGGCAAGAGACGCTCGCCGTTCCAGACGCCGTCTTGCAGGTACAGGTTGCCCAAGCGTGCCCAGTCGCGCGCGGCAATCACCTCGGCGCCCTGCCCGAGGAAATTGCCGTACGGATCGGTGTAGATGGTGACGTCGCGCATGCCGAGCTTGTCGAAGAGGGCGCGCGTCGGGAAGCTGTGGTAATCCTGCTTGAGCTTCTCCGCGCCCAAGCGCACGGCGTAGCTCGCGAGCACGGGATCGACGTTGCGGTAGCGACCGACGACACCCGGCTTCCACTGCTGCGGACGCGAAGCCGCGTACGCGTACTCGTTGACGCTGCCGGTGTAGAGGTAGAGGTGATCGGGGTAGACGCCCTCCTTCTCCTTGTAGCCGGGGTCCTGCGGCGCGAGGATGCGGAGGCCGCTCGACATGCGCATGATGTCCATGATGCGGATCTGCTGGCGCGGATCTCCGGGCTTCTGCCA
>JAYTVE010000355.1:0-4827 GCA_043744185.1 Gemmatimonadota bacterium | reverse complement strand
CGTTGAGGACCGTCACGCGTTCGACATCGGTCTGATTGATGACACTGATGCCGAGGCGGCGGGTCATGGCGGTCTCGAGCGCCTCGGAGGCGTCAGGGTCGAGCTGCTGCAGCAGTCGCGCGCGGGTGTTGACGAGCGTGACCTTGCAGCCGAGCGCAGCGAAGATGCTCGCGTACTCGCTGCCGATGACGCCCCCGCCGACAACGATCATGCGCGTGGGAATCCGCTCGAGGCGAAGCACCGAGTCGGAATCGACCACTACCTGGTCGTCGAACGGGTACATCTCGGGGCGGAGCGGCGCGGAGCCGGTGACGACGAGAAAGATCTCGCCAGTGATGCGGCGAACCGGCTGGCGGTACGAGCGGACCTCGACGCCATTGGGGCCGATGAAGCGCGCGAGCCCCTGCACCTTGCTGATGCCGTGGCGGTCGAGGTTCTGGTTGATGCGCTCCCACTCGGCCTCCACGACCGCACGCTCGCGGTACATGAAGTCGGAGATGGTGATGTCGTTCTTGACCGTGTAGTCGACGCCGTAGAGGCCGCGCTGTCGGAGTCCGGAGAAGTAGAGGGCCGTCTCGCGGAGCGTCTTGCTTGGAATGGTGCCGGTGTTGACGGCTGCGCCGCCGGGGCGCGGAGACTTGTCGATGATGCAGACGCGCTTCCCGAAGTAGGCGGCCTGCGCGGCCCCCTTCTCGCCGGCGGGGCCGCCGCCGATGACAACGAGGTCGAAGTGGTCGGGATGTGGGAGCAGGTCGTCGCTCATGCCGCGGCACGCTCGGGGGCAGGGCAGGACGCCGGTTCAGGGCCTCCTCACGATAGCACAGGAACTCGCGTCCGAACGGTCGAGTGTCTGCCCCCCGAAGACGATTCCCCGGACCCCATGCAACAGCCCCGATCTCGACGGGGGCAATCAGTTCGTCGCGAGCGGGTGGTGACGCCTCGCGCCGGTGAGGGGGTGCGGTCGCGCGGAGGGTGGAGTTGGGCATTGGACCGCACGACCGACGATAGCAAATTTTCGCGATATTGGCGTTTAAAGCGTCGTTAGTGTCTTGTTATTGGCGCATCTATGGCAGTTATATCGCGCGATTTTTGGCTGAATTGCAGAAATTCGAGTGCAGGCGCTGCGGGCCGCCCGGGCGCGCTGTCCCTCGCCGTAGCCCACCGTAGCCCACCATAGCCCACCGTCTCCCAGACTCGCCAGACAGCCCCCTTTGGGGAACCAGTGCGTGGGACCGCGCATTACATGACTCGTGGTCCGATTGTGTACCACACAGTATAGAAATAACCGACGCACTCACTGGAGTTCGACCCATGCTCTTCGATTCTTTCCACCTCGGCGACATCCCGCTCGCCAATCGCGTCGTGATGGCGCCCATGACCCGCAACCGCGCCACGGCCGACCACATCCCCACGCCGATGATGGCCGAGTACTACGCGCAGCGCGCGTCCATCGGTCTCATCGTCACCGAGGGCGTCGGCCCGTCGCCGGACGGCACTGGATATGCCCGCATTCCGGGGCTGTACAACACCGAGCAGGTTGCGGGGTGGCGCGTCGTCACCGATGCTGTCCATGCCAAGGGGGGCAAGCTCTTCGCGCAGCTCATGCACACCGGCCGCGCGTCGCACGTCGACAACCTGCCGTCGGGCGCGCGCGTGGTGAGCTCGACCAGCACACCGCTGCCGGATCCACTCTACACGGACACCAAGGGGATGCAGGCCGCGAGCGTGCCGCATGCACTCACCGAGGCCGAAATCGCCGTCGTCGTGACTGAGTTTGCGCACGCGGCCACGCTCGCCGCCTCGGCGGGGTTCGATGGCGTCGAGCTGCACGGCGCCAACGGCTACCTCATCGAGCAGTTCCTCAACGCGAACGTCAACACGCGGACGGATGGATACGGGGGCACTGCCGAGAAGCGCAACCGCTTCGCCCTCGAGGTGACGCAGGCGGTGGTCTCGGCGATCGGCGCCAACCGCGTCGGGGTTCGCATTTCGCCGTACGGCGCGTTCAACGCCACGGGCCCCTTCGACGGCGCAGATGCGCAGTTCATTGCCCTGGTCACCGCGCTCGGGCAGTTTGGCCTCGCCTATCTGCACGTGGTCGATCACAGCAGCATGGGGGCGCCCGCGCTGCCCGCGACGCTCAAGCCTGCGCTCAAGGCCGCCTTCGGGCGCACGTTCATCGCCTCCGGCGGCTTCGATCACGAGACGGCGGAAGCCGTCCTCGCGAGCGGCGGCGCTGACCTGGTCGCATTCGGTCGCCCGGCGTTGGCGAATCCGGACCTCGTGTCGCGCATGAAGCGCAACGAGCTGCTCAATGCGCCAGACTTCGCCACGTTCTACACGCCGGGCGAGAAGGGATACACGGACTACCCGACGTGGGACGCGTCGTTCGACCGGAAGAGTGCGGCGATCGTGGTGGAGCAGCCGGCCGAGTAGGTCGCACCAACGCACGCGGGACTCTTGACCCGCTCACGCCGCACCCCGGGCCTACACCGGTGTGACGAGCGTGCGCGGGTCGAGTGCATACTGCCCCGCGAGGGCACCCTGCAGGGCGAGGAAGGCTGGATCGAGGCGGGTGACGGTCATCCGGAGGGGCACTAGGTTCCTTCATACCATGGCCCAAACTGATCCAGGTTTCACTTATGTCCGCAAAGGCTTCGGTCTCAAGGCCGAGGTTCAGGACACGTTGGCACAGGACTACAACGGCCATCTCGTGGACCTGCTCCGCGCGCGCGAGTACACGCTCGAGGCGGGCGGGGTGACGGTGCGGTTGGCGCGCGAGTTCGGCTTCTGCTACGGCGTGGAGCGCGCGGTGGACTACGCCTACCAGACGCGGCGGAAGTTCCCGGACAAGCGCGTGTTCCTGGCGGGCGAGATCATCCACAACCCCCACGTGAACGCGAAGCTCAAGGAGATGGGGGTCATCTTTCTGGGGTCGCTCACGGACGGCAGCGGCTTCGACTTCACGGGGGTGGAAACGCCCGACGTGGTGATCCTGCCCGCGTTCGGGGTGACGATCCGCGACTTCGAGGTGTTGCGCGGGATCGGGTGTGTGGTGGTGGACACGACGTGCGGCTCGGTGCTCAACGTCTGGAAGCGCGTGGAGAGCTATGGCCGCGACGGGTTCACGGCGCTCATTCACGGCAAGTACTACCACGAGGAGACGCGGGCGACGGCGAGCCAGATGGAGAAGTATGCCGGCGGCCGCTGGATCGTGGTTCGGAACATGGACGAGGCGCAGCTCGTGATCGACTTCATCGAGCAGAAGGCGGATCGCGCGGTGTTCATGGAAAAATTCGCAAAGGCGATGAGCGCGGGGTTCGATCCCGAGCGCGACCTGCAGCGGATCGGCGTGGCCAACCAGACGACGATGCTGGCGCGGGAGTCGCTGGAGATCGCGGCCGAGGTGGGGCGGTCGCTCGAGCGTCGGTACGGCGTGAGCCACGTGACGGAGCATTTCCGGTCGTTCGACACGATCTGCAGCGCCACGCAGGACCGGCAGGACGCGGTGAACGAGCTGCTCAAGGAGCCGCTCGACGTGATGCTCGTGATCGGGGGGTACAACTCGAGCAACACGATCTCGCTGGCGGCGCTGTGCAGCGAGCGAGTGCGGACGTACCACGTGTCGGACGCGACCTGCGTTGACGTGGAGCGCGGAGCGATCCGGCACCTGCCGACGGGGAAGTACGACGAGGTGGAGGAGCTGGGCTGGCTGCCGGGCGGGACGATCCGCGTCGGGATCACGGCCGGGGCGAGCACCCCGAACAACAAGATCGGCGAGGCCGTGGCGCGGGTGTTCGCGAGCCGTGGGGTGGAGCTCTCGGCGCTGGAGACGGTGCCAGCGCGAACGGATTAAGGCTTTCCCGTCTTGACCGAGGGCGGGCGGTCGCTGTATGCTCGCAAGGTCGGTCCCCTCCCGACCGTCACGCCCACAATCATGATCCGCAACCGCTCGCGATGGCATCGGCTCCCCGGCCGAGGCCGACGTGGCGGTTTCGCCAATCCCCGAGGCCCGCATGAAGCTCATCACCGCGATCATCCGCCCTGAGAAGCTCGCCGAGGTGAAGGAGGCGCTCTTCCGAGTGGGCGTGACGGGGATGACCATCTCGCGCGTCACGGGTCATGGCGGCGAGCGCGAGGTGGTACAGCACTACCGCGCGCAGACGGTGGTGCTCGACTTCCACGAAAAGATCCGCATCGAGATGGCGTGCTCCGAACCGTTCGTGGAGCCGTGCATCCAGGCGATTCTCACGTCGGCCCGGTCGGGGGGGGTTGGCGACGGCAAAATCTTCGTGCAGCCGCTCGATCAGGTCATCCGCATCCGCACGGGCGACCGCGACGGGGCGGCGCTCACGCCGGTGAACGCGGACGAGGTGCAGCGCGCCTCGAAGATGATGCAGGCCGTGACGACGGAGGGCGACGCGTGAGCTCGGTGCCCATTTCCGCCGGTGACACGGCATTCGTGCTCATGTCCGCGGCCTTCGTGATGCTGATGGTGCCCGGGCTCGCCTTCTTCTACAGTGGCCTGGTGCGCGGCAAGAGCTCGCTCAACACGCTGCTCATGAGCATGGCGGCGCTGGCCTTGGTCTCGGTGCAGTGGGTGGTGGCTGGCTACTCGCTTTCGTTCGGGCCGGGGAACAAGTGGATCGGCTCGCTGGCGTGGGCGGGGCTGGCCGGAGTGGGCGCGGCGGCAAACGCCACGTACGCGGCGACGATCCCGCATGTCGCCTTTGCCGCGTATCAGGCGATGTTCGCGGCAATCACCGTGGCGCTCATCTCGGGCGCGGTGGTCGAGCGCATGAAGTTCTCCGCGTTCCTTGTTTTCGG
>JAYTVE010000354.1:0-4832 GCA_043744185.1 Gemmatimonadota bacterium | reverse complement strand
AACGACAGCGGGCGGGCCTTCGAAGGCCCGCCCGCTGTCGTTTCACACCCGCGCGCTGAGACTCAGTTCCCCAGCTCCTGACAGGTCCGCATCATCTCGTCCTGCACCTTCTTCGGGCTCGCGATGATCTTGAAGAACTCGTCGTAGTACTCCTTCGTCTGCTTCACGTTCTTCGGATCGAGATCCACCTGCTTGTCGTAGAGCGCGTAGATCGCGTCCTTCCGCTTCGTGAACTCGGCCGCGACCTCGATGATTTCCGCGTCGTTGCGGATGCAGGGACCACGATACAGCCGCTCGCGCACCGAACGGATCGGCAGTTGCGGGTCGGGGTTCGCATAGCGCGGGTTGATCACCCCCGACCAGTCGAAGTCGTACGCCATCGGAAACACGTTGAAGCCGTCGGCGGCGCGGATGAGCTTCATGTTGTGCAGCGCGCCCAGGCTCCAGTCGGTGTTCGCGATCATGTACTCGAAGAAGCCGATGAGGCGGATGTGCTTCGACTCGACGTCGTCGAACACGGCGCGCTTGGCCATGAACGGCTTGCCCCCGGTGCGGCGCGCCACGTCCTCCGACTCCTCCACGAGGAACGCCCACGTGACCACCGGCTTCTCCTTCTTGAGCGAGTCGGCGTAGGTCACCTTCACGAGGCGCGTGCGCATGCTGTACGGCGTCAGCATGTTGTAGATGCGGTAGATCGGCTCTTCCTGCAGGATGTACTGCTCGTACTCCTTGTCGTCACTCTGGCAGCGCGTGACGAGCTTCAACTCCTTCTGGTGCTCGAAGATCGAGCCCTTGATTTCGGCCTTGCTGAAGAAGAGGCGGATCGGCGGGAAGTTGCAGTTGCGCCCCGCGAGCCGGAAGTTGCCGCGCGTACCGACCGAGATGAGCATCGTGTCCTTGCCCTGCGCCCCCGCGTCGTACACGAGCGTCGCGGGAATCGGCGCGCTCTGCCGCTCGCGCATGCGCACCAGCTTCTTCAGGTCCACGGTGATCGTCATCGTCACCGGTTCCTGCGAGCGGAAGAGCTTGCGGGGCGCAGTGTCCACCTTCGCCTCGGCCTTGGCGGCATCCTGCGCCGACGCAACGCCTGTGGAGACCGCCATGAGCACCATCCACACGGCGGCGAGGAGCACCCGGCCGGTCCGGGCACGACGGAAGGACGACGAATGCATGGCCGAGAATCCTGTCGAAAGGGTGGTCGTAATCTTCACTTGAGCTCGACTTTCTGCACGTGGGGCGCGCCCTTGGTGCGCAGGTCGAAGAGGATCTGCTGCTTGAGCACGTTGCCCAGCAGTGTGCCCGGATACTCCAGCCAACGCGCGCCGGTCTCGTCGGTCACGCTCCCGCCGTACCGCCACTGGAGCAGGTAGTCGTCCAGCATCGGCTCGATGGCCGCGCGGGCCAGCTCCGCGTCCGTGGCGATCTGCAGTCGCAGCAGGTTCGCTCCACCCGCCTGATCGACGTCCTCGCTGTCGGTCTGCATGCGCTTCTTGCGACGCAGTGCACGGTCGGCGAGCGCCTCGAGCTGCTCCGGTGCGAGGCCCTTGAGCACTTCGTCGTCGAGGCGCGCGATGAACATGCCGGTGCGGTTGGCGGTCGCGAGCGCCCGCTGCAGCTGTCGCTGCGCGCGCTGTCCCTCGAGCGCCGGCGCGCGACCGAAGTCCGTGTACCAGAGCACCAGCACCACCGCGTTGAACAGTACCGACATCACGATCGCGATCGAGATTTCGACGCCGCTCGCGATCCCGATGCCCATCGTCAGGAACACGTACACCGCGTCCTTGCTGTCGTCGAGCGTCGTGCGGAACTTGACCGCCGCGACGATCGCGCCGAGCGAGAAGGCCAGCGCCACCGAGTGCTTGACCATCATCACGATGCCCGCCACCACCACCGGCAGGATGAGCAGCGACTGCACCATCGTCTGCTGGTAGCCCTTCTTCTTTCGCGTCAGCGTGTAGACCCACGCCACCGGCAGCGTGAGCAGGCCCGCCGTGAGAATGGCGAGCGTGGTGCTCGTCATCACCGCCACCAGCGGCTGCGCGCCGCCCTTGGCCACCTCGTTCGCGAAGATCTCCTTGGCCGCGCTCTTGCTCAGCGCGTCCACCACGCCGCGGCCGCCCAGCAGTTCAGCCAGTGGCCCCGTCACGGCGCCGTTCTCGTCCTTGGGCAGTCGCTCCCACACGAGCAGGCCGACGCCGAGCAGCAAGGCGTAGTAGATCGTGACGCGGAGCAGGATGTCGTCCCAGACGCGCTTCCACAGCGGCTGCGGCGTGGTCGAGCGTACGGGCGGGGGGGCGATGGCGGTCACTTGCCGAAAGGAAGACGGTTGAGCGCGATGCGGCCGTTGCTCACGACCACGGTCACGTCCTGAATCTGGCGGATGTCATCGAGCGGATTGCCCTCGACGACGATCAGGTCGGCCTCGAAGCCACTCGCAACCCGGCCAGTCCTGGCGCCAAGCCCGAGGCACTCGGCGGCCAGCGACGTCGCCGACTTGATGGCCTCCATGGGGGTGAAACCGAGTTCCGTGAAGCTCACGACTTCGTGGCTCACGCGCGACGTGCTCTGCGGGCCGTACTGGGTGTCCACGCCGGTCACGACGCGCACCCCGAGCTCGCGGGCGCGACGCACCATCTTCTGCGCCACGGGCACCATGTGCAAGGCGCGGATGTGGAGGATCGGGTCGTCGTAGTCGCCGCCGGGTTCGCGCAGGTCGATGAGGGTGGTGTAGGTGGGCACGAGGAAGGCGCCCGTCTGCACCATGAGCTTGAGCGTCGAGTCGCTCAGGTAGGTGCCGTGCTCGATCGACTTGACCCCGGCCTTCACGGCAGCATACGCGCCTTCATCGCCATGTGCGTGCGCCATCACGGGCAGCCCGCGCTTGGCGGCCGCTTCCACGACCGCACGCAGCTGCGCCTCGGTGTAGGACTGCTTGCGCGGATCGGTGTTGGGCAGGCCCGCGCGCTCGGTGCCGCGCGTCTTGATCACGTCCACGCCGTGGTCGGCGTTCACGTTCACCAGCAGCGCGAGCTCGGCGGGGGTGTTCACGCCGTTGGTGAGCGCGGCCAAGCGCGGGTCGGCCAGCACCGTTTCGCCCAGGTCGGGCGACACGAACACACCGGCCGCGAGCATGTCGGGCCCGGCGATCTTACCGGCCTTGACCAGCTCGCGGAGGCTCACGTCCTGAAAGTTGGGCGTCGAGGCGGAGCGCACCGTGGTGACGCCACTCTCGAGCGCGCGCTTGGCCGCCGACAGGGAGCTGATGTGCGTGTGGGCGTCGATCAGCCCGGGCAGCACCCAGCGGCCGTGCAGATCGATGACGGTGGCGTCGGCGGGGCGTGACGCTGTAGCGCCAACGGCGGTGATGCGGCCGCCGACGAGCACCACTGTGACATCGCGGAGCGGTTGTTCGCTCACGCCGTCGATCACGTTGGCGTGGAGCAGCACGACCGGGCGCACGGTCTCCTGCGCGTGCGGCGTCGAAACGGGCAACAGCGCGACGATCAGGGCGGCAACGCGGCGCGAGACGAGCGCAAACATCGGCGTTCGGTCGGGAGGGGGCATTCGGAATGTCGGGGATTGACGCTGCATATAGTGGGGGGTGTGCGAGAGGTCGGCCAGCGTTCATGCGCAAACCCCTTGGCATGTCAGGCAATTTCGACCATATTGAGTGTGAATTCCCAATACCGTATCGATGCCGCCGTTCAAATCCAAGCCGTTCAAGATCCCAGCGCCGCCGTTCACCGCCTCCGACGCCCGCTTGGCGTCCCGGTCGACTCTGATTGTGCGCGGTCAACGCCTGAACGTCATCGGGTTGGCGTGGACCTGCTTCGAGGCGCTGGTCGCCATCGTCGCCGGCGCGATGAGCGGTAGCGTGTCGCTGCTCAGCTTCGGCATGGACGCGGGCATCGAGCTCGCGGCGGGTCTGGTGGCGGTGTGGCGGCTCAACGGCGATGTGCATGAACATCGCGAACGCATCGAGCATCGGGCGCTCAAGCTCATTGGCTGGTCGCTGCTCGCGCTCGCGGCGTACGTGGCGATCGAGTCCGTGCACGCGCTACTCATGCACGAGGCACCGAAGCCCAGTATCCCGGGGGTCGGGATCGCGGTGCTGTCGGTGCTGTTCATGCCGTGGCTCTCCAGCCAGAAGCGCAGCGTGGCGGTGGCGCTCAAGAGCAAGGCGCTGCAGGCGCACGCCTCGCAGGCAGCACTCTGCGGTTGGCTCGCCGCCTTCCTGCTCATCGGTCAGGCGCTCGACGCTGCGCTGGGATGGTGGTGGGCCGATGCCGTCGCGGCCTTGGCGATGACGCCGATCATCGCGCGCGAGGGACTCGAGGCGGTGCGCGGCCATGCGCCGTGCGGCTGCGAGCCGGACATCGAGGAAGTGCACGCACGTCGCGCGCCGGTGCTCCTCACGACGGAGCGCGCATGATCGTGCGGCATCGGCACACGCGCCAGCGTGCAGCCATCATGAACGCCCTCGAGGCTGCGGACCATCCATGCACGCCCGAAGAACTGCTCGATGCGGCGCAGGCGCGCGTGGCGAGCATCGGCATGGCAACGGTCTATCGGGCAATTCGCGATCTCAGCGACGAAGGGCGCCTGAGCGCGGTCGCACTACCGGGGGCGCCGCCGCGCTATGAGCTCGCCGGCCGCGGACACCACCATCACTTCGAGTGTCTCCGGTGCCGGAAGGTGTTCCACGTGGACGGCTGCCCGAGCGATCTTGCGCGGTTGGCGCCGGCGGGGTTCACGCTGGAAGGGCACGAGATCGTGTTGTACGGGCGGTGCCCGGGGTGTGCCGCGGACGCGAAGAGCGCTTAGACAAACCT
>JAYTVE010000353.1:0-4835 GCA_043744185.1 Gemmatimonadota bacterium | reverse complement strand
GATGTGTCGAACGAAGCGGCCATCCAGCGCGAGGTGGCCGGTCTTGCCGCCAAGACGGCGGGCGACCTGCGCGCGCAGCGCCTCATGGCGCGCACCGTGACCGTGAAGCTCAAGTACACCGACTTCTCGATCCGCTCGGCGAGTCGCACCGTGAAGGACCCGATCGAATCCGATCGCGCGGTGACCGACCTGGCGATGGGACTGCTCGCACACCTGCGCCGACGGCGGCGCGCGCCGATCCGCCTCGCGGGTGTGGGAGTGAGCGGACTTGCCGATGGCGCCGACCGTCAGTCGGGGCTGTTCGACCAGACGCCCTCGGCGGTGGGCAGCGTTGAGTCAGTGGCCGAAACGGCACGCGACCGCGATCTGTCACGCGCGGTGGACGTGATTCGAGGCAAGTTCGGCGACGGTGCCGTGCAGCGCGGCCCCGGGCGCGATCCCGTGTTGTAAGGAAGGGCGAAGATTCGCTGCGGGGTGGACGATAACTGGAGGAGTCAGCTGAGCGCGTGTCGCGCCACCCACCGGTCTCCGCATGTTCGTCATTCCGCCCACCACCCTCACGCCGTCGCAGCGCCCATCGTCCTCCACCACGTTCGGTGGCGACACGGCGCTGGAGTCATTGCGCGTGCGGACGGCCGTGCGCCACCTGCTGGCTCAGCGCTTTTTGCAGGACGTGGGCCCCGGCTTCCCCGCGCACATCGTCGTGATGCTGGTGGTCGTCGCGGACCTCCTCGAGAGCATCTCGCATCCGGCGCTCATCGGCACGGTCGTGTTGCTCGCTGCGGGGCTCATCGCGCGCTACGTGATGCTGATTCGTGCGCGCAGGCTCACAGATCCGGACAAGATCACCCAGCTACTCACGATCGGGGCGATGTCGACCGGCGCGGCGTGGGGTCTCGTCTTTTTCCTCGGCTCGATCTCGCTCCCGCCCGTGCACCTCGCGCTGCTGCTGCTCGCGGCGGCAGGGCTCGTTGCCGGGGCGACGAGCACACTCGTGGCACATCCGCGCAGCTTCACCGGATTTGCCCTCGTGATGCTCGTGCCGTTCCTCGTGGGCATTCCACTCGGGGGCCTGGACGGGATCCGCCTGGGGTTCGTCGCGCTCATCCTCGCGTTCGGACCGATGATGGGCGTGCTGCTGCGTCGCGCGAACGATCAACTGGTTTCCTCGCTCGAGGCGAGCGAGCGTGTGGGCGTCGCGGAAGACCGGTTGCGCCGCTTTGTGGACGAGGCGAGCGACGTGCTCTGGCGCATGGACTTCGACGGTCGCTGGACCTTCGTGAGCCGTGCCGTCGAGGACGTGTACAAGGCGCCGACCGAGATGTTCGTGGGACATCCGTTCGTCGAGCGTACACATCCCGACTATGTGCGGCGTGACCTGAGCGTCCTGATGCGCGTGCTGGCCGGCGAGGAAATCGTGGACCACGCGAGCGTGCACCTCGATGCCGACGGCAAGCAGGTGCACGTGTCGCTCTCGGCACGGCTGCTGCGTGACCTCGACGGCACGATCCTCGGCGTGCAGGGCACGACGCGCGACGTGAGCGCGCGCGTGGCTCGCGAACAGACACTCGAGGATCTCGCGCGCCAGGGTTCGTTGCTGCACTCGCTGCTCAACAGCACGGCCGATCGCATCTTTCATCTTGCGCCCGATGGTTCGTATCGCGGCTGCAACGAGGCGTTCGCGGCCGGCGTCGGACGCACGGAACATGAAGTCATCGGCCGCACCGCCTCGGAGATCTTCGACGCCTCGCGCGCCGACCAGGCGACCGCGCTCGACCAGCAGGCGTTCACCACGCGGGTGCCGGTGCACTCGGAGGAATGGGTGGAGCTGCCCGACGGTCGGCGCATCTTCTTCGAGACGGTACGCACGGCGTACTTCGACACGGCGGGCCAGCCGCTCGGCCTCGTGGGCATTGCCCGCGACCTGACGGCGCGCGAGGAAGCGGGCGCGCGGATGCGCGAACTCGTCGAACGCTCCGAGATGGCGACGAAGATGAAGAGTGCCTTCCTCGCCAACATGAGCCACGAGATTCGCACGCCGATGAACGGCGTGCTGGGAATGGTGGAGCTGCTGCTCGACACCGACCTCAACATCGAACAGCGCCGACTCGCCGAGCTCTGCCAGACGAGCGCCGAATCGCTGCTTGCGCTCCTGAACGACATCCTCGACCACTCGAAGATCGAGTCGGGGCACCTCGAGTTGGAGCACGTGCCCTTCGACTTGAACAAGGTCGTGTCGGCTGCCGTGCGCCTGATGATGCCGAAGGCGGGCGAGCACGGGAACGAGCTGGTGCTCGACATTCGCCCTGACGTGCCGACCAACGTGGTCGGCGACCCGGGGCGGCTACGCCAGGTGATCACCAACCTCGTCTCGAACGCCACCAAGTTCACGCACGAGGGCGAGGTCGTGGTCACGGTGACGTCGGAGGGCGAACGCGACGGCAAGCCGCTCATCCGCTTCGCCGTACGCGACACCGGCATCGGCATCGCGCCCGACGTGCAGAAGACGATTTTCGACGAGTTCACGCAGGCCGACTCGTCGATCACCCGCAAGTACGGTGGTACCGGCCTCGGCCTCGCCATCTCGCGGCGCCTGACAGGGATCATGGGCGGGTCGCTCGAACTCGAGAGCACGCTTGGTGTCGGTTCCACCTTCTTCTTCGTGCTGCCGATGCAGCTCGATCTCGTGACCAAGGCCGAGGAGGGTCCCTCGCACGCGTCGCTGCGCGGTACGCGGTGCCTCGTGGTCGACGACAGCGTGGCCTCGCGGTCGGTCGTGCGCGATTTCCTCGAAGGCGCCGGCGCCAAGGTGGACGAGGTAGGCACCGTCGCCGACGCCCTCGTCATGCTGCGCGACGCGGTGGAGGCAGGCGCGCCGTACCAGTTCGTGTCGCTCGACCTGATCATGCCTGACGTCTCGGGTTTCGAGCTGGCACGGTCGATGGCGCGCGACCCGCAACTGCAAGGCACGCGCGTGCTCGTGCTCACGTCGTCGGGCAAGCCGGGCGACTCCAAGCAGGCGCGCGAGCTGGGCATCGGCGCATACCTCACCAAGCCGGTTTCCCGTTTCGAATACCTGTGGACTGCCTCGGCGCTGCTGGCGCGCCGCAGCATGCCTGGTGTCCCCCTGCGCTCGATCATCACGCGTTACGAAGTGCGCGAGGCACTGCGTCCGCTCAAGATCCTGCTCGCGGAGGACGGCGAGGTGAACCGTCAGGTGGCGTCGTCGATGCTGCAGAAGCGCGGACATCTGGTGACGATGGTCGTCAATGGCGCGCTCGCCGTCGAGGCGGTCAAGGCCGGAACGTTCGACCTGGTGCTCATGGACGTGCAAATGCCGGAACTCGACGGCGTGGAGGCCACGAAGCAGATCCGGTTGGATGCGCGCTTCGAGAAGCTGCCCATCATCGCCGTGACTGCGCACGCCTTCCAGGAAGAGCGCGATCGCTGCGCAGCCGCCGGCATGAACGGCTTCCTGACCAAGCCGTTCAAGGCGCACGAACTGTTCTCCGCCATCGAGGGTTGGGTCGATACCAGCACGATCGGCGAGGTGCTCGAGCAGGCCATCGCCGGCTCGACGCCCGTGCCGGGGCCGCGCACGAAGGTGCCCGCTGCCGCTGCTTCAGCGGCGCGGATCAACGCCGTGGTCGTCGCGCCGCCGTCTCCCCTGGCATCGCCAGCGCGCGTGCGCCTGACGCCGATGTCGGTGGCCGCCATTCCTGCACCCGATCCGGCGGTCGACGTCGAGGCGTTCCGCGAGACGATGCGCGAGGCTGGCATCGAGTTCATCGTCGACCAGACCATCGACACCTTCCTGCGCGAAGGACCCGAACGGATGACCGCGCTGCGCGCGGCATACGAGAGTGCCGACTCGCGTGGGATCGCCTCGGCAGCGCATGCGCTCAAGGGATCGTCGGGAAGCCTGCACGCGCACCGTGTCGCGCGGATCTTCGGCGAGATCGAGGCGGCGGGCAAGGCGGGCGATCTTGCGGGGGCAGGTGCGCTGCGTGACGCCGTGGAGCGCGAGTGGAGTGCGGTGGTCGCGCAGTTGGAGCAGACGCGGCAGGAGAAGGCAGCATGACGATCGAGACCGGCTTCTCTGCTGTCATGGTGGCGCAGCGCCACCGCTTGCCGCTGGCCAACCTCGCTGCGGCCGACCCGGCGGCGCTCCCCATGTTGCCGCTGCAACTGGCGCAGCGGCTCGGTGCGTTTCCGATGCGCGTCGATAGCGGCGTGTTGACGGTCGCTGTCGATGACCCGACCAACGCCCTCCGGCTGCAGGAGATCGCCGATCTGTCGGGCCGCAGCGTCCGGCTCGAGATTGCCGCGCCCGGCGAGATCGCTGCCGCCATCGGGAAGGCCTACACGCGCTCCTGCCTTCGACGCCCTCGGTCGGCGAGCGCGCCAGATGGAGACCGCCCGACTCGCGTGCTCGTCGCCGAGGACAACGGCGCGACGCGCATGATCGTCTGCGCGTTGCTGCGCGCGTCGCGCTTCGTGGTCACCGAAGTGCGCAACGGCGAGGAAGCCCTCACGGCACTCGGGACCGAGGAGCCGCTCGACCTGGCGATCGTGGACCTGAGCATGCCGGAGGTGGACGGACACGAGCTGTTCCGCCGGATGCGCGTGGAAGGAGTGGCACCCGAGCTGCCGGTGATCATCCTCACGGCCTCCAACGACTGCGAACTCGAGAACTCCCTGCTCGCCGGCGGCGTGGACGACTTCGTGAGCAAGCCCATCGAACCCAAGGCGTTTCTCGCGCGGGTGCAGGCGGTGCTGCGGCGCGTGGCGGCCTAGCTCGAGATTCATGATTGGCGGAGCCGCCGCCGATAATC
>JAYTVE010000352.1:0-1525 GCA_043744185.1 Gemmatimonadota bacterium | reverse complement strand
GGTAGACCTGCGTGCCTCGGTTGTCGACGAGCACGAGCTTGAGCGGCGATCCGATGATGGCGGCCTCGACCTTGGGGCCGATGGTCGCGGCGTCGGTGTCGGCTTCGACGAACACGTCGCAGCCGATGACCTTGCGGTCGCGCGCAATGACGCGCGCGGCCGGCGTGATCGAGGGTGGGAACTCGAGCGGCGTGCCCGAGCGCACGGTCCAGTTGTCGGTCTTGCGGCCGAGGTTGGCGATGATCGCGTCGGCGAAGGCCGTCGTGCCGACGTGTGGCTTGCCGCGCGCGAGGTCGATGGTGTGGACGCCGGACTCGAGCGTGACGAGCACGGCGTTCTCGACGCGGTTGGCGAGCTCGAACAGCCCGAGGTAGCGGAGCATCATGACGGACGAGAGCAACAGGGCGGTCGGATTCGCCTTGTCCTGCCCCGCGATGGCTGGCGCGGTGCCGTGCACGGCCTCGAAGATCGCGCAGTCGGCGCCCATGTTGGCCGATGGTGCGAAGCCGAGCCCACCACCGAGGCCGGATGCAAGATCCGAGAGGATGTCGCCGTTCATGTTGGTCATGACGATGACGCCGAACTGTTCGGGCGCGATGACCAGCTGATGCGCGCAGTTGTCCACGAGCATCTGCTCGGCGGTGATGTCCGGGTACTCCGGCGCGATCTCGTCGAACGTGTGCTGCAGCATCCCCTCGGTGAGCTTGAGGATGTTGGCCTTGGTCGCGCAGGTGACCTTGTGGCGGCCCTCGCTGCGCGCGACCTCGAACGCGAGGCGCACGATCTTCTCGCATCCCTTCTTGGACACGACCTTGAGTGACTGGGCCACGCCCGGCGACTGCATGTGCTCGATGCCGCCGTAGAGGTCCTCGATGTTCTCGCGCACGATCTGCAGATCGACGCCGCGTCCCGCGAAGACTGTCGGCACGCCGGGTAGTTCACGCACCGGGCGCAGGTTGCCGTACGTCTCGAACAGCTTGCGAAGCGTGACGTTCGCGCTCTTCTCGCCCTTGCCGATCGGGGTCGCCAGCGGCCCCTTGATGACGCAGCGATTGCGCGCGATGGAGTCGAGTGTCTCCTGCGGCACGCCGGAGGCGACTCCCTTCTTGAACGCCTCGCCACCCGCGACGCCGTTCTCGAAGTCGAGCGGGGCGCCGGCGGCCTGCAGGATGCGCACGGTTGCCCCGACCACTTCGGGGCCGATACCGTCGCCGGGGAGGACGGTGATGGTGCGACGGGCGGGAGCGGAGGCGGTCACGAGAAGGCGGGAGCGAAGTGGTGCGCGCGAGTGATTGCGAGAACGGGGAAAGCTACCGTGCGCGAGGACCGAAGGAAAACCGCGGGCGGCTCCCCGCGGTTAATTTTTCGCCGTGACGACGCCTGTTCACTCCGAGCTGCCGCTGCAGCCGCGCTGGTGGTGGGCCCCGGTGGCGGTCGTTCTCGTCGGCGTGCTCGCGTCCGCGACCTCGCTCGGCAACGGCTACGCGATGGACGACCTCCCCATCGTGCAGGCCAACGATGCGGT
>JAYTVE010000351.1:0-4853 GCA_043744185.1 Gemmatimonadota bacterium | reverse complement strand
CAGGAGCGCGACACGCAGCTTCGCGATCTGGAGATTGCGCGCCGCGTTCGCGCGGTTGGTGACGGCCTGCTGCTGCAGGATGCGCGAGTCATTGAGCTCGATCTGCGTCGAGATCCCCTCGCGGTAGCGCACCTCCGCAATCCGGTAGGCGCGCGCGGCCTGCTCGGAGGTGCCGGCGCTCGCCTTCCACGCCGCCTCCGCCTGCTCGAGTTGCGAGAGGGCTTGCCGCGCATCGATGGCCGCGCCCTGCTTGGCCTGGTCGAGCCGCGCCGTCGCTTCCGCCACGTTGGCGCGCGCCACCATCTCATCGCCGGTGATCTTGCCACCGGTAAAGAGCGGGAACGACGCCGTGAGCGAGACGGTCCAGTTGGTGAGGAACGAGTTGAAGTTCGGCACCTGGAAGTCCTGCGTGCCGAACGCGACCTTCGCGTAACTCGACGACAGCACCAGGTTGGGAATGCGCTGCGAACGCGCGATCGTGAACTGGTTCTGCTGCAGCGTCACGTTCTCCGCCGCCTGACGCACCAGCACGCGCTGCGAGGCCGTGGTATCGATGGCCGTCGCGCCAAGCAGCTGGAGCAGCGGTTGCGCCGAGGTTGCATCTTCCTCGCCCGGCGGCAGCACGAGGTCGAGCGAATCGTTGGCGCCCAGGTTGAGCACCTGCTTGAGGCGCAACTTCGCCACCTCGCGTTCCGACCGGCGCTGGATCAGCACCGGACGCTGGTTGTCGCGCGTGACCTGCGCGCGCAGCAGCTCGAACTCGGCCGTGGTGCCAACGTTCTTGGCCAGCTGTACCTGCCGCGCCACGTTCTCCGTCTGCACGAACGACGACTCGGCGATCACGAGCAGCCGTTCGGCCAGCACCGCGTCGAGGTACGCCTGCGCCACGTTGAGCGCGAGCTGCGCCTTCTGGCTGCGCAGCTCGAGGTCGGCGGTCCGGTACGCGGCCTGCGCGACGGCATTCTGCGCCGAGACGCGGAAGCCGGTGAAGAGGTTGAGCGAGGCGACAAGCCCGGCTTGGTACTGATTGGCCGCGCCAAAACCCGCCTTGCTGAAGTCGATGCCGCCCGCCGCGCGACAGTTGGAGCTGTTGGCGAGCGAGGTCTCGAGCGAGTCGAGGCGCGAGCCGGTGGCCGCGCCCGTGACTGGGCTGAAGACGCGACAGAGCGGCCGCGTGTCCGGCGTTCCGGCGAGCGCGCTGAACTGCGTCGCGAGCGTCTTGGTGTAGAGCAGCTGCGCATTGACCTGCGGCAGGTACTGGCTGCGGGCCTGCCACTCCTGTCCGTGCGCGCGATCCACGCCGGCGCGCGCAATCTGCACGGCCTGGTTGCGCTGTTCGGCCAGCTGGTAGGCGGAAGTCAGGGTGAGGGCGCGCGGCGCGGTTGTCGACGTGGTCGTCGACTGCTGCGCGTAGAGCGGCATGGATACCGCCGCAAAGGCGGCCCCGAGGAGCAACGAACGGGACAACATGGAAGGCAGGGGCATCAGGAAGCGGCAGCCGAGGCCGCACGCGATCCACCGGCGCGCTTCGTTGCGCGCGCGGTGGCGGGAAGTCCGAGGGCGCGTGCGATGACGCGCACGTACTGCTCGGCCGCCGAACTGGCGGGGGGATAGATCGAGGGCATCATGTCGCGGCCCATGGCATCGCCAAAGAGCGAGGACATGAGCATCGTGGAGGCGACCATGGGATCCACGCCGGGGGCGATAAAGCCGGCAGCCTGCACCCGGGTGAGATAGTCGCGGAGCTCGTGGTGGGCCCACGTCGGTCCTTCACAAGCCGCGCCGCTCATTTCCGGGCGCTCTTCCATCTCGCTCATGCACTTTCGGATCATCGATCGCATGCGGCGCATGTGCCCGTGAATGGCCGTCGCCCACACGGTCAGCTCGGCCACAGGATCGGCGGGCACGACCGGCAGCCGGGCGATTTCCTCACGGCCGGTACGATTGCGGATGGCCGCATCGATGAGCGCCGCCTTGGAGCCGAAGGTGCGAAAGAGGGTGACCTCGTTCACGCCGGCGGCTTCGGCAATACGCTTGGTGGTGGCGCCCCGAAAGCCGTGCGCGCCATAGACGCGAACGGCGGCTTCGAGGATGCGATCTCGCAGGATCATGAGCGACAGGTGGTCAGGAGGACGGAACGGATGCAAGCAAGTATTTACTTGCAGGCGGTGAACGAAGCAAGTGTGTGCTTGCACCCAGCCTCACGTACGCACGGCCCTGCGGCGAAGTTTCCGACACCCCTGTCACGGTTCCAGCATGGCCACCGCCGCTCACCCAACCGCTCCCGCCCTGCCCCCCGGACCCGGGCGCCAGCTTCCCGGGCAGATGCTGCTCCGTTTCCGCAAGCGCGGGCTGCTCGGCGCCATGGGCGACATGGTGCGCGACTACGGCGACATCGCCCACTTCAAGGTGGGCGGCGAGCACATGGTGGTGCTGAGCCACCCGGACCAGATCCGGGACATGCTCGTCACGCACAACAAGCTGTTCAAGAAGGGGCGCGGGCTCGAGCGGACCGAGATGCTGTTGGGCAAGGGGTTGCTGACCAGCGAGGGCGACTACCACCTGCGTCAGCGACGCCTCGCCGCTCCCGCCTTTCATCGGCAGCGCATCACTGGCTACGGCGAGGTCATGGCGGGGTACGCCGCTCGCCACGCCGACGGCTGGCAGCACGGCGAGCTGCGCGACATGAGCGCCGACATGATGCGCCTCACGCTCGCGATTGCCGGCAAGACGCTCTTCGACGCCGACGTCGAGTCGGAAGCGGCCGAGATCGGCCAGTCGTTGACCGACGTGTTCGAGGCGTGGAGCCTGGCGCTGCTTCCTTTTGGCGAGCTGCTGATCAAGCTGCCGATTCCCGCGGCGCGGCGCTTCCGCGCGGCCAAGGCGAAGCTCGACGCCATCATCTACAAAATGATCGCCGACCGGCGCGCCTCCGGTCGCGACCACGGCGACCTACTCTCGATGCTGATCGCGGCCACCGACACCGAGGGTGACGGCAGCGCCATGAGCGACGAACAGCTGCGCGACGAGTGCCTGACGATCTTCCTGGCCGGACACGAGACGACGGCCAACGCGCTCACCTGGACGTGGTACCTCCTGTCCGAGAACCCGGCCGTCGAGGCCAAGCTGCACGAAGAAGTGGACCGCGTGCTCGGTAACCGGCATACGACCGCGGACGACCTGCCGCAGCTGCCGTACACGCGCATGGTGCTCGCGGAGTCGATGCGGTTGTACCCACCGGCGTACGCGCTCGGCCGCCGCGCACTCGTTCCGTACGACGTCGGCGACTACCGCTTGCCGGCGCGCACGGTGGTGCTGGCCTCGCAGTACCACGTGCACCGGGACCCGCGCTGGTGGAGCGAACCCGAGCGGTTCAACCCGGAGCGCTGGCGTGAAGGGAGCGGCGAGCCGCGCCACAAGCATGCGTACTTCCCGTTCGGCGCGGGCACGCGCGTGTGCATCGGCGAGCAGTTCGCGTGGATGGAGGAAATTCTCGTGCTGGCCGAGCTGGCCCGCACGTGGCGGTTCCGGCACGATCCCACCCATGTGGTGGAGCTGGCGCCGATGATCACGCTGCGCCCGGCGCATGGCATGCGCATGACGTTCGAGCGCCGCCGTTAGCTTGGGCGGCATGACCTGGATCCTGTACGCGGTCTTCGTCCTCTCGGGCGCGGCCGGCCTCATCTACGAAACAGTCTGGAGCCGGTACCTCGGGCTCTTCGTGGGGCACAGCGCCTACGCCAACGTCATCGTGCTCGTGATGTTCCTCGGTGGCATGTCGCTCGGGGCCTTCACGATTGGCGAGCGGTCGTCGCAGCTGGCGCGCCCGTTGCGGTGGTACGTCGGCGTCGAGCTCGTCGTGGGCATCATCGGCATCGTCTTCCATGACGTGTTCGTGGCCGTCACCGGGATGGCGTACGACTCGATGTTTCCGGCGCTTGGCTCCGGATCGCTGCTCACGATCGCGCAGTGGGGGCTGGCGGCGCTGCTCATCCTGCCGCAATCGATTCTGCTGGGCATGACCTTCCCGCTGATGAGCGCGGGCGTGCTGCGCACGTTGCGTTCAACGAGTGCGCAGTCGGGCAGCGTGCTCGCGATGCTCTACTTCACCAACTCGATCGGTGCGGCTGCCGGCGGGTTGCTGGCGGGCTTCTACCTGATCGAGTTGTCGGGGCTACCGGGCACGCTCTACGCCGCGGCGGCGCTCAATATTCTCGTCGCGGTCATCGTCATCGTGGTCGAGCAGGTGAGCGTGCGGCGCGCGGCGGCGCTGCCGGCCGAGGCGGTGGATGCGGGCGAGCCTGCACCGGCCACGCCGGCACTCGCGCGCATGGAACGCGCCCTGTTGTGGGTCGCGGGCGGCACGGCCGTGGCGTCGTTCATCTACGAGATCGCATGGATCCGCATGCTCTCGCTCGTGCTCGGCGCGGCCACGCACTCGTTCGAGATGATGCTGTCGGCGTTCATCACCGGACTCGCCGCGGGGTCGTTGTGGGCGCGCAAGCGTGCCGACACGTTCGCCGATCCGCTCCGCGCCCTCGGCACCGTGCAGGTCGTCATGGGACTGCTTGCGGTAGCCACGCTGCCGCTCTACAAGGCGAGCTTCCACTGGCAGGCGCTGCTGCTCAACGCCCTCGGCAACACCGAAGAGGCGTACCAGGCGTTCAGCGTTGCCAAGTACGGCATCTCGCTGGTGGTGATGCTGCCGGCGACCTTCTGCGCGGGGGTGACGTTGCCGCTGATCACGCGCACGTTGCTGGCGGCGGGCGGGGGTGAGCGCGCGATCGGTCGCGTGTACGCGGTCAACACGCTGGGGTCGATCATCGGTGCCGCGGCGGCGGCGTTGCTGTTGC
>JAYTVE010000350.1:0-1533 GCA_043744185.1 Gemmatimonadota bacterium | reverse complement strand
TGCGCTCCGCAGGTGCACGGCCACGCGCGGCCCGCCGACCTGCATGATGGCAATCGCGCTCGCGACCATGTCGCCGCGCGCGAGGACGTCGTCGGAGGTGACGGCGTGGAGGACCGGGAGGTCGACCAGGTCAGCCGAGGACATTGCCGACGCTGATGCCGCGACCGGCGGCCCAGTCGCGCGCACTGAGGCGCTTGCGTCCGGCGGGGAGCACGGCCGCAATGCGCACCGCGCCGGAGCCGCAGGCGACGAGCATGCCGTCGGCGTTGACGTCGAGCACGGTACCGGGCCTCTCGCCTTGAACGGAGCGAAGGGCCTGCTTGTCATCGACAGGCGCAGAAGCAGCTCCTTCGCTGCGCTCAGGCTGACAGCCGAACAGCTTGACCTCGATGCCACCATTCATGGTGAACGCACTCGGCTTCGGATCATACGCGCGAATCACGCGCGAGACGACCACCGCCGGCGCGCTCCAGTCCACGCGCGCATCCTCGCGCTTGATGAGCCCACAGAAGGTGGCCTGCGCATCGTCCTGTGGTGTTTCGGTAGCCGCGCCGACTTCCATGAGCGCGAGCGCTTCGATGAGCGCCTGGGCGCCGAGCTCGCTCAACCGTTCGCGCAGCTCGCCGCCGGTTTCGTCGGACAAAATCGGCGTGCGCAGCACATGAATGCTCGGCCCCGCATCGAGTGCCAGCACCATGTGCATGACGGTGACACCGGTTTCGGTTGCGCCAGCGAGAATCGCACCTTCAATAGGCGACGCGCCGCGCAGCTTCGGCAGAATCGACCCGTGAATGTTGAGCGTGCCGCGCGGCGGAAGGTCGATCACCGCCTGCGGCAGCAGCCGTCCGTACGCGACCACCACGCTGATGTCCGGCTTCGTTTCGCGCAGCGCGTGCATGAAGTCGTCGCCGCGTGGCTTCTCCGGTTGAAACACCGGAATCCCGTTCGCGAGCGCGATGGCCTTCACTGGCGACGGCACAAGTACGGAGCGCGAGCGCCCCTGTGGCCGGTCGGGCTGCGTGACCACCGCGACCACGTCGTGCCCCTCGCCCAGCAACGCGTTCAGGGGTGGCGTGGCGAACTCGGGGGTGCCCCAGAACGCGACGCGCATCAGATGCGCTCGTCGTCGTCGTGGCCGTCATCGCCCGATTCTTCACCAGGCACGACGATGCGAATGAAGTTCGGGTACTGGTCCTTCTCTTCATCCCACGCTTTCATCGCGGCACGCCGCTTGAGCAGGCTCAAGCGATCGAGGAAGAGCAGGCCATCGAGGTGATCGATCTCGTGCTGCAGGCAGACCGCGAGCAACTCGCTACCGGTGACCTCGAATTCCTTTCCCTCGAGATCCATGGCGCGCACGGTCACGTCGTGGGCGCGCTCGACCTTGGCGTAGATCTCGGGGATCGAGAGGCAGCCTTCTTCCCATGTGATCTTGCCGGCGCGTTCGATGACCTCGGGATTGAGCAGCACGAGTTGCTCTCCTTCGATCTCGATGACGGTCAAGCGCTCGGTGCGCCCCACCTGCGGCGCGGC
>JAYTVE010000349.1:0-1534 GCA_043744185.1 Gemmatimonadota bacterium | reverse complement strand
CAACGCCGGCGCGCGACAGGGCCAGCGCCGCGCGGGCCTTCTCCTCTTCACCCGTGGCGATGCCGAGCGCGGCGCGCTCCTTGTCCACTTCCTCCGTGCAGCGGGCGCGCTCGCTGGCGGCCAGCTCCTTCTCGCGTGCGACACGCTCGCCCATCGCGAGCCCTTCCTGGCGCTCTTCCTCCGCCCGCTGGCGGCGCGCGGCGGCGTTCTTGTGACGTTCATGCGCCACGGCGATCTCGCCCTGCAGCGTGGCGGTTTCGGCTCGCTGAGCGGCCACGAGTCGCGCGAGTTCGGAGCGACGCGCCTCGGCGGCGGTACGCTCCGTGCTCGCTTCCTCGCGCTGCTTCTCCGCTTCGGCCACGCGCTGTTCGGCGGCCGGCACGTTGTCGCGCAATTCGCTCACCTTGCCCTCGAGCTCGGTCAGCTCGTCCTTCCACGCAGCCATCTCGCGCGAGGAGAGCGTGAGCTCAACGCCGAAGCGGCGCTCGGTCAGTTCGCCGTGCTTCTCGGCGCGCTTGCGCTGTCGTGCGAGCGAGCGCACCTGCGACTGCACTTCACCGATGAGGTCGTCGAGGCGTGCGAGGTCCTGTGCGGTCTCCTCGAGGCGACGCTCGGTGCTGCGGCGACGATCGCGATAGAGGCCCACGCCGGCCGCTTCCTCGAACAGCTCGCGGCGATCGTCCGGGCGATCGGAGAGCAGCGCGTCGATCATCCTCGATTCGATCACCACCCCCGAGTCGGCGCCGAGGCCTGTGCCGCGCACGAGGTCGTGGATGTCGCGCAGGCGGCAGGGAGCGCGGTTGAGCAGGTACTCGCTCTCTCCCGAGCGCGAGAGGCGGCGCGTGATGACCACTTCCTGGAACGGGACCGGGAGCGCTCCGTCATCGTTCTCGAAGTGGAGCGACACCTCGGCAAGGTTCACCGCGCGCCGCGCGGACGACCCCTGGAAGATGACTTCCTCCATCTTCGCACCACGAAGCAACCGCGCTCGCTGCTCGCCGAGCACCCAACGGACGGCGTCGGAGACGTTCGACTTGCCGCATCCATTGGGGCCAACGATGGCCGTCACGCCCGTGTCGAAGACCATCTCCGTCGCGTCCGCGAACGACTTGAACCCGTGCATCTCCAGCTTGGTCAACCGCACTTAATACGTTCTCCCGGTTCTGTAGGCGAGGTCAGGCGCGAGGCTCGCGGCCCTCAGGGCAGGCACCAGCAGGGCCGCCTGGTCGAGGCGCTCGAACGCCCCTGCAAAAATGGTCACTTTCCCGTCATCCTGCACCATCGGGTACACTGGCAGCCCGGTTCGCCGCCAGCGGGCGAGCGCAAGGGGGGTTGTGTCCCGCGGCACGTTGTATTCAAGGCGGAAGCCAAGCGGGGCCTGAATCACGCGTGCGGTGCCCTCGGTGGCGCGCTTCCAGCGGACGAGTTCTGTCAGCAGGAGGTCCGCTTCGCGCCGCGTGGCGAACGCCCCCGCGACCACGCGGAACCAGCGCGCACGCGCCGGACCGAGCAGGGCCGGTGCGACGGTGCCCGC
>JAYTVE010000348.1:0-1539 GCA_043744185.1 Gemmatimonadota bacterium | reverse complement strand
CGCGCATTGCGGCGAAGCGCTCGCCGAGCGTCTCATCATCAGGTTCGATGCGTGTCATGACTCTGCCTCGGGCGCGAGCAGCGCGCGCAGTCGCGCCTTGCCGCGTTCGTAGTGGGTACGGGCCGTCCCGACGGGCATCTCGAGCACGGTGGCGGCGTCCTGGATGGTGAGAGCTTCGTAGAACACGAGATGCAGCACCTCTTGTTGTCGCTTGCTCAATTGACCGAGTGCAGCGCGAAGGGCGGGGATGCGGTCGTCTGTATCGGGTGGATCGGCGTTCGTTGAATCGTCATCACGGGTGCTTTGCCACCAACGTTCCAGTCGCGTGAACTGTAGCCAGTGCCATCGTCGTTGCTCGCGCGCGGTCATGCGGATCACGCCGAACAACCAGGTGCGAAACGTCGAACCACCGTCGAACTTGGCGCGTCCGTCCAGCACCTTACCGTAGGCCGCGTGGAGCACGTCCTCGGCCTCGTCACGATCGCCACGGCAGCAGCGCACGGCCCAGGCAAAGGCGCCGGGATGAGTGCGGCTGAGCGCGTCGCGCAGGTCGGGGGTCGGCAGGGCGCTCGCTCCGGAAGTGTGTCAGGTCGTACGCCAGATGAGTGGCGCGGGGCGGCGATCCATAGGACAGCGGCGGCCCCGCGACCCTCAACCATTCATGCTATCCTTGGCATGGTCACCCGGCCACGCTTCCACGACGCCCACTCCCGGAGCGCTCTCCCATGCCAACGGCACTATCGCCGGCCAGCCAGCTCAAAGCGTTCATCGCGCGGTTCGACCCGAACGTGGCCGCCGTCATCAAGGGCGCGCGCACGCGGCTCCGGCGCCTGCTCCCTGCGGCGCACGAGCTTGTCTACGACAACTACAACTTCTTCGTCATCGGCTATTCGGCGACGCTCAAGCCGTCGGACTGCATCGTGTCCATCGCGGCCGCCGCCAATGGCGTGGGGCTCTCGTTCTACCGGGGCGCCGACGTACCGGACCCGAAGCGTATCCTGCTGGGCAGCGGCAAGCAGAACCGGTTCATCCGGCTCGCGACGGCCGCTGCGCTTGACGAGCGCGACGTGCGGGCGCTCATTTCGGCGGCGGTGGCCGTGGCGAGAGCGCCGCTGCCGACATCCGGGCGCGGCACGCTCGTCATCCGCTCGATTTCGGCCAAGCAACGACCGCGACGCGCCTCCGGGCGTTAGTTCAGAATCAGAGCGACGTCGGCGAGCAGCGCGGCTGCCGCTGCACGGTTGCGGTAGCGTCAGGTGGCCAACGCTTCCTGCTTGCGGGCGCCGAGCTCGCGCAGCAACAGGTAGCTCAGCGGCCCGAACGAGCCCGCCACGAGCGTGACCAGCACGAACGGCCACGGGTTCACGCCGCGCTGCGCCGCGTCCCTGACCATCCAGCTACAGCCAAGCAGGCACATGATCGTGAGATCGGCCAGTACTTGCCCCGCCCCCCAGCTCTGGAAGTGCGGCTTGATGATGCCCCAGTAGCCGACATCGAGCAGGGCGGTGACGCTCAGCGCGCCGAAGAGCGCGAGCACGA
>JAYTVE010000347.1:0-4927 GCA_043744185.1 Gemmatimonadota bacterium | reverse complement strand
TCTACAACGCCTCGCCCGGTTTCGCCCCCAAGGGGAACAGCTTCTGCTGCTGGCCCTGGGAAGGGATGGCCGTCCCGGTGTGGACGACCTTCGGCGGCTGGCTTGGCGGCGCCCGTCACTGGCACTTCGCCGCCATGTGGGTGCTGGTGGCGAACGGCCTCCTGTACCTCAGCTTCATCTGGCTGCATGGCGAATGGCGTGACTTGGTGCCGCGTCGGGGCTTTCTGCGCGACAGCCTGGAAATGGTCCGCTTCTATATGTGGGTCAGTCGGGAGCATCCACGCCAGGGCAAGCACAACGCACTCCAACGGGGCGCATACTTCATCCTGCCCTATGTGGGCGTCGCGAGCGTGATCTCCGGGTTGGCGATCTGGAAGCCGGTGCAGCTCGGCTGGCTGACCACGCTGCTCGGCGGATACCACTGGGCACGCTGGGAGCACTTCATGGCGATGGCGCTGCTGGTCGTCCTCACGATCGGCCACGTGTTCATGGTATTCGCGGTCGATCCGTACAGCCTGCGGTCCATTTTGACGGGCGGATACAACCCGGCCAAGAGCCCCGAGGAGCGCAACGCGCGGCCGTTCGTGAACTTGTTCGGGCGCCCAGCGCCGAAGGAGGACGGATGACCTTCGATCGCTGGAACGAGGCACCGCGGACGCTGCGCTCGTTGGTGGAGCCGACCGACCGTCGCGGCTTCTTTCGCACGGCCGGCGGACTGATCGTCAGCGGCTCCGTGCTCGCTGCATGCAACAGTGACGGGCCGGCACGTGCCGAGAGGTGGCTCGCGTACGCGGAGAAGAAGAACGAGGGGGTCGAGCGCGCGCTCTTTCAGCATACGTCGATCGGCTCGGCATCGGCCTCCGTGAAATCGGCGAAGGGCGAGTTCCCGAGCTACTTCATCAGCGATAGCGCACCGGTCTGGGACGATGCCGCGCGCGGGGCGTGGCGCCTTGATGTGAACGGACTGGTGGCGCGACCGCTATCGCTTTCGCTGGACGACCTGCGGCGAATGCCGCTCGTGACGCAGCGCGTTCCGCACTTCTGCGTCGAGGGGTGGACGGCTGTGGCCGAGTTCACGGGGGTACGGGTCTCGACCATCGCGCAGGCAGCGGGAGCGAAACCGGAGGCCGGCTACGTGGACTTCGCGTCGTTTGACGACGGCTATCACGAAAGCTGGGATCGCGAGAGCGCGGAACACGCGCAAGCGTTGATCGTGATTGCGAAGGATGGGGCGCCGCTGACCCCTGCCTACGGTGCGCCGGCGCGCGTCCACGCGCCAGTCAAGCTCGGGTACAAGAACACGAAGTACCTGACGACGATGACGTACCTGCCGGAGCGCAACGGCGGGTACTGGACCGACAAGGGATACGAGTGGTACGGCGGCACGTGAGCTAGTGTCGCGGGGCCGGGGAACCCGGCGGGGCTTTGTGCGGTAAAGCACTTGATTCCAGAGCCTCGTCGGCCGAAATTCCATTCACATGCGCCCGACTCACCTTCGCCGCGTCCCCGACGCCCACGAACCGCAGCCGCTCCACGCCCAGGCGATGGAGAACCTTCGGTTCATCCGGCAGACGCTCGAGCACGCCACGGCCTTCACGGCCGTGTCGGGCTGGGGCCTCGTGCTTGTGGGCGTTTTGGCGTGCGGCTTCGCGGCCTGCGCCCGATGGCTAGCGACACCCACCTCGTTCATTGCGACGTGGCTCGTGGCTGCCATCGTGTGCCTCGGACTCTCCGTCGGGATGTCGGCGCGCAAGGCGCGTCGACTCGGCCTCTCGCTCACGACGGGGGCTGGTCGCAAGTTCATCGTTGCGTTCCTGCCCACGATGATCGCGGGTGCCTTTCTCACGTTCGCGGCGGCGACATCGGGCGAAACCGCGCATCTGGCCGGCATGTGGCTGTTGCTCTACGGCGCCTCGGTGGTGGCTGCGGGATCGAACTCGGTGCCGCTCGTGCCGGCGATGGGGATCTCGTTCATGGTGCTCGGCGCCGCCGCGCTCCTCGCACCGGCATGGGGCAACTGGTTCATGGCGCTGGGCTTCGGCGGCGTGCACGCCGGGTACGGCGTCGCGATCGCGGTGCGTCACGGTGGCTAAGACCACCGGTTCCAGCGCGCGTGCGCGCAAGAGCGGACCGCATGCCGCCGTGGCACCGAAGATTGCCCCGAGGCTCGCCCCGATGCCTGGCGAGCAGCCGGCGGGCGGTGCGATGGCGCTTGACCGCCTCATCCATGAGCGGCTGCGTCTGGGAATCGTCAGCATTCTGGCGGCGCACGAGTCGCTCGCGTTCATCGAGTTGAAGCAGTTGCTCAAGACGACCGACGGCAACCTGAGCGTGCATGCGCGAAAGCTCGAGGAAGCCGGCTACGTCACCTGCACGAAGTCATTCGTCGGCCGCGTTCCCAAGACGGAGTACCGGCTGTCCGCCGCGGGGCGCAAGGCGCTCGAGCGGTACCTCAACCACATGGAGGCGCTGATCGAGGCCACGCGCGTGCGATGACGCGCTGGTCCCCGCGCGAATGGCGCGGGCAGCCCTCTCCACTTCCTACGATGCCCACTCTTCCCGCGACGACGCCCCCGGGGTTGCACCTGGCGATCATCATGGACGGCAATGGCCGCTGGGCCAGCGCCCGTGGTCGACCGCGCGCCGCCGGCCATGTGGTCGGTGCCCGCAAGGCGCGCGAGATGGTCGAAGTCGCCAGCAATCACGGCATCGGCACGATGACGCTCTACGCGTTCTCCGCCGACAACTGGGCCCGTCCGCGTCGCGAGGTCGTGACGCTCATGCGTCTCTTCCGCCGCACCATCTTGGCGGAACAGGAACGCTGCATTGTCACCGGGGTGAGGCTGATCTTCATCGGTCGCCGCGATCGCCTGCCGCGCGAGCTGCTGCACACCATCGAGGCGGCCGAGGCGGCCACGGCGGGTGGAAAGAAGCTGCTCCTGCGCGTGGCTCTCGATTACGGCGCGCGCGACACGATCGAGCGCGTGGTGGCGATAGCGCGCACCATCGACGGCCCGATCACCCGCGAGACGATCGCCGAGCTCATCGGCCGCGCCGATCATTCAGGCGGTGCGGCGCCCGACGTGGACCTGCTGGTCCGCACCGGTGGCGAGCAGCGCCTCTCCGACTTCCTCCTCTGGGAGTGCGCGTACGCCGAACTGATCTTCACGAGGCGCATGTGGCCCGACTTCGCCGAAGACGATCTGGTACAGGCGCTCAAGGAGTTCCACTCGCGGCATCGCCGCTTCGGCGCAATCGACGAAACGAGCGAAGATCGCGCGCGTACGGCCTGATCAAGTCGCGACGACAGCCTGGTACGCGAACGGGTGGGCAGATGCCCACCCGTTTGTATTGACGATGTTGGGCCATTCCGTAGATTTTCCCAAATGGAATGGCTGAACTATCACCACTTGCTCTACTTCTTCGTGGTCGCACGGGAAGGGAGCGTGGCGCGTGCGAGCGAGGTGCTCGGTCTCGCGCAGCCGACCATCTCCGGCCAGATCCACGCCCTCGAACGCGCGGTCGGGCACAAACTGTTCGCCCGCAGCGGGCGCAACCTCGTGTTGACCGACACGGGCAAGATGGCGTACCGCTACGCCGAGGAGATCTTCGCGCTCGGCCGTGAGCTGTCCGATACGCTGCGTGGACGCGCGGCGGGAAGCGTCTCGCGCCTCGCGGTCGGGTTGGCTGACGTGATTCCGAAGTTGGTGGTATACCGGCTGATCGCGCCCGTCCTGCAGGGGCCAGACCGGCGCGTGATCCTGCGCGACGGCAAGCCGGAGCCGCTCGTGGCGGACCTCGCGATCCACGCGCTCGACCTCGTGATCACCGACGCGCCGATTGCACCGACGATCAAGGTGCGCACGTTCAATCAGCTGCTGCACGAAAGCACGGTGACGCTCTTCGCGGCCCCGAGCCTGTTCGCGCGGGCGTCGAAGAACTTCCCGGAATCGCTCAACGGCATTCCGTTCCTCATGCCGACGGACAACGCCCAGCTGCGCCGTTCCATGGACCAGTGGTTCGCCGAGCGAAACTGGCGCCCCGAGATCGTCGGCGAGTTCGAGGACAGCGCCGTCCTCAAGACGTTCGGCATGCAGGGCGAAGGGGTCTTCGCGGCGCCGACCGTGGTGGCGGAGGAAATCAAGGCGCACTACAAGGTGAAGGCGGTGGGGGTGCTCGCCGGTATCAAGGAACGGTTGTATGCGATCACGCTCGACCGGAAAGTCCGCAATCCGGCGGTGATTGCGATCATCGAGGGAGCGAAGCGGCTCCCGGTGTAATCATCCCGCTACGCAGTCAGCGCAGCGAAGGCGCGCCGCACGAGATCACGCGCTGCCTCCGGCGTGTCTGCGACGGCGGAGAGATGCCCCATCTTGCGACCTGGGCGTGCTCCGGGCTTTCCGTAGAGGTGCACCCGTACGCCGGGGATCGCCCACGCACGCGTGAAGTCGGGTTCGCCGTTGGTCCAGCAGTCTCCGAGCAGGTTGTGGATTGCGGCCGGGACGAGCGTGGTGGGCTGCTCGAGCGGCAGGCTGCAGACCGCACGCACCAACTGCTCGAACTGGCTCACGCTGGCGCCGCGCTCGGTCTGGTGAAACGTGTTGTGCGGGCGCGGTGCGGTTTCGTTGACGAGCAGCTCTCCGCGCGTGGTGATGAACATTTCCACGGCCAGCAGGCCCACGATGCCGAGCGTCTCCGTGATTCCCTGCGCGAGGGCGATGGCTTCGCGCACGCGCTCCGGCTCGATCGGCGCCGGTGCCACCGACCAGGTGAGGATGCCGTCGTCGTGGTGGTTGAGCGATGGCGGAAAACTCGTCATCTCGCCGTCGGATCGGCGCGCGGTCATCACCGAGATCTCGGCGGCGATGTCGAGGAACTGCTCGACGACGCAGCAGGGCGCGCCGATGTGCGTGAAGGCGGCTGCGCC
>JAYTVE010000346.1:0-4930 GCA_043744185.1 Gemmatimonadota bacterium | reverse complement strand
GAACGGTGATCGCGTTGCGATCGCCACCCTGGCCGATCGAACCCGCGAAGCTGGATGCAGCGCGCGCCGCAGCGGCGCCAATCGGATCGCTCACAGATGTCACCCGCGGATGTCGACGCGAAGCCCGCGCATGGCTGGCGCGAGCGACTGGTCCTGCGTGCCCAGCATGACGCGCGCGTAGGTCACCGGCCCCTGCGCGGCACTCTTGGCGAAGTAGCTGCGCTCCTCGCTCGTGAGGATGCTCCACAACTTCGGGTCGGTGCCCTCGGGCGCGGCGACGTCGGCCGTATCGCCCGGCTGCGCGATGGAGAGGCGTGGCGGCTGCGGTGCGGGAGCGGCCGGACGCGCCGGCGCGCTGCGCACGGGCATCGCACCCGCGCGACCAGCGCCCGTAGCGGCGTTGCCGTCCGGGCGCGCGGTGCGCGGGTCGGGAATGATCGGGGTGGGGACGTTGTTGATCTTCACGGCGCAGCCTGGGTCAGATGTCGATGGCGCGACGCATCATCTGCTTCGCGGCCTGGAAGACGGTCGCATTGGCCTCGTACTGACGGCGTGCATCCATGAGGTCCACCATTTCGTCGGTAATGCGAACGTTCGGGTAGTGCACGTAGCCGTCCTTGTCCGCGTCGGGATGCCCGGGCTGGAAGACCTTGGGACCTTCCGTCTCGTCGGTGATGATGCCGGCGACTTCAACACCCGCGGCGCGGTCGGCGACGACGTCACCGATCGGCGCGAGCGAGTCCGGCAGTTCGACGGAGGGCACGCCGAGCGCCTTGCTGAAGGCGTCCTGGAAGGCGGTGGGCTGCGCGGCCTGCAGCGCGACATCCTGCCGCTTGTACGGCCCGCCCTCGGCGGTGCGCGTCGTCTCGGCGTTGGCGATGTTCTGTGCGATGATCTCCATCCGCGCGCGTTGCGCGGAGAGACCGGTCGCGGCGATGCCCATGGTGCGGAACATCGGGCGGATGAGCGGCTGCACGCCGCCCGGGAGCGCACTCAACGGCTTCGGCATGATCAGCCGTTGCCCTTCAGGGCTTCGCGCAGCCCCGCATAGGTGTCATGGAGGAGCCGCGCCGTCGCGTCGAAGCGCAGCTGCTCGTCGGCAAGGCTGACCATCTCGGACTCGAGGTCGATCGGCCCATCGGCTTCTGCGCCCACGCTGCCGTCAGCTGGCAGGTTGAACCCCTGAGGGGCAGCGGATGCGCGCGCGACGCGATCGGCGATGACGCGCGTGCGCTGCACGGAGACGTCGAGACTCGCCTTAAGCGAATCCGCGTTCGTTGTGCGGGCAACCAGGTTGACGTTCATCGAGCCTCGTGGGGTTCGGGTGGACACCCCTCCTAAAGCAACGACAGTGCCACGCCGCGGCGGCGGCGCATCAAGTGGCTCAAGCTGTTGTGGTGTAGTTGTTTAGGCGGATATAGTCACGCCTTGGCTCGCTCGGACTCGGGCCGCAATCACCCGGCAACAGTTACCGCCGGGGGCCATTCTTGCCGCTTGAGCGGCAGCCGCTCAGACGGTCAGGTCGTCGGCGTCGTCGCCCGGCTGGTTGAGCTTGTTGCGCAGCGTGCGCACGCTGATGCCGAGCAGTTCGGCCGCCTTGGTGCGGTTGCCCTGGGCGGCTTCGAGCGCCTGCTGGATGAGCACGCGTTCGGCGTCGGCCACGTTGAAGGACTCCAGCGCGGCACCGCTTGGCGTGCGGACTCCGCCGCCCATGCTGCTTGTGGCGCTGCCGTTGGGGCCGACGACCGGCACGCCGTACGGCTGACTCGGGGTCGACACCGGCATGCCACCAAACGGCACCACCGGCTGCGGCCCGCTGCTGCGGAGCGGTCGTTCGGTGGGGCGCACGGTGCCGGACGGGGCAATGCCGTAGCGGCTCGAATCGAAGGTGCGCAGCTGAATGATGGGATCGCTGCTGAAGATCGCGGCGCGCTCGACGACCCCTTGCAGCTCGCGCACGTTGCCCATCCAGTCCTGCGCCTGCAACCAGGCGAGCGCATCGGGGGCGATGGCGCTGATCTCCTTGCCGAGCTCCTGCCCCATCTTGATCGCGAAGCGCATGGCGAGCAGCGGGATGTCCTCGCGCCGATCGCGCAGTGGCGGGATCATCACGTGGATGCCGTTGAGGCGGAAGTAGAGATCCTGCCGGAACTGGCCGTTGGCCGCTTCTGCTGCGAGGTCGCGATTGGTGGTGGCGATGACACGCACGTCGACACGGATGGGAGCGGTGCCGCCGACGCGCTCGAACTCCCGTTCCTGCAACACGCGCAGCAGCTTGGCCTGCAGGTCGAGGCGCATCTCGCTGATTTCATCGAGCAGGAGCGTGCCGCGGTGTGCGCGCTCGAAGGCGCCCTCGTGGCGCTTCACGGCGCCGGAAAACGATCCCTTCTCGTGGCCGAAGAAGGAGCTCTCGATGAGGCCCTCTGGGAGCGCGGCGCAGTTTACCTGGATGAACGGGCCGTCGCGGCGGTCGCTCTGGTCGTGTAGCGCGCGCGCGAAGAGCTCCTTGCCGGTGCCGCTCTCACCCTCCAGCAGCACCGAGGCGCGCGTGGGCGCGGCCATGGCGATCGTTTGCAGCACGCGGCGCATGGGGGCCGAATCGCCGACGATCTGGCGCTCCGAGCGGTACTCCATGAGCTCGCGGCGGAGCGACGCGTTCTCGCGACGCAGGCGTACGAAGTCGAGTGCCATGTCGACGGCGAGCTCGAGCTGCTGCGCGCGGATCGGCTTGGTGATGTAGTCGATGGCGCCGGCCTTGATGCTCGCCACCGCGTGCTCGATGCTCGCGTGCCCGGTGAGCATGATGAGCGGCACGTCATAGCCGTCGCGCGAGAGGACCGACAGGAACTCGAGCCCCGTCTGCCCCGGCATGCGATAGTCGGAGATGATCAGGTCCACGCCGCCGCGCGCCAGCACCTCGAGCGCCTCGGCCACGCCACGCACCACGACGGCCTCGTGACCGGCGCGAACGAGCGCGTCCTCGAGGATCATCCCGACGGACGGCTCGTCGTCAACGCAGAGTATGGTCGCCATTGCGGGTGGGGAGTGGTTGCCAGAAGCTACGCTCCCGCCCGCGCGCGCGCTGCCCGTATCGTGCGTGGAGGCGCGCGGCCCCCGGTCGGAATTATCCGACCCGGGCGAAGCTGGACGAACCGCTCACCGCACCGTAGCCCTTGGTGGCGGCCCGGCCGCCTTCGAGCGACATCAGGGCATCGGAAACGCGCGCCTTTTCGCGCTCGAGGCGATCGGTGAGCGCCTCGCATGCCGCCGCAAGTTGCCGCGCGGCTGCGAGCGAGGCACCGTCGCCCAAAGGCGCGGCGGGAATCGCCGAGAACTGCGACATCGCCTCGATGAGCACGCGATCGGCGAGCTCGGCGTCGATGGCGAGCGCTTCGCTCGCCTCGAGCACAAGCTGCTCGACGGCAGCGAGAGCGTCGGGACGGTTCACGCGACGGCGCGCGACGCGCTGGCGGCGGGGGTCGACGCGATCTCGGCGAAGGCATCGCGGATCGGCGTCAGCAGCGTGATCACCTGGTCAAAGCGCACCGTGTCGCCCTTCTTCGGCAGGCCGTGCAGGCGCTTCAGCGAGAAGACGTAGAGCGACGCGAGGTTGCGCGCGATCTCGCCACCCTTTTCCTGGTCGAGCGTGGCGAGCAGTTCGGTGAGGAGGTCGCGGGCCTGCTGCGAACCCTTCATCACGAGGTCGACGTTGCCACTGCTGACGCCGATACGCGCACGCGTGAGTGCGGTGAAGAGGGCGTCGAAGGTCAGGACAACGAGGCGGCCCGGGGGCGCGGTCAGGAATTCCTGGTCGCGGTAGCGATCGACGGCGGTCGAGGACACTTCGTCTGACTCCAATGGGTGGTGGATACCCGGGAGTATCGGCTCAATTCGACCGCGACGTGAGCCCGTTGATCTGCGACGTGAGCGACGCCGCGATGGCATTCGTGCGCGCGATTGCCGACTCCATCGCGATGAACTGCTTGGTGAGCGTCGCCTTGCGCGCGTCGAGGCGCGACTGGACGTCGTTGACCTGCAGGGCGAGTGAGCTGATGCGCTTCTGGAGGTTGGTGATCTGCGTGTCGGTGTTCGACGTGCCGCCGGTGCTCGTGCTGCCGCCCGCGCTCAGGGCATCGGCGAGCCGCGCGACGAGGCCGTTGATGCCGAGCGAGAAGCGTACCGTGCCCGCTGCTCGCGCCGTCGTGCCCGTGTAGCGCACGACCAGCCCGTCACTCGCGTCACCGCTTCCACCGGTGAGCGCCTGCCCGGCGCCGGTGCCCGCGATGCCGTTGATCGTGCCCGCCACGTCGAGCCCACTGGTAACGCCGGCGGCGAGGCCGAGCGCCGCGGTGCCGTCGCCCCCGACACCGGGGGTGTATGCGAGCGTGAAGCCCGCGGCACTGCCAAAGTCCGCTGCCTGCAGCCGAAGGCGCGAGTCCACGGATTTGCTCGCCGAGATGCCGAGGCCGCGTGCGCCAAACTCGGCGTTGAGGCGCGCCACCACCGTGTCGATCGAGTCGCCGTTCGCGAGCAGGATGCTCGCCACGGACCCGCCCGACCGATCGGTGATCGTCATCGTGTCGGGCGCGCCGGTCGTGGCATACGTCGACCACACGGCGCCGCTCGCCGACGCCTGCGTGGCGGCCTGCGTGATTGCGAGGGCGTAGGGCGTTGCCGAGGGCTGTGTGCGTACACCCGCCGTCACGAAGCTCACCTCGCTGTCGGTGGCATCGCCCGTCTGGCCGAAGATCCCCTGCACCGCGGCCGGTTGCGTGGTGAGCGCCTTGGTGAAGGCCGCGACGTTTACCGAGAGTACGCCAGCCTTGTCGTGCTCGAGCCCGAAGAGCGACGCATTGGATGCGGATCCGCTTGGCAGGCCCGTGACGGACGTCAGGATGCCACTCGTGATCGTCGACGCCATGGTGCGCAC
>JAYTVE010000345.1:0-4937 GCA_043744185.1 Gemmatimonadota bacterium | reverse complement strand
TCCAGCTGCACCTTGGCCGCATCGCCGAAATGGCGACAGGCGAAGGCAAGACGCTCGTGGCCACGCTGCCCCTCTACCTGAACGCACTGCCCGGGCGTGGCGCGCACTTGGTGACGGTCAACCCGTACCTGGCTCGACGCGATTCGCAGTGGATGGGTCACGTGTACCGATGGCTCGGCCTGACCGTCGGCTGCCTCGACGACACCGAAGCGGGGACGCCGCAGCGCCGCGCTGCGTACCTCTGCGACATCACGTACGGTACCAACAACGAGTTCGGCTTCGACTATCTGCGCGACAACATGGTCACGGCGCTCGAACAGCGCGTGCAGCGCGGCCATGCGTACGCGATCGTGGACGAGGTGGACTCGGTGCTCATCGACGAGGCGCGGACGCCGCTCATCATCTCGGGTCCCGTCGGCAACGAAACCGACCTGCAATATGCGGAGCACAATGCGGCGGTCTCGCGCCTGGTGCGCCTGCAGACCGAGCGCGTGAACTCTCTCGTCGGTGAGGGTGAGCGCGCTTTGGCGGCCGGTGACGACCAGACCGCGGCGCTCAAGCTCTACACGGCCCGTCTCGGCGCGCCCAAGACCAAGAAGCTGCTCAAGGTGCTACAGGAGCGCGGCGTGCAGGATCTCGTGCAGCGCATGGAGCTTGATCATATTGCCGATCGCAAGCTGCCCGCCGCCAAGCAGGCGTTCCGCGATATCGAGGAGGAGCTGCTCTACGTGCTCGACGAGCGCGGCAACACGGTGCACTTGACCGATCGCGGCGTGGATGCCATGTCGCCCGACGACAAGGACGCGTTCGTGCTGCCGGACCTCTCGCAGTCAGTGGGGGCGCTCGATCGCGATCACGACATCACGCCCGAGGAGCGCATCAAGCGCCGGCAGTCGCTCGATGCCGCCTACGCGCTCAAGTCGGAACGACTGAACATCGTGCACCAGCTGCTGCGTGCGCACGCACTTTTCGAGCGCGACGTGAACTATGTCGTGCAGGACGCGCAGGTGCTGATCGTCGATGAATTCACCGGTCGCACGATGCCCGGGCGCCGTTGGTCCGAGGGGCTGCATCAGGCTGTCGAGGCCAAGGAAGGGGTGCAGGTGAAGGGCGAGACGCAGACGCTCGCCACGATCACCATCCAGAACTATTTCCGCATGTACGACAAGCTCGGTGGCATGACTGGTACCGCCGAGACAGAGGAGACGGAGTTCCATCAGATTTACGGCCTCGAAGTGGCCGTGATCCCGACCAACCGTGCGGCGGTGCGCGATGACCGGCATGACCTGGTCTTCAAGACGCGCAAGGAGAAGCTGCAGGCAATCGTCGAGGAGACACGCCGCCTGCACGATCTCGGTTTCCCCGTGCTCGTGGGCACGGTGAGCGTCGACGAATCCGAGACGATCTCGAAGCTGTTCCAGCGCGGCGGCATCAAGCACAACGTGCTCAATGCCAAGTACCACCAGCGCGAAGCCGGGATCGTGGCGGATGCCGGGCAGCCCGCCGCCGTGACGATTGCGACGAACATGGCCGGCCGTGGCACCGACATCAAGCTCGGCGACGGCGTGCGCGTGTCGAAGCCGTCGGTCATCAAGGATTGGGACGGCAACGAGCAGGACGTGAGCGAGTGCGGTGGCCTGCACATCATCGGGTCGGAACGACATGAGTCGCGCCGCATCGATCGCCAGCTGCGCGGCCGCGCGGGCCGTCAAGGCGATCCGGGCGCTTCGCAGTTCTTTCTGTCGCTCGAAGACGACCTCATGCGCCTGTTCGGCTCCGACCGCATCGCGCGGTTGATGGACCGGATGGGGGCGAAGGACGGGGAAGTGCTGACGCACCCGCTGATCACGCGTTCGATCGAGCAGGCGCAAAAGCGTGTGGAGTTACAGAATTTTCAGGCCCGTAAGCGGCTGCTCGAGTACGACGACGTCATGAACCAGCAGCGCGAGGTGATCTACTCACTTCGCGCGTTCGCACTCGACGGCGGTGAGGAACTCCGCGGTGAGGCCGTGGGCATGGTCGAGAAGGCGCTCGCGCGCCGTATCGAAGCTGCTCTCGGTGATGCCGCAGACCCGAATTTGTGGGACCTCGAACTGTTGCGGCAGGACCTGCTCATGCAGTACATGCTGCCGGTCGCTTCGCTCGTCGAAGGGGCTGAGCGTCCCACGCTGGTGGCCGAGCTCGTGGCCGAGGCGCAGGGCGCGGGGCGATCCGCATTCGCGGCCAAGGTGGAGCAGCTGGACGTGGTGCGTGACGAGTCCGGCTCGGGTTATGGCCAGCGGCTGCTCGCGTACATCATGCTGCAGGTGCTGGACGAGAAGTGGAAGGATCATCTCTACGACCTCGACCAGCTCCGCAACGCGATTCACTACCGGTCGTGGGGGCAGAAGGACCCGCTGCTCGAGTACAAGCAGGAGGCGTACACGATGTTCGTGGACTTGGTGCAGGATGTGCACCACACGTTCGCGGAACGCTTCCTCAAGGCCCAGCTCGTGTTCGAGGAGCCTGCGCCGCTCGAGCCGATCACGGTCACGGCGGCCGCGCCCGAACGCCGATTCAACGAGTTCGGTATGCTCGAAACTGATGCGCTCCCGACGCTCGAAGTGGGTCCGGCGGAGTCGAGCGAGTCTGGTGAAGTGGCGGTGCGCTCGGAGCCGACGGTGGTCGGCGCAGGCCGCCCGCGGTCGATGCACACGACGCCACCGCCAGCCGTGCTCGGTGGCCAGGCGCCGACGGGTGACTGGTCCAATGTGGGGCGCAACGACCCGTGCCCGTGCAACTCGGGCAAGAAGTTCAAGAAGTGCCACGGCGCCAACGCGTGACGCATTAGGGCTTCCGCATTTGTGATGCGCGCCCCGGGAACGGATCCCGGGGCGCGTTGTATATTCGAGGAGTCGATTCCTTTCGGGAGGAATGATGCGCCACGTCCTCACGCTTGCCGTCACGTTCGTGTCCGCGCTCAGCGCGGGCGCGCAGAGTGCACTGGTGGCCCGGTTTTCCGAGTCGCAATGGCGCGAGCCGACCTTCGTGGTCAGTCGCGCTGCGTACATCGGCGTATTCGAACTGCTCGATGGTGGACGCATCGCGCAGCGCTATCCGCGGGTCGAGGCACAGAACGAGTTTGCGCTCCCTCCGGGAGAGACCGCCCTCTCGTATCTCGACGTGAGGATCGGCCGCCTCACGGATTCGCCGGGCACGCGTACGGTCTTCTTCAACAGCGGCGGATACGGTGCGCGGCCGGTGGCCAGCGGTGGCGCGCCGATGGCGCATACGCTCATCCTCGTCGCCAGCTCCGCGCCGCTTCGCATTGGGCCATCGTCGGAATTTCCGGCGATCGCCGCGAAGATGCTGGCGTCCACCGATAGCGCCCTCAGTCGGCACGATCGCGCCGTCGCGGCGGTGCTCGCGGCCGTGCGACCTGCGGCTGCAGATGCAGACGTTGCCACCGAAGTCTCGACGATGTGGGCCGCTGAGTACAAGGAGTTCCGCGGAATGGGACGCTCGATTGCCGCTGGCGATCCGCTGCCGGGCAGGCGAGGTGGGTATCGCGAGGCGGGCTACGGCGGTGAGGGATACTCGAGCGGTGCGTGCGGAGGGTACGGCGTAGGAGTGCTGACGACGTATTCCGCGGAGTTTGCATGCGGTCGTGAGGCGGTCTGGATGGGCGGCGGCTGGGCGTACGACATCGGCGCGGGTTACGTCCCTTACTTGCCGACCTACTGGCGCGGCCGTCGCGCACCGACTACGGCAGCGCCCGAGAACAAGCCCGTGGGGGTCTTCCCCGGGCAGCGCGTGACCCCCACGGGACCGCAGGGTGGCGGCGTGCGCGTTCCGGAGCCGCCGGTCGAGCAGGTGCCGGCGATGCGAGGCCGCTGGACCGGCTCGATCGCCGGCGCTGCGGAGGTGCCCGTGTCGCAGCCTGCTGCTCCGATGGGTAGCGGCGGTGGAGGCGGCGGTGGTCAGGCGGCGCCCGTCGGTAGGCACTATTACGGCGGCCCGAGCGGTGTCGCGCCTACTCCCGGTGCGCCGGCGTCTCGGCCGGTTGAAGGCGGAACCACCCAGGTGTATGTCGCCACCCCGGTTCTTCTCGCGCCAGCCGCTGGCTCGACGAAGCCCGCGGCAACCGCCAGTGCGCCGCATGCCGCGGCCCGGCCAGCACCGGCGGCGACGCCGGTCAAGAAGCAGTAACGCCTCGCATTTCCGGCAATGATCCCTATGCGACGTCTCACCCAGCTGATGTCGCTGGCGCTGCTGATCGCGCCGTGCGTACCGCTGCAGGGACAGTCTTCGTCCCCGATCGGTGCGTCCGTGTCGGCGTTGCCCGATTCCCTCGCGCTCGCGATCAAGATCTTTCGAGTTCCTGGCGATGAACCGGGGTTTGAGCTGAATCGTGCGGCGTACGTTGCCGTCTTCGAAATCCGGCCGGGTGATGGCGTGGCGCAGCTGTTCCCGGACAATACCGAAGCCTCGCGTGTGACGTCCCCAAAGGGTCGCACGTATCTCGTGTCGGGTCGCACGCACTACAACCGACAAGCGAGCCAGTCGCAAAACAACTTTGCTCCAACCGCCAACTTCGGTACCGACCGGCTGCGCTCCTCGCGCACGATCCTGGTCGTTGCGTCTGATCGCCCGCTGCGCGTTGGTGCGCCGGCGTCGACGGCCAACGTGCTCCGCCGGATCGAGCGGCTGCGCACGCTGCGTTCCGGGCGCGTGCTGATCGAGGATCTGCTGGCGATCGTGGACGCGGTGCGTCCAGAGGATCCCGGCGCGGAGCTGGCAACCGATTCGCTCGAACTGCCGCCCGGTTGAATCTCGCCTGACAGGTAAGGCTGCTGGTGTGGTAGCTCTTCTGTCGCGATGACGTTGCCTGAGCTGAAGGGCATCGCGCCGTCGGCGCCGCGCGAGTTTCTGGTGCCCTGATACGGACAAAGCGCGCG
>JAYTVE010000344.1:0-1555 GCA_043744185.1 Gemmatimonadota bacterium | reverse complement strand
GAGCAGCTCCAACCAGCCACCGCGCCCATCGGGCAACTTCCGCGCCGTCGACGCGCCGGGCGGACCGCGCACCTCGCAGCTGCTCTCGGCCATCACCGAGGCGCCGGAAGGCAGTGACCTCAAGCGGCTCGGCCGGCTCTACGTGCTGGCGTTCTTCGGCGCGATGCGCGCGGTCAAGCTCTACCCCGTTGAAAATGCGGCCGTGCAGAAGGCGGTGCTCGACCTCGTGCACGTCACGAGCGAGATCCTGCGGCTTTCGCAGGAGATCGACCTGCGCCTGTCGGGTGACGCGCTCTTCATGAACGGCACGCAGCTGCGACTCGAGGCCGACAACTTCGCAGCCTTCAAGGGCGTCAACGACAAGCTCCGCTCGAACGGCATCGGCGAGATCGGCGTCGAGGCGCCGCCTCTGCCGCGCGACTACATCGTGCTGCTGTCCACGCTGCAGCAGGACAGTCAGGGACCGCGCGACAGCGGGGAACGGCTCGACTGGATGGTGCAGCGCCTCACCGATGCGGGGGTGCGCACCTTCGCGCTCGGTCCGCCATCGGAGACTGGCGAGGAGCGGCAGACCAAGGCGCAGGCAAAGGAAGCGGCGAAGCGCGTCTACGCCCAGGGCATCGCCGTCACCAAGGACGTGGTGAACTCCGTGCGCATGGGTCGCTCCGGCGGCCTCAAGCGCGTCAAGCGCGTGGTGCAGACCATCGTCGACCAGATTCTGGCCGACGAGACCTCGCTCGTCGGACTCACGACCATCCGCGACTACGACGAGTACACGTTCGTGCACTCGCTCAACGTCTGCATCTTCTCGGTGGCGCTCGGTCGCCGCCTCCTGCTCGAGAAGCTGCAACTCTATGATCTCGGCATGGCCGCGCTCTTCCACGACATCGGCAAAGCGCGCCTACCGCTCGAGGTGCTCAACAAGTCGGACAAGCTCTCCGAAGAGGAGTGGCGCATGCTGACCACGCACACGTGGCGCGGCCTGCTCACGCTCCTCCAGTTCAAGAGCACCGCCGACATGCCGTACCGGTCGATGGTCGTGGCCTACGAACACCACATGCGCATCGATCAGACGGGCTACCCGCGCGCGCTGCGCGAACGCGAGCTCTCGATCTTCAGCAAGATCGTGGCGATCGCCGACGGCTTCGATGCGGCGACGACGCAGCGCGCGTACGCCAACCCGGTCGCACCGGCAATCGTGCTGCAGGAGATGCGCGACAACCCGCGCCGCGGCATGGATCCGACGCTGGTCAAGGCGTTTGTCGCCATGCTGGGCATCTACCCCGTCGGTACGCTCGTCATGCTCGACACCTTTGAACTCGCGGTGGTGCAGTCCGCCGATCCCGATCCCGAACTGTCCTCGCGGCCAACGGTGCTGATCGTCAGCGATGCCCAGGGCAACGTGCTCTACCCGGGACTCGACGTCTCGCTCGCAGAGCGCGACCACGAGGCCAATTTCACCCGCACGATCATCAAGACGGAGAATCCGGAGCGCTATGGCATCCGCATCGGTGACTATTTCCGCTGATGCCCTGACCGCGCGCTTCGACGCGCT
>JAYTVE010000343.1:0-18393 GCA_043744185.1 Gemmatimonadota bacterium | reverse complement strand
AGGGCGGTGGTGGACATCGGAGCCTCGTGAGAGTCGCAAGCGGTGCTCGAGCACGGACACACCCGCGCAAACGGACGCGGCCCGGTGGCGCCGCGATGCTGGCGTTGCCGGGCCGCTGTAGGATCACCTTGCACGCGCATCGTCGCAATGCCTGCGCGTTGGCCGTGCTGAGCTGCGTAGGTGGGTCCGACGTGCACGGCCCGTCCTGCGCTCGCCGGTCTGACGCCTACCCCGCGAAGCAGTAGCTACAGCCGGCCTCCTGCGCTCTACCGACGGCCAGCACGCCCGAGGGCGCGATGTGCACCCCCGGCACCAAGTTCGCCTTCCAGTCGGCGTAGGCGTCTTCCGCCTTCATGCCCAGCGCCTCGCCCATCCGACCACTGATCACGCTGAGCGCGAGGTTGCACACCACGGGGGTAACGCCGAGCGCCGGCAACTTGTCGAGCGACCAGTCGGGGTTGAGCACGTCACCGGCTCTCGAGTTCGCGAACGGGTTGCGCGTGGCCGGCGCCTTGGTCTGCGCATCGGTGATATTGTTCGCGGCGCCGAGCCCGTACTTGCTCCACATCGCGTCATTGAGCGCCATGATCGCGCCCCCATGCCGCATCACGAGCACCGCGTGCGCCTCACCGGGCTTGAGCTTGTACGTCCCGTTCATCGTCATGAGGTAGGCGCCCGAGAACATCATCGGGAAGCCGCCGTTGGTGTCTGGTGCATCGAACACCTGCTTGTGCTTGGCCTTCGCGAGGGCAGACAGCCACGGCTCTGTGGCTGGAGAGACCGTGGCCGCTTCGACGCGACGCGCTGCGAGCGGCAGCGCGGCGAGGGCCAGTGCGCCAGCGCCGAGCCGGGAGAGGAAGGATCGGCGGGGATCGGACGGGAGAGCGGAGTCGGACATCGGGACCTCCTGAACAACGAGAGGGTGGCCTCATCTGGCGGCGGCGCCGCAACGGAGGCAGTCCCGCCGCTCACGGTTCATCGCCGTGCGGGACGGAAGGCTCTTCACGATGCCGATTCCGGGACGTGAAGGCAATGCCCGCTCGTCCGGGGTTCGAGTCTCAGGGTCCGAAGGGCGACCGGAACTTGGGCGCATTCACGTGCGTCGCGTCGGTGAGCGTGTTGAGAAACGCCACCACCTGCTGCACCTGCACCGGTGACAGGCCAAGCTGCTGCGGCTGCCCGAGCGGTCCCTGACGCAGCCGCGGGTCGAGGTCCACGTTCGGCTGGATGCCGCTGTTGTAATGTCCCACGACCTGCGCAAGCGTCGTGAACCGTCCGTCGTGCATGAAGCGCGCGCGCAGCGCCACGTTGCGCAGCGAACCGACCTTGAAGCGCCCCTGCCCCGCACCAGTGTCCACCGTCACCGCGTCGAGGCCGTCATTGTGTGGCTGGTCGAGCACCTGCGCATCGGTGCCGTGACAGCGCGCGCATCCGGCGGGACCAGTGAAGAGCAGCCGCCCCGCCTCTTCGTCGAGCGTGAGAACGCTCGCGGGGTTGCCGCTGGCAATCGCCTGATCGTACTTGCTCTGGTAGCTCGACATCGAGCGCACGAACTGCGCGAGCGCCAGCGCGATGCGCGTGTCAGTGATGGCGCTCGAGCCGAACGCGGCGGTAAAGAGCCCGGGGTAGTACGACGTGGCCGCGAGCTTGACCTTGAGATCAGCGAGGGTCACCCCCATCTCGACCGAGTTCTGGATCGGCTGCAGTACCTGGTCCTCGAGCGTGGCGGCGCGTTCGTCCCAGAAAAAGCGCCCACGCTGGTAGTAGCGCGCGTTGCTCAGTCCCATCGAGTGACGTCCGGTGAGCCCGCCCTGGAAGCCGTGCGAGAACTGTGCAGTGTCGCCGAAACTGAGCGCCTGGATGTGACACGACGCACACGCGACCCGGTCGTTGGCCGACAGGCGCGTGTCGTAGAAGAGCACCCGCCCAAGCGTCGCGCCCGCGTTGGTAACCGCATTGCCGGCGGTGTTGTCTGTGGCGGCAATCGAGGGAGGCGGTGGGCCGGGCGCGCCGGGCGGCGGCAGCGGCGGCAACACGGTGAAGTGCGCCGGTAGCCCCAAACTCGCGTCGGTGTAGCCGAAGCTGGTGGTGAAGGTGGGCAGAGGCAGTCCGGCCGCGAAGGCCACCACGCCAAACAACTGCGATGCGCTGCCGCCGGCCGTGTCGGTGGCGGTGATCGTCACGGTCACCACCTGCGTGGCCAGTGGCATGCCGGTAACGTGCCCGTTCACGAGCGCGAGACCGTTGGCGTTGGGCACGAGCGTGGCCGTGTAGCGGAGTGCACCGCCCTTCGGATTCGTGAACGCCGTGCCCGACAGCGTGGCGTCGTAGTCGAACGCGACGCCGACCGTGGCGGCCTGATGCGCGTTGGCAACGCCGACCACCGGCACCACCGGCGTGGTTGGCGTCGGCGGCGTCGGCGGCGTCGTGCCGCTGCCGGTCGTCGTTCCTGCAGCTGCCCCCGTGGGAGAATCAGTCGTGGCTCCACATGCGGCGGCGAACAGGAGCCCTGCGAGGGTCAAGCGGTGCGGGCGCATGAGCGGTTTTCCGTCCAACGATCAGGGAGTCGTGCGTGTGCTGCTCTCCCCCACAGACGGGGCCCGTGGGCAGACCTTAGCCAGCCCGCGGGAATTCCCCGACTATCGGCCCGTCGGCGCCATCCGCATGGTGCTCATCGCAACCGATGCCGGACGGAAGCGCAGCCCCGCGGCCATGCCGCCCAGCGCATCGAGCAACTCCGCAGCCTGCCCTGTCACTTCCTCGACGATCGCGTCCTGGTCGAGCGCGGTGCGCACGATCTCCTCCACGTCGCCGACGTGCGCCGCGCGATACCTCGTCGTGAGATAAAGGTCGCGCACGCACGCCTGGCCGAGCGCGTGCCACGACTCATCGGGGCCGAGTACGCCAAGCCCGCGCGCGCCAGCGAGATCGGAAATGGTGGCGAGGCGCAACATGTCGGCCGCCATGCGCAACGTGCTCGCGCCGTGCCGCGCCGCGCTCGCGATCATGGCCGGCGTGGCGTGGATGTCGAGCGCATCGACCTCGAGCAACCGGTCGCCTGCGGCCGGCACCAGGTCGCCCGCCAGCCGTGCCACGACTCGGCGTGTGCCACCGAGAAGAATCCACGCAGTCGAGCCCGCAGCGGCGAGCACCTGCCCCGCTGTCTCGGACAGCATGCGGTCGCGCGCCTCGAGCTCCTCGCGCTGCTTTGCCTCGCTCGCCGTGACACCACGCGTGCCGCCGTGGAACCCGGTCTTGGGCGCCGAGCCCATGTGGAGCGTTTCGTTCACGACATGCGTGGCGTCCACCTTGGCGATGAGCGTGCACGCGCCCGCCACATAGCAATACAGATCGGTACGCTTCGCGTCCACCATGGCGATGATCACCGGCCGCTCTTCCTTGAGCACGCGCATGTAGGGCGCCACGCACGAGCCGGTCGTCCACGTCACCTGCGTGGCCACCGCCATCGGCAGCGGATGCGCCGACTGCACGCCGTTCCGCATGATGAACGCCACCCAGCCCGGCGCGCCCACGGCATGCCCCATGGGCGCGAGCAAGCCGTCGAGCGCTTCGATGCAGTGGTTCAACCGCGCGCGATCTTCGTGCGACTCGCCTGCCTCCTCCGCGCGTACCGCCTTCAACCCGTGCTCCAAGTCAACGCGCCAAGCGCGCTGTTCCGCCGGATTGTGAGCCGAGCCGTCGAGATAGACGCTCAGGACCTGCTCCTGCCGGGTCGTCCTGTGGAGCGCGACGAGTTCCGCATGAGTGAGCATGTGCCCTCCCCCGTCCTTCGTTCCGCACCGTCCCTGCACGAGCCGGCATGCCTCACGGCGTGCGCGCGGTGCGCTGCTGACTCAAGAGTAGGCTGACGGCGACACCAGCGCCGTCAGCCGAAGGGGCGAACTGTGTAGGGGATCGGGCCGAGCGGTTGAGAAGCTCCGCTTACGGCTTCGCGGCGGCGGGCTTCGGCTTCGCTGCAGCCTTCGCCTTGGCCGCGTCCGCCGCCTTCTCCTTGGCCTCGTCCGCCGGCGTCTCGTGCTCCACCGTCACCGCGCCAGTCATGGCATCGACAGCCACCTCGTCGACGCCGCTCTTGCCCTTGGTCACCATGTCGAACGAGTAGATGAGCTTCCCCTTCTCTTCCTCGATCTCGGCTGACTTGATCGTGCCCGCTGGCACCTTGGCCTGCGCGGCCGCCTGTGCGGCGGCTGGCGTCACCTTGGCCTTCTTGAGCAGGCCGGGCTTCTCCTCCTTCACGGTCACGCCCTGCGCGGCCGCGGTGCCGGCGAGGAGCGCGATGAGCGCAAGACTCTTGAGCAGCGTAGTCATGGACAACTCCAGTTAACGAGGGAAGGTGAGGATACCGCGCAACCCTGTCACCCTGCTGACGGCAGCCGGTACCCGCGGCCGCGGATGGCCACGAGCAACACGGGCACCACGAACAGCGTCACCGGCGTCGACAACGCGAGTCCGCCGATGACCGCCAGCGCGAGCGGCTTCTGCATCTCGCTGCCCGCACCGATGCCGAGTGCGAGCGGCAGGAGGCCGAACAGCGTGCACAGCGTCGTCATGAGAATCGGGCGCAAGCGCACGCGCGCCGCCTCGCGGATACCCGTTTCGAGATCGACTCCCTCGGTGAGCATGCGATGCCGCGTGAAGTCCAGCAGGATGATCCCGTTCTTCACGATCAGCCCCACGAGCAAGATCAACCCCATGAAGCTCGCCACATTGAGTGCGGTCTTCGTGATCAGCAGCAGTGCCAACGCGCCGACAAACGACAGCGGCGCTGCCAACAGCACCACCAGAGGCTCCGCAAAGCTGCGGAACTGGATCACCATCACCGCCATCACGCTCACCGCGGCGAGGGCGAGCACCAGCAGCAGCGCTCGAAATGCGTTCTGCTGGCTCGCGTAGCGACCGCCCAGCTCCATGCGAATCCCGTCCGGCACCGGCGTCTCGTCGAGAATCTTCTTCACGTCAGTCACCACGCCGCTCAACGGCCGCTTCTCCACGCCGCCCGTGATCGCCAGCATCTGCTGCTGGTTCTCGCGCAGGTGCTGGCTGCGCACGTCGCCCGGAGTGAACTCTGCGAGCGCGCCCAATGGCGTCACGCCGCGCCCCATGCCCGTGAGCACGGGCAGCGCGCTCAGGCGCTCCGCGTTCAACCGCACCGCGTCGGGCGCGCGCACGCGAATGCCGATCGACCGGTCGTCGAGGCGAAGCTCCCCCGCTTTCACCCCGAGCAATGCGCCCGTCACCGCCGTGCTCACGTCGCGCGGCGTCACCCCGTAGCGCGCCGCATCTCGCCCGCGGATGTGCATGGCCATCTCGGCCGCCGGCTCCGCCACGCCGCCAAAGAAATCCTCGAGCCCCTCGACTTCCTTGACCTTGGGCGCGAGCACGCCGGCGAACCTCTCGAGCTGCACGAGGTCGGCGCCAAACAACTTGATCTCCATCGGCCGCGATGCGCCCGCGAGGTCATCGAGCGCATCACTCAAGATCTGCACGAACTCCACGCGCACGCGCGGCACGGCGGCCTGCACCCTGCCCCGCACGTCGCCGATGATCTCCTCGATGTCGCGCTCGCGTTGGCCGTGCGGCTTGAGGCGCACGGAGATGTCGCCACGGTTCTGCTCCGTGGCAAACATGCCAAGCTCGGCCCCCGTGCGACGCGCGGTGCTCTCCACCTCGGGCGTCTCGGCCAGGATCTTCTCGATGATGTGGATCTGGCGGTCGGTCTCCGCGAGTGCGGTGCCGCCTGGCGTCCAGTAGTCCACGATAAACGCGCCTTCGTCCATCTCGGGGAGGAAGCCCGTACCGATCATCGTGTACGCACCGATTCCCGCCGCGACCAGCACCACCGCCGCGATGCCCACACGCACCCCGTGCTGCATGAGCGCGTCGAGTGCCGTCACGTATCGGTCCGACAGGCGATCGAGCATCGCGCCGATGCGCGCGAGCACCCCCGTGGCCACCACATCGTGCTCCGTATCGGCCGCCGTGAGGAACTGGTCGGCCAGCAGCGGAATGATCGTCAGGGCGATCACGAGCGACATCAGCACGCTGACCGTGAGCGTGAGCGAGAGCGCGCCGAAGAACTGGCCCGCCACCCCTTCAAGCAACCCGAGCGGCAGGAACACCACCACCGTGGTGAGCGTGCTCGACGTGACCGGCCAGATGAGCTCCTGCACGGCCTCGCGGATGGCCGCCGTCCGATCATCGGTGAGCGCCAAGTGCCGCACGATGTTCTCCGTGATCACCACCGCATCGTCGATCACGAGACCAATGGCGATGGCCATCGCCCCCAGCGTCATCAGGTTGAAGGTCTGCCCGAGCAGCTGCATCAGGTACACGGTGGCGCTCAGCGTGAGCGGAATCGCCATGGCGCTGATGGCCGTGATGCGCAGGTGTCGCAGGAACAGGAGCAGCACGATGACGGCGAGCGCCGCACCGATCAGCATCGCATCGCGCACCGAACTCACCGCCTCACGCACGAGCGTGGCCTGGTCGTACACCGGCACCAGCTTCACGCCAGGCGGCAGCGTCCGGGCGAGCGCCGCGGCAGCGTGCGCCACGCTGTCGGCCACGGCCACCGTGTTGCCGCCGATCTGACGCGTGATGTTGAGCAGCGCGGCGGCCTTGCCGTCGCCGGCCACGATGCGCACGTGATCCTCGGTGCCGGGCACCACTGTGGCCACGTCGCGCACCCGCAGCGCGCCCTTGACCACCACGTTCGCCACGTCGTCCACCGTGTGCGCTTCCTGCGCGCTCACCACCAGATACTGCTTGTAGTCGCGCGCCACGCGCCCGACAGCGTCCACTTGAATCCCTTCCGTGATGGCGGCCGCGAGCCCGTCGTACGTGAGCCCGGCCTGCGCGAGTCGCGCCGGGTCGGCAATCACCTCGATCTCGCGCACGTCGGTGCCCTGCACGAACACCCGCCCCACGCCCGGGATGCGCGACAGCACGGGCTTGATCTGGTAGCGCGCGATGTCGAAGAGCGTGGCGGGGTCGCCCCCTTCAAGATTGTATGACAAGATCGGGAACAGCGCCGGCGTCAGCCGCTCGATCTCGATGTTGAGCCCCGGCGGCAGGTCGCCGCGAATTTGCTCCACACGCGTGCGCACGAGCTGCAGCGCATAGTTCATGTCCGCATGCTCGGTGAACGAAATGTTCACTTCGCTCGCGCCGCGGATCGAGCGCGACTTCACGCGCACCACCCCCGGCACGATGCTCACCGCTTCTTCGATCGGGCGCGTCATGGCGAACACCACTTGCCGCGCCGAGAGGCTCGACCCTTCGGCCACGATCGTGATGCGCGGGAAGGTGAGCTCCGGGTACACGGCGCTCGGCAGCTTGAACGCGCTCCAGACCCCCGCCGCACTCAACACCGCCACGGCCAGGTAGATGAAGCGCCGCTGCGCCGCCAGCGCATCGAACAGCGCCCATCCGCGCTTCACGGGCGTGGGAGCGTTCACGGCTTGGCCTTCTCCTTCGCGTCCGGTTCCGCCTTCTTCGCCGACTTCCCGTCGGTGATCGTCGCGTTGTCGTCCACGCCGTACGCGCCCTTGGTCACCACCCTGTCACCCGCCTTGAGCCCCTCGACAATCCACGCGTGCGCAAGCGACCGCCCGCCGAGCTTCACCTCGGTCGCGTGCGCCACGTCGCCGCTGTCCACGACAAACACCTTGAACCCTTCGTCGGCGGGCACGAGCGCATCGAGCGGAACCACCAGCGCGTGCGCGTGCTGCGCCACGGCAATCCGTCCCGTCAGCGTTTCGGCGAGCCTCAACGTACGCGCCACCTGCGTCACTGACACGCGCACCGCCACGCCCCCCGTCGTCGAGTCCACCGCGTTGGCAATCTCGGCCACACGGCCCATCGCTGCGGCCTTCCCCGCCGTTTCGCCCGCTGCGCTCAGCGACACCGACTGCCCGACGCGCGTGCGCGCCGCATCGCTCGGGCTGAGCGTAAGCACGATGTCGAGCGCCGAGGGATCGGCCACTTCAACGAGTGGCTGACTCGGGTCGGCGCCGGCGCCGAGCACGGCGGTCATGCGCGTCACCGTTCCACCGATGGGCGCGCGCAGCGTGGAGAGTTCGCGCGCGCGCCGCGCATTCACCGCATTCAGCTTGGCCACGCCGAGGTCCGCCTGCGCCATCTCGGCGTCCTTGCGCGGCAGCACGCCGGCGTCAGCCAAGCGCGCGGCGCGCGCGGCCGCCTTCTCGCTCGCACTGAGCGTTGCTTCAGCGCTTTGCAGCGCCGCTTCGAACGGTGCCGTCTCGAACTCGACGAGCGGATCACCGGCCTTCACGCTGGCGCCCACGTTCACGAACACCTTGCTCACGCGCGTCTGTCCTGGCGCCGCGAGCAACGCGATGTGCCCCGGCCGCGCCGTCACGGCACCCAACGCCTCGACGGTCTCCGCAAACGTGGTGTCGGCGACGGTCTCGACCTGCGCCGTCACTTCAGCCGCGACCTTCTTCTCCTCCTCCTTCGCCGCACCCTTGCCGCAGGCGGCGGCAAGGGAACCAAGGAGCACGGTGGCGATCAGCTGCGCTCTCATGGCGCTGTCCGGTTGGGTGTCGTGGTGATGGTCAGGAGCTGCACGAGACCGGACGCGCTTCGCAGCGCGGCCACATCCTCGAGGTACTGCATCTGCGCGTCGCGTGCGATGCGCTGCGCTTCGAGCACGCTCGGCAACGCGGCCGCACCTTCCTTGTACGCGAGCAGCGAGAGTTCGGCCACGCGCTGCGCGCCGGCTACGAGCGCGCCGGAGCGCGCCTGCCGCTCACGCGAGACCACCAGCGCGCGCTGGCCACGCGCGAGCGCGGCGTCCTGCTCGATGCGAGCCACCGTGAGCAACGTCGCCGCGCGATCGCGCAGCGCGCTGGCCGCGAGAATTGCGGGCCCGTTGCGGTTGAACAGCGGAACCGGGAACGCGATCCCCCAGCTCGGTAGCAGCTTGCTGCCCGTGCCCCCCGGATCGCCCGACTCCCAACCCGCGGACAGCATGATGCCGGGCAACCAGCGGCGACGTTCGAGCGAGAGGGCGAGCTCGGCGGCGCGTGCATCCGCCTCGGCCGCCGCAATCATGAGCGGCGTGCCATCGCGAGCTGCGGCGAGCGCGCTCGGCGCACTCAACGAGTCGGCGAGCGACACCGTGGCCGCACGCGTTGGCAACCCCATCAGCGCCTGCAGCGTGAGCACGGCGCTCGTCGCTTCGAGCGCATCGATGGCGGCCAGGTTGCGCAGCTGCCCCGCGCTGACGGCCGCGAGCTGCACGTCCAATTCGCTCGCGTCGCCCGCATCGCGACGGATGCGCGCGAGCACGAGCACCGAGTCCGCGTCACGCGCACTCCTGGCCGACAGTCCCGCTCGCGAGGCCGCGACGAGGGCGCGTGTGTACGCCGTGTCGGCCGTGTACGCGATCGCCGCGCGCTCGAAGGCAAAGCGCTGCACGGCCGCGTCGAGCGCGGCGGTCGCGGAACCGACGCGCGGGCTGCGCAGCCAGGGCAGGTCGACGGGCAGGTCGAGCGTGACGTGGTCAAACGGCTGGCTCTGCGTCCGCTGGTATCCGACGCCCGGATTCTCGAACTGCCGCGCGAGCGCCACGCCGGCCTCGGCAAACGCCGAGTCCGACTTGGCGAGTGACAAGCGCGGTCCGCGCGCGACCACCGCCGTGATCACGTCCGTGCGCGTGAGCGCACGCTCCTGCGCGGTGAGCGTGGCGGCGGCAAGGAGCGACATCGCTCCGGCCGCGAAGCGTACCGTCGCGTGTTTCATGGACAACGGAAACGCCGCGCCGCTACTTCTCGATCACGAGAATCGAGAACGACTCCGGAATGATCGGCGCGCGCGGCGGGCGCGTCTGCCCAGGCTGCGCCGCGGGAGTCGGCCCGTATTCGACGCCCACCATGTAGATCTTGTGCGTCACCGGGTCGAGCGACATCGTGCGCGAGCCCTTTTGCGTCGGCACGGTGCCAAGCACCGTGTACTTGTCGGGCGTGTCCTGGTGTACGACCGTCATCGTACCCTCGCCGTTCGACGAGAACACGAGCTTGGTCTCGGGGTCGAACTTCACCGCGTCCGGGCCGTCGCCGATCGCGACCTTCGCGACAATCTTGCCCGTCTTCGGGTTCGACACCGCCATCACCTTGTCGCACACCGAGAAGAGGCGATCGTGCTCCGCGTCCAGCGCGAGCCCCGAGGGGCCATCGCACCCCGGCAGCGCGTAGCGCTTGATCTCCTTCATGGCCTTCGTGTCGATCACCGCAATCTGCCCCGGCTCGGTTTCGATGTTCACGTAGAGCAGGCCGTGACCGTTCGACTGCGCAAACTCCGGCTTCCCCTTGAGCGGAATCGTGGCGAGCACTTCATGCGTCACGGCGTTGATCACCGTCGCATTCTCGCCGCGGCCGTTGAAGGTGAAGAGGCGGCGCGTCGCGGCGTCGTAGTGAATCGCGTCGGGGTTGGCGCCGGTGACCTTGATCGTTGCGAGCGTGTTGAGCGTGTAGAGGTCGAACACGGTAACGGTCGTGTCCCGTCCGTTGCTCGTGAACCCCTTGCCCAGGTCGAGCGCGATGGCCGCGCCGTGAATGCCGTTGGTGTTCGGCACCTCACCCACGACCGTCTCGGTCGCCAAATCGATGACCACGAGCTTGGTCGCGTGCGACACATAGAGGCGACCGCCGTCCACGTTGGTGTAATCCCATCCGCCCTCGCCGCCAATCGTGATCTTGCGAGTCACCTTGTAGCCGGCGGCGTCCTGCGCCTGCACAGACGTGGTGAGAGCGACAACGGCAAGGGCGAGCATCGCGGCTGGGCGACGAAACGACGGCATAGGGCGTACCCCGGTGGCGGACGACGGTCTGGAAAGGAATCGTATAATAGATGGCTCGACGCTGACAGGACCTTGACAGGAATCCGGATTTGCCCGGATGGCGCCCGGGCGTCGGTGCGCTCCGTGCGATCACGCTCCCGCCGCGATGGCGACCGTTGCCGATGTCGCCGACTCGTCGCACGTTACCCGCTCGCGTTGTCCTCATTGACCGGCCCCACTCCCATGCCGCGCCTCGCTCGCGCCCTCGCGCTCCTCGGCTTTGCCCTCATGTCCGCGCGCGCGTCTGCGCAGGACTCCGGCGCCCCCTACCCCCGCCTCCCCGGCGCGTACCCCGTCGCCATCGAACGCGGCGTCATGGTGCCCATGCGCGACGGCACGCGCCTCGCGAGTGACATCTACCGCCCGAGTGACGTGAGCGGCCCGCTGCCGACGATCCTCGTGCGCACGCCGTACAACAAGGGCGGCAACCCGAAGGGCGACGCCGGCGCCACCTTCTTCGCGTCGCACGGCTACGCCGTCGTCGTGCAGGACGTGCGCGGCAAGTTCGCGAGCGAAGGCGCCTTCCGCGTGTACGAGGGCGACGTCACCGACTGGCCCGACATGTTCACCTGGATCACGCAGCAGCCGTGGTCCACTGGCAAGATCGGCACCTACGGCTGCTCGTACCTTGGCGAAGGACAGATCATCGCCGCGCAGCAGCGCCATCCCGCGCACATCGCCGCCATTCCGCAGGCGGCCGGTGGCAACCTGGGCCGCGTCGGGCGACGCCGGCAGTTCTGGGGCTCCGTCGAGGGCGGCGCCTTCGCCATCTCGATCAACTTCGGCTGGATGCCGATGTTCGCGTCCATCGACAAGGGCGCGCGACCGCTCCCCAAGGTGGAGTTCGCGAGCTACCTGCGCACGCTCCCGACCATCGACATGACCGATCGCGCCGGCAGCCCAAGTTGGGATTGGCGCAACTTCCTCGAGCGTTCCCCCGACGACCAGTGGTGGGACAAGCAGGGCTACCTCACCGATCGTGACAGCGTGAGCGTGGCGGCGCTGCACATCTCGAGCTGGTTCGACCTGGCCGCCGAAGCGCTGGAAGAGGCCGCCATCTTCACGAAGAACGGCACCACCGATCGCGCGCGCACCGGGCAGTACGCCATCATCTCGCCGTCGGTGCACTGCGCGTCGGAGTCGCTCCCGCGCGACGCCAAGACCGGCGACCTCGACGTCGGCGATCCGCGCCTTCCGTACTGGGACACCTACCTCAAGTGGTTCGACCGCTGGCTCAACGGCAACGAGCGCGCCCTCGACGGCCTGCCCCATGTCCAGTACTACACCATCGGGCGCAACGCATGGCGCAGCTCCGACACGTGGCCCGTCGCCGGCATGAAGGAGACCTCGTTCTACCTGAGCAGCAAGGGCGGTGCCAACACCGCCGCCGGCGATGGCCGCCTCGTACTCGCATCGCCCATGGCGGAGAAGCCGGACACCTTCACCTACGATCCCGCCAACCCGGTGCCCTCACGTGGTGGCTCCATCTGCTGCACCGGCAACCCGAAAGACCAGCCTGGCTCCTTCGACAACCGCGACATCGAACAGCGGCCCGACGTGCTCGTCTACACCACCGACGCGCTCACCGAGGGACTCGAACTCACCGGCTCGCTCCGTGCGGAGCTCTTCGTAAGCTCCGATGCGCGCGACACCGATATCACCATCAAGGTGCTCGACCTCTTTCCCGATGGCCGCGCCATGAACCTGCAGGAAGGAATCACGCGCGTACGTTACCGCGACTCGTTCGCCAAGCCCACGATGATGCAGCCGGGCAAGACGGTCATGGTGCCCGTGGACCTGCACGCCACCTCGTGGTACTTGGCCCAAGGTCACAAGCTCCGCGTCGAACTCTCGAGCTCGAGCTTCCCGCGCTGGGACCGCAACCTCAACACCGGCGGCCGCAACTACGACGAAACCACGTTCACGCGTGCGCACAACACCATCCATCACGCCCCCGGCGCACGCTCGCGCCTCATCCTGCCGGTCGTGAAGTAGCGCGAGCTACTGGTACTGGATGTACAGCACCGTCGGCCAGAGCCTAAAGATCTCGCGCTTGCTCGTCGGCGGATTGTCGTTCTTGAGCTTCGTGAACTGCTTCCATCCCGCAAATTCCACCGGCTCCTTCTTCACGTACGAATAGAACGAGTCGCGCTTGAGCCACGGCGCGCCAAACCCGTCCATGTGCATCACCACCTGCACCTTGGGGTCGAGCTTGATCTGCTCCGAGTTCATGATGCCCGTCTTCGTGAACCGGTGCAGCACGAGAATCTTGGGCGGCAAGTTGTACTTCTCAACCAACCCCTTGAGGTAGCCGGCCGCGTAGTTCACGTCTGCCGCATCGAACCGGCCGATGCGCTTGCCCGGCTTCGACCCGTCCTTCATCGAGAATTCGGGATCGATGCCCAAGTGCACCTCGGGCCGCTTCAAGAACCGCTCGAGCCACGGCAGCTCCGCCTGCAACGTGCTCTGCCCCACCTGCACATCCACGAACATCAGCGCGTTCTTCTGCTTGGCCCAGCCGTACACCTTCTCGATCAACGCGCTGTCCATGCGCAACCGATACTTGCCGTCGCGCCCCGGCGCTCCCTGCGCCACCACCGCAATCAGGTGCAGCGCCGGCTGCACCGGGTGCGCCGGATCCAGCTGGTTCCACTCGGCCACCTCGACATCGAGCTTCTTGAACATCTCCGGCGGATCGAACTCGCCGAGAATGCCCATGCGCCGCGAGAGCGGATTGCCATAGAACGCGATGATGCGCTTGGCCGGCAGAATCGACCCCGGCAGCGGTGCGGGCATCTTGGGCGGCCACAAGCTGTCGAGGTCGCTGCCCGCATCCTTGTACGCCATGTGCTTCTCGCCGGCGTCCTTGCCGAGCAGGCCGGTGTGCTTCGGCTTGGTGGAATCGCCGGGCGCGGCCGCGTGCCCCTTCTTCCCCTTCTTCTTCGCACCCGTGGCCTTGGCCGCACCCTGCGGCCTGGCCACCGTCTTTGGAGCCGCACCCGCGGGCGCCGGCCTGGAAGTGGAGTCCTGGGCTGCAGCGGAACTGGCAACGAGCGCGCACGCGAGGCCGAGGGCCTTCAGCGAAGGGCGGAGGGCGAAACGCAAGGGAGTGTGTCGGTGTGGAAGGGGGTGCGGGAACGACGACCGATCCCCCCCACAAGTCTCAACCCCACCGTCGTCCTGAGCAAAGCGAAGGACCTGCTTCTCCTCCCCCCAAGCACAAACACAACGCCCCGGCCAACCGGCCGGGGCGTCGTCCCTCACTCAAACGGGGCAACCGCCCCGCCGCTTTCTACTTGTGGAAGTACAAGTTGTCGATGTACAGCACCGACGGATTCGCCGCCACGAACAACAGCTGTCGCAGCTGGTCGCGCGTTGTCAGCGCCGGCGAGAACGATGACAGCGGAATCTCGAGCCCCACCCACGTGTTGGCGGCAATTGCCCCGGCCTGGAACTTGGCGATGATCTGCCCCGCCCCACCCGGCTGCTGCACCAACTGGATCTCGAGGTTGGACGACGGGTTCGGCGACCACACGTCCACGTGGATGTGCGTCATCGTCGTCGCATCAATCGTGTTGGCCGGTGTCGCAAGTCCGAACTCCACGCCCACGAAATTGAACAGCGAGTACTTCTTCAGGTTGCGGCCCAAGACCACGTACGGATCCACGAGTGAACTGTTGCCCGCACTCCACGACGTCTGCCAGGTATCCACGGGCAGGTTGGTGTACACCGTCGTGAACAGCGACTTCACGTTGGCCGCCAGCACGGTCGGCGCCGCCGCGATCGTCACCGGCAACTGCAGCGGAGCCGTCACCGTGACCGGTGCGGAGCCGCTCACGGCAATCGCGCCCATGGCGGCGCTGATGCTCGCCGTACCGGCCGACACACCGGTCACGACGCCCGACGAACTCACCGTCGCAACGGCCGGCGCGCTCGAGGTCAGCGTGAACCACTTGAACCCGACGTTGGTGAGCTTGCCACCGTTCGGCAGCGCGGGCACGGCAAAGTTCACCGTGTTCGGCGCCGGATCGATCGGGAAGGTCGAGCCGACCCCCACGTTCACCGTCGGCCAGTTCACGACCGAACCCGTGGGCAACCCCACCTGGCCGGCCGGGAGCAGCTCGTACTGCACGTCGGCAAACCAGACCGTGTAGTTGTTCGGCCCGTCGGCATAGTGGAAGAGGCCGTCGGCCGTCGTGAACTTGGCCGGATTCGGCAGCGGAATCACGTACTTGGTGAAGGTCGTCGTGAGCGGAATGCCGATCGCTTCGGCGTTGAACGACACGTCCGCCGCGTTGTTGCCGATGCCCACCTTGAGCGTGGCGTTGGCAACGCTCGCCTTGGCGTAGAAGGTCAGCGCGTTGAAGGCCGACAGGTTGCGCGTCGCCGAAGCCACCAGCGCACCACCACCATAGTTGCTGGCCGGGATCACGGCCTTGAGCGACTTGCGGCCGTTGAACAGCGTGGTCGCGTCAACGCCCGTGGCGGGCGAATTGGTCGCACCACCAAAGTCCACGAACGACACGCCGGCGTCGAAGCCATCCACGAACACCAGGCCACCGGTGTTCACGATCACCGCATTCACGGTCACCGTGGCGGTCGCCGTCTTGCCCGACGCCGTGTGCGTGGCCGTGATCGTTGCCGAACCGGCCGCCACCGCCGTGATCACGCCACCGGCGCCCACCGTTGCGATGGATGCGGCCGACGTCGCGAACGTCGAGCCCGCCGTCAGGTTGGCCGTCGAGGCATTGCTGTACGTGCCCGTGACCGTCAGCGCCTGCGTGCCGCCCACGGAAATCGAGGGCGTCGCCGGCGTGAGCGCGATCGTGTTGAGCGTCGGGCCCGGCACGGTGATGGTCGCCGTCGCCGTCTTGCCCGAGGCCGTGTGCGTGGCCGTGATCGTGGCGCTGCCCGCCGCCATCGCCGTCACGAGTCCCGCCCCCGACACCGTAGCCACGCCAGCCGCAGACGTCGCAAAGGTCGAGGCCAACGTGAGGTTCGAGGTGCTGGCGTCGCTGAACGTGCCGGTCACCACCAGCGCCTGCGTGGCGCCGACGGCCGGCGTGGCCGTCAGCGGGCTGATGGCGATGGACGAGAGGGTGGCGGCGGCGGGCGGCGCACTGCTGTCGCTCGAACTGCACGCCGCCATCAGCAGCGCTGCGCAGGCAGCGGCCATGGCGGGAATTCGCCGTAAACGGGACCTGCTCATGTGGGGTCTCCACGTGCGGCGGATGCCACCACCGCGGGAATACTGCACGTTCCTTGGCTTCCCCAACTTAGTTCGCGCCGCGAACAAAGTAACCCTTGCCGGACTCCGCTTGGGCGCGCATGTTGGCCCGCCCCAAGAGCGCAAAATCGCCACGGAAGTTGCGCCCGGACTTTGTACGAAGGCCGAACAAAACCGGCTCCTCCGATCGGCCTGTTTGGCCGGCGAATCGACTAGCGCCGCAACCGTGGATCGAACTCGTACGTGGTGATCGACTCAATGGTCAACCGCCGCGCAGACGTATGCGCGGGATTTATCAAATAGTTGAATCCCCCGTCGACGATCACGCTCGGCACCTGCAGCGCCAACGACCGCATCGAGCGCACCCACGCATCGCCGATCATCTGCGTCGACGGCGGCACGGGTGATGATCTCCAATTGGCCGGCAACGCATCCTTTGGCAGCACCTCGACCAGCGAATCCGGCAGCGTGGCCTTGATCATCGAGTAGCCGGTGAGCGCGCCCCCGGCCGTCATGTGTACCAGCACCTCAAGCACGGCGAGCGCCGAGTCGCCTGAGGCGTATGCGACTCGGGTGCCGGCGCTGTTCCAGCGGCCGCCGTAGCGCCTGGCGCCGTCGCCGTCGAAGGTGCTCGGCGCGTAGCGCGTCTTCGCCAGGCGCCAGACGTGCATGCCGCTACGTCGGGATGCCGTGCAGCAGGCGGCCGATCACGTTCTCGACCTCGATGGTGCCGACGTCGGTGGAGGCGAACGCGATGGGCGCGCGCCCGCCCAACGCGGCCACGGGACTCGTGAGCCAGTTCCGCGCGCTCGCTGCGCTGCCGTCGAACAGCTCGATGGCCCGAGCGACGATGCGCGATGTGCGCATGAGTCTGTCGGTCTCAGCAGGCTCGAACCGACCCGCTTCCTTGCGCCGGGCGAGCGTGCGCTCCGGGATCTCCGCCGCCTGCGCGAGCACGCGGAACGACAGCTCGGTGTTGCGCTGGAACCGCTCGAAGGCGGCGTAGCTCAGGCCACGCTCGACCTGGCTCACGACCGACAGCGCGTCGTACTTCCGCAGACCGAAGAGGGAGACATGGAAGTGTCCCTCGCGCCGTCCTGCACGCACACGCCGCGTCAGTTCGGCGACGTCAGGGGACTCGTGCTTGGGGGCGGTGCTCATGGAGTCTCCAAGGCTGCCATCTGGCACAGTATAGTGTGCCAGATGGCGCCATGCCAACCCTGAGCGCCTCGCGGCGATTGAACCTGATGTCATGTGCCGAGTGTGGCACGGTCGCGCATCAGGTACAAGCCGCGAAGATCCGGATGCCGGATGGTATGCACGCGCGTTGGGCAGTTCTCACGCCTGGTCGCCGCCCGCCCACGCGAGGGCGCGGAGACGGGCCGCCGTCGTCCACCACAACGATGCGCTCACGCGCCGCCGGACAGGCACAGCGACTCGCCGCAGCATAGGGATCGTCGTCCTTTGCGCGCCCAACCCGCACCAGAACGAGAGCAGAAGCTGGTACGTGGCAGCGTTGTCGCTGCTCCGCTCCAGCATACTCCCGTCGTGTGCACGCGCCCTCGACCCCTTCCTCAAGCCGAATCGCTCGGCGCAGCCGACTTCACGGTGGAGTCCGGGGCAGGGGCGGAACCGTCCACGCGCGCGCACGTCTCCGTCAGACCTGCCGCTGACGGTCGGCGGCACGCGCGCGCGCCAAGGCAGTCGAGCGACGCGTTCAGCCCGTCGCTTCGATCTGCTCGTACAGCTCGAAGCGCGGCTTGCCCACCACGCCAGCCTTGGCCATGGCGGCGCCCAGCTCCGCGTTCGACATGAAGGCCTTCGCGTCGCCGGCCGTGGCGAAGCCGGCCACGACCAGCACGTCATTGGCGTCGTCCGTGCCGCGATTCACGCGCGAGAACTTGGCGCCAGCCTTGGTGGGCGGGAACGCGTCGTACACGGTCTTCCACGCGGCGTAGTCGGCAACTTGGTGCTTCACGGCGAGCATGAACATGGCGTGCTCCTGGTGGTGGTGGGTGTTGCGGCGTGCGGTCATTCAGGCGGGTATGTGCCGAGGCCATCCATCACCTCGGCGAGCAGCTTCGAGAGCTGGCGCAGCTTGGCCTTGCTCACGTGGCCGACCATCGCGAGCGGCATCTGCTCGGCATGCGGGTCGAGCTTCGCAAGGAGCGCGAGCCCCTTGGCGGTGACGTGGACGTCGATGACGCGCCGGTCCACGTCGCTCCGTGTGCGCGACACGAGGCCGCGCGCGGCGAGGCGGTCCACGAGCCGCGTGATGTCCGGG
>JAYTVE010000342.1:0-1560 GCA_043744185.1 Gemmatimonadota bacterium | reverse complement strand
TTGGCGCGATCCACTCCGTGGTCTTCGGAGGGTTCTCGCCGGAGTCGTTGCGCGATCGCATCAACGATTCGCAGTGCAAGGTGCTCGTCACGGCCGACGGTGGCTATCGGCGCGGCGCCATCGTGCCGCTCAAGCGCAACGCCGACAAGGCGCTCGAGGAAACGCCGTCGATCGAGCACGTGGTCGTGGTGCGCCGGCGTCCCGGAGCGGTCAGCGAGGAAGCGTTCGCGGAGATGACCGACGGGCGCGACCTCTGGTACCACCGCCTCATGCGCGGCGCGGCCATGTGGTGCGAGCCCGAGCCGATGGACGCCGAAGACGTGCTGTTCATCCTCTACACGTCGGGCACGACGGGGAAGCCGAAGGGGATCGTCCACACCACCGCCGGCTATCTCGTCGGCGCACAGACCTCCACTGCGCAGGTGTTCGACCTCAAGGAAGACGACGTCTTCTGGTGCACCGCCGACGTCGGCTGGGTCACCGGCCACACCTACCTCGTGTACGGCCCGCTCGCCAACGGCGCCACGTGCGCGATGTACGAGGGGGCGCCCGACTGGCCGGAGAAGGATCGATTCTGGGACATCTGCGAGCGGGTCGGCGTGACGATCCTGTACACCGCACCAACCGCCATCCGCGCCTTCATGAAATGGGGCGATCACTGGCCCGCGAAGCACGATCTCTCGCGCCTCCGGCTACTCGGCTCGGTGGGCGAGCCGATCAATCCCGAAGCGTGGATGTGGTATCGCGAGCACATCGGCGGCAACCGATGCCCCATCGTGGACACCTGGTGGCAGACCGAGACGGGATCCATCGTCATCTCCCCACTGCCCGGCATCACGACCACCACCCCCGGCAGCGCGACAGTCCCACTCCCCGGCTACTCGGCCGCCATCCTCGACGTGAAGGGGAAAGAGATCACGGTCGGCGGCGGCCTCCTCGCGCTCACGAAGCCGTGGCCGTCCATGCTGCGCACGATCTGGGGCGACCCTGCGCGCTATGTGGAGACGTATTTCTCCAAGTGGCCCGGCCATCCGGAGCTCTACTTCCCCGGCGACGGCGCCAAGCGCGACGCCGAGGGCTACTTCTGGATCCTCGGCCGCGTGGACGACGTGTTGAACGTCGCGGGGCATCGCATCGGCACGATGGAGGTGGAGAGCGCTCTCGTCGAGCACCCCGCGGTCGCCGAGGCCGCCGTCGTGGGCAAGACGCATGAGCTGAAGGGGCAGGCGATCGCCGCCTTCGTGACGCTGCGGGAAGGCTTCAAGCAGTCGCCGGCGCTGCGCGACGAGCTCCGCGAGTTCGTCGGCGAGAAGATCGGCGCCATCGCGAAGCCCGACGACGTGCTCTTCAGCGCCGACCTTCCCAAGACGCGGTCGGGCAAGATCATGCGCCGCCTGCTGCGCGACATCGCGGCGGGGAAGGAGACCATCGGCGACACGACGACGCTGGAGGATTACACGGTGCTGGCGAAGCTGCGCGATGATGAGGATTAAATCGATGAGTCTGAATTAAACGCAGATTGCGCGGATGGACGCGGATGCACGCAGATAAAAGACGGAT
>JAYTVE010000341.1:0-1561 GCA_043744185.1 Gemmatimonadota bacterium | reverse complement strand
GATCGCGTCATGCGGGGACGGTAGCCCGCCGACAGCGTCCGCGCTACACTCCCTTTCGACGCCTCCCGAGCCCCGCCCGCCATGCGCACGGACCCCGTTCTGCCCTCCGCCGACCTCAACGACACGGTCGAGTTCTACACATCCCTCGGCTTCGAGATCGGCTACGACGACCGCGAGGGAGACGGCTACGTGATCATGAGCATGGACGGCGCCGCGATCCACTTCTTCTATCACGACGCGCTGGACGCCACCGGGAGCGACGCCGGCTGCTACCTGCACGTGGACGACGCGGCCGCGCTGCACGGGCGCTGGGCGGCGTTGGGCCTGGGCCCCGAGGATCTCCCCCGCCTGACTACCATCGAGGATCAGGCCTGGGGAAAGCGCGAATTCGCCGTCGTGGACCCAGACGGGAACCTGATCCGGGTCGGCCAAGACATCCCGGTTGCCGGCTGACCGCCCACGTCCCGGAAACAATCCGGGGGTTCGTAGCTATATGTGACGGGCAGGGGCCCGATGGCTGCCGAAGGACGGCGGCCGGCCCGCATGCCCCGAACGCCAGGAACCGACCATGACCATTGCCAATCGCCCATTCACCAAGCCATCCGACGCGGAGCTCAAGCAGTCGCTCACGCCGCTCCAGTACAAGGTCACGCAGCACGAGGGTACCGAGCCCCCGTTCAGCAACGAGTACTGGGATACCCACGACGACGGCATCTACGTTGACGTTGTCAGCGGCGAGCCGCTCTTCGCGTCGAAGGACAAGTTCGACTCCGGCACCGGCTGGCCGAGCTTCAGCAAGCCCATCGACGACGCGATGGTCAAGACGCACGAGGACCGCAAGTTCTTCATGCGCCGCGTCGAGGTAAAGAGCGCCATCGCGGGGTCGCACTTGGGCCACGTCTTCGAGGACGGTCCCAAGCCGACCGGCATGCGCTTCTGCATGAACTCCGCGTCGCTGCGTTTTGTCCCTGCGGACAAGCTCGAAGCCGAGGGCTATGGCGCGTTCCTGCCGCTCTTCGGCAAGGAGGCCAAGTGAGCACCACCGAAGTCGCCACGCTGGGCGGCGGCTGCTTCTGGTGCCTCGAGGCCGTCTACACGGAGTGCCGCGGTGTGCTGGGCGTGAAGAGCGGCTACTCGGGCGGGCACGTGAACAACCCGACGTACGAGCAGGTCTGCGGCAAGAAGACGGGGCACATCGAGGTCGTGCAGGTGACCTTCGATCCCGCGCAGGTGAGCTACAAGGAGCTGCTGCAGGTCTTCTTCACCATCCACGACCCCACCACGATGGACCGGCAGGGGAATGACGTGGGGCCGCAGTACCGGAGCGCGGTGCTCGTGCATTCGCCCGAGCAGGAGGCCACCGCGCGCGAGGTGATGGCCGAGTTCACGGAGGAGCGCGTGTTCGACAGCCCGATCGTCACGCAGGTGCTGCCGTTCGAGAAGTTCTGGCCGGCGGAGAGCGAGCACGACGACTACTTCGCGCGCAATCCGTACAACCCCTACTGCTCGTTCGTGGTCGCGCCCAAGGTTGCGAAGTTCCGCAAGAAGTTCTACGGCGCGC
>JAYTVE010000340.1:0-1561 GCA_043744185.1 Gemmatimonadota bacterium | reverse complement strand
ACACGGTCGTGTCGGGGCCGGGCGCGGACGTACGGACGGGGAACACCCTGCCGCTGCGTGAGGTGCCGCTCGGCACAGACGTGCACAACGTTGAGCTGGTGCCTGGGAAGGGCGGTCAGCTGGCGCGTTCGGCCGGCGTGTCGCTGCAGGTGGTGGCCAAGGAAGGCGAGTATGTGACGCTGCGCATGGCTTCGACCGAAATGCGGATGCTTCACCAGCGTTGCCTGGCGACGATCGGCGTCGTGGGGAACGCGGAGCACGAGCTGGAGTCGTGGGGCAAGGCAGGCAAGTCGCGCTGGAAGGGCCGTCGCCCGAAGGTGCGCGGTGAAGTGATGAACCCTGTGGACCATCCGCATGGCGGCCGCACGCGCGGCGGTCGGAACGTGGTGAGCCCGTGGGGCAAGAAGGAGGGCGTGAAGACGCGCAACAAGAAGAAGCCGTCGCAGCGCCTGATCGTGCGCGGTCGCAAGCGTGGCAAGGCTACGCAGTAACCGGGGACTAGAGAGACCATGGGACGCAGCATTCGCAAGGGACCGTTTGTCCATGAGAGCCTCCTGAAGAAGGTGGCCCAGATGAACGCCCGAAATGAGAAGAAGGTCATCAAGACCTGGTCGCGCGCGAGCACCGTGCTCCCCGACTTCGTGAGTCACACCTTTGCCGTGCACAACGGGAACAAGTTCATTCCCGTGTACGTGACGGAGAACATGGTGGGGCACAAGCTGGGTGAGTTCGCGCCGACGCGCCTGTTCCGTGGCCACACGGCGCAGGGCAAGGTCGCGGATTCGAAGGCCAAGCCTTCGTCTCCGGCGGCCGCCAAGGGAGGCAAGTAACCCATGGCGACGCAGGCTCACGCGATTCAGCGCACCACGCGCCAGTCGCCGTACAAGATGCGGCTGGTCATCGACCAGATCCGCGGCATGAACGTGAACGAGGCGCTCGCGCTTCTGACGTTCTCGAAGAAGCACGCCGCGGTGCAAATCAAGAAGACGCTGCAGAGCGCGGTTGCGAACGCCGAGCAGGCGGCGCGCCGTGACAACACGCCGCTCGACGTGGACACGCTCTACGTCGCGAAGGCGATCATCAACGAGGGGCCGAAGCTCAAGCGCTTCATGCCGGCCGCGATGGGCCGCGCGACCCCGATCCACAAGCGTACGAGCCACGTCGAGATCGTCGTGGCCGCCAAGGAAGGTCGCTGATGGGACAGAAGACCAATCCGATCGGGTTCCGGCTCGGCGTCACGAAGCAGTGGCGCTCGCGTTGGTACGCGCACCGTGACTTCCCCGCGCTCATCAAGGAAGACGAGCTGCTGCGGAAGTACCTCAAGGCACGCCTCGCGAACGCCGCGATCGCCGATATCACGATCGAGCGGAAGCCGGGGAAGGTGGTTGTGACCATCCACACGGGCCGTCCGGGCGTCGTGATCGGCAAGAAGGGCGCCGAGGTGGACAAGCTTCGCGACGAACTCGCGCAGCTGACCGGCAAGGAAGTCGGCGTGAACGTCGAGGAGATCAAGCGTCCTGAAGTCGAGGCGCAGCTGGTGGCGGACAACATCGCCCAGCAG
>JAYTVE010000339.1:0-1561 GCA_043744185.1 Gemmatimonadota bacterium | reverse complement strand
AGGGCGGCATGGACACCGTCACGATTCGCACGGTGAAGGTCGCCGATGGTGTCTACATGCTGCTCGGTGCCGGTGGCAACATCGGCGTCTCGGTCGGTGAGGACGGCGTCGTGCTCATCGACGACCAGTTCGCGCCGCTCACGGCCAAGATCCTCGCCGCCGTCAAGGCGCTCTCACCGCTGCCGATCAAGTTTCTCATCAACACGCACCTGCACGGCGACCACACTGGCGGCAACGAGAACATCGGCAAGACCGGCGTCATCATCGTCGCGCAGGACAACGTGCGCGAGCGGATGTCGAAGGAACAGTTCTCGGCCCGCTTCAATTCGCGCACGCCACCTTCGCCCAAGGCCGCGCTTCCCGTGGTCACGTTCCCGACCGAGGCCTCGATCCACCTGAACGGCGAGACGCTCGAGGCACACCACATCCCGAAGGCGCACACCGACGGCGACGCCATCGTCAAGTTCGTGAAGGCCAACGTGGTGCATGCTGGCGACGTGTTCGTGCGCTACGGCTTTCCGTTCATCGACACCGGCAGCGGTGGCTCGCTGCTCGGCATGCTCACGGGCATCGAGAAGCTGCTGGCCGTGACGGATGCGAACACCAAGTTCATTCCGGGACATGGCGACCTGGCGGCGCGTTCCGACGTCGAGGGGTACCTCACGCTGCTCAAGACGGTGCGCGATGCGGCGCAGGGGGCCGTGCGCAAGAAGCAGCCGCTCGACGCCTTCATTGCCAGCCACCCGCTCGCAGCCTACGAGACGAAGTTCGGCCCGAGCGGATTCGTGAAGGCCGACGAGTTGCTCAAGCTGGCCTTCGAAGAACTCGGGGGCGCCCGGAAGTAGTCACGCGCCGGTTCATCGATCGGCAACGCACTCGTCATCATTTCGCAATCCGCCCCACAGGGCGGCGTAACCCTCCGGCGGTATCGATAGGCAGCGGGCAATCCCGCCCGCCCATCATCCGCCGGAGGGTTCATGTTGCGCACCCTGCTCGAGACCCGTCGCCCCGCGTCGCGTGATCGCCGCGGCGCACTGCTGAGCCTCGTGGTCCACGCCGGCGTGATCGCGGCCACCGTTGCCGCCACTGCGACCGCCGATGCGCACCTTGCTCCCGTACATGCGACGTCTGTCATCTTCACGGCGCCCAACCGGACCGAGCCGCCCCGCGGACCCGCCGCACCGACGCACGGCGGCGTGCAGGCGATCGCCAGTCCGACGCCTTCGGTGCCCAACGTCGTCGTTGAGATACCCGTCACGCTGCCGGAGATCCTCGGCGCCGTGAGTGATCCGTCGCCACCCAAGAGTTCGTGGTTGCCGACGAGCTCTACCACGGGTACGCCATTGGGCGGCAATCCATCGGGTGGCGTGTGGAGTGAGCAGACCGTCGAGAAGCCGGTACTCGCGCTCGGTGACGCACCGCGTCCGCGCTATCCCGAACTCCTGCGGTCCGCGGGAGTGGAGGGCGACGTCCTCGCGCAGTTCGTGGTGGACACGACAGGGCTCGTCGAAGTCGGCTCGATTCGCGTCCTGCGCAGTGCACACCCGCTGTTCGCGCAGGC
>JAYTVE010000338.1:0-1563 GCA_043744185.1 Gemmatimonadota bacterium | reverse complement strand
AGGAACTCGAACAACTGATGCGAGACGAGGAGGCCGTGTACAACGTCCCGCAGCCGGGCGCCCGCACGGTCGACGTCATGCTGGAGCGATGTCGTTCCTTAGCAACGATCGTGCGAGACGCCGCGGAGGAACTCGGACAGAGGTTCGGATCGGTGACTCCAGGGGAGGTGCGGCAGGCAGCCGTCGACTTCAGTCGGCAACTTGCGCTTCGCGCCGAAGCTGTTCGAGGGGCCGCGTTCGCACACCTGGTACAGCGAAGCGCGTCGACCGCACTCGACGAAGCGAACGCCGCACGTGCGGCGCAGGAGGAGTCCGCTGGCGACGCCGGCGCATCTGATCTCGCCGAGTATTTCGACCAGCTCGCCAAGGATCGCGAGAAGGAAGGCTGGGCGTGGCGCGCCGGAACGCTCGCGATCGCAGTCATCTCGTTCGCTGCCACAGCTTGGAGCCTTAGCAACACCGGCTCGTTGTCAACAACCGACACGCTCCGACACCTCGCGCTCGGTATCCCTTTGTTCGGTCTCTTCGGGATCACGACTTACGAGGGTTCACTACAGCGCCGCCACGCCATATGGGCTCGGCACATGGCTACGCAGCTGAAAAGTCTCCGCGCCTACACCGCAGACCTGTCGGAAGACGACCGACGCGCGGTCCGTGCCGAGTTCGCCCGTGTCGTCTTCGCGGGTCCACCGACTCTCGGCAAAGAAGCTTCGGATGGGCCGCCGTCCTCGGCCAACGATCTGTTGACACGGGCGATTGCGGCGCTCATAGCTGGACAGTCCACTTCGAAGTCAACGCCGTGAGGGTTTGAGGTGACGCTGTACGGACTTGTGCGTTGGGTCGAGGGCGGAAGTCCGTTGCCTGCCTCGGTGTCGCCCTCGGCACATTGTCCTGTCTGCCGTCGCGGCTTTCCGATCTCACACGCGCTCTTCGTCGATTACTTCATGGGCCACCCTGCACGATGCCCTCAAGAGGGGTGTGACACCGAGTTCTCGTGGTGGAGGTCGATGGTCGACTCGCTCGTCCTGATGGAGCGCAGCGGCAGCTGCGGCTCCCGGACCTTCCCGCCGAGGTCGCGACGGAGTTGACCGAGCTCCGAAGGCTCCGGAACCAGATCGCGCACACGGGCAGACCGAAACGAGCAATCCAACCGCCACAGGCGGCCAGGTGCTTCGCCGCGGCCATCTTCGGCTACGAGTACGTCGCTATGCTCCAGATGGCTTCTGCCGACTAGCGGCACTGGGCCGCGGGGAAGACTCCCCGGCCCTCGGCGAACGCCCTCGATGCCGACCGTCAGCGGAACTGTCCATTAGAAGTTCCATTAGAAGCAGGTCGGAAAACGAGTGAGGCCCAGGTCGAGCATGTGCTCTGACCTGGGCCTTCGTAGTGGCGGGGATAGGATTTGAACCTATGACCTTCGGGTTATGAGCCCGACGAGCTACCAGACTGCTCCACCCCGCGGCGTGGACTGCACGATAGCGCGCCGGGGCTCTTCGGCCAACCTGGTTCTTGCGGTCAGGCGTTCACCGAGGTCGTGGTGGTGGCGCCGGGGGCGGTGGTCGT
>JAYTVE010000337.1:0-4996 GCA_043744185.1 Gemmatimonadota bacterium | reverse complement strand
GGATGCGCGCGAGCAACGCGCGCCGCTCGGGAATGAGGAGCCGCTCCGCGGGTGCGGGCCGCACCGATGACCCGACGTTGCGCCCTTCGCTGTCGTAGACGTTGATCGTGGCGTGCATCGGCTCGAGTAGCCGGGCGACGTCGAGCAGGGCCGCATCGTTCGCCGCGATCGATGACGCCACTGGCTGCACGGCGCGCCCGAGGGCGGTCAACGCCGCGTTGATTTCGCGAAACCGGGCATCCACGCGCGACGCGATCTCGATCGCACGTCCCTGCGCTGCGTCCACGGTGACCTGGCGTGCCTCGCCACTGCGCTCGCGCGCGCGGAGTGCGAAGAGAAAGAGGAAGGGCAGCGTCGAGGCCACCACGAGCAGCACCAGTCGCACCGCGATGCCGACACGCACGCGTTCACGTTGCACGTTCACGCTGCGCGCTGACGAGGCACGTTCACGAGTCACGCTCACGAGGCATGTTCACTGCCTTCGGTCGCCCGGTCCGTGAGCAGTCGTTGGCGCAATTGCTCCACGACCGTGAAGCCGAGGGCATCCCACGCGGCGCCCGCCACCGCGTTGGTCGCGTCGCTGTGCAGCCGCACCTCCGCGAGGCCGCGCGCGCGGCACCAAGCCAGCGCTTCGTCCACCAGCGTGCGCAGCACCCCCTCGCCGCGCTCGGACGGCACGACGTAGGCGGACGCGATGTACGCGTAGCGTGCGGGCAGCAGCAGCGGTGAGCCGCGCGTCTCCGACACGCGCAGACAACCGACGGCCGCGTCGGCGCGCTCCGCGATCAGGCACGCCTCATCGCAATCCGCGAGTTGGCGCGCGAAAAGGAGCCGCGCGCGATTCTCGACGTCGCGGCGGAGCCGGCCGTAGATCGGGCTGTCAGCATGCTCGCGAAGCAACGCGACGCGCAGTCGCACCAACGTCTCGAGATCGGCAGCCTGAGCGACCCTTACCTGCACGCGACCGCGATCCGACGCGCGGCGCCGCACCGCGCCACTCTGGCGCATGGACGCGCCGCGCCGCGCCTGCCTTTTCATGCCGTTGCGCACGGCTGGTGGCTGTTCGTGCCCGTCAACCTCATGCAGCGAAAGGTGCGGCGACTCCCATGGGGGCGCCAGCCGCACCTGTGCTCACGCTCAGCCGTTCATGCCGCCAAACATGTCATCGTTCGGGCGACGGCGCTTCTCCTTCTCCGCACGCCCGTAGCTGCCGGCCTCGTTGCGCGAGATGCGGCGCCGCGCCACGAGCGACTCGAGCACCAGCTCGCACGCGCCGACCGCCGCGAACGGGTCCTTCGCCATCGCGAGCCCCACACGCTCGACGAGCGAGAGCAGCCCCGGCACCACGGTGAGGCCAGCGAGCGCCGCCTCCGCCGTCGCGTCGTCACCGACGGAGAGCGCGGAGCCCGAGTCGAACCACATCACGATGTCGTCGGTGTTTGCCCCGTCGGCGCGGTCGCGGAAGGTGGCGTCGGCGGCGCGACGAATGAGCTCGGCGGCAATCGCGTGCGCGCCCACGAGCTCGCCCTCGTACTCGAGCTCGATCTTGCCCGTGATGGCCGGCAACGCGGCGTAGAGGTCGGAGAAGCGCGGCACCACTTCCTTCTCGCCCGTCTGCAGCGCGCGGCGCTCCGCGTTGGAGACGACGTTCTCGAGCAGCGTGATCGGCAGCCGTTGCGAGACCCCCGAGCGGCGATCGATGCGCTTGTCAGTGCGCGCCTCGAAGGCCACGCGCTCCACCACTTCGGAGATGAAGCTGGGCACGCGCACCGGCACGCCGCCGCGATTCATCCACGCTTCCTGCTTCGTGATCTGCATCCCGATGTCCACCGTCTCGGGGTAGTGCGTCACGATCTCCGAGCCGATGCGGTCCTTGAGCGGCGTGATGATCTTGCCGCGCGCCGTGTAGTCCTCGGGATTGGCGGTGAAGCAGAGCAGCACGTCGAGCGGCAGGCGCACGGGGTAGCCTTTGATCTGGACGTCCCCTTCCTGCATGATGTTGAAGAGGCCGACCTGCACCTTGCCCGCGAGGTCGGGCAACTCGTTGAGCGCGAAGATGCCGCGGTTCGCGCGCGGCAGCATGCCGTAGTTGATCGTCAGCTCGTCGGAGAGCAGGTGCCCGCCGCGCGCCGCCTTGATCGGGTCCACGTCGCCAATGATGTCGGCCACGGTCACGTCGGGGGTGGCCAATTTCTCGACATAGCGCTGGTCGCGGTGCACCCAGGCGATCGGCGCATCGTCGCCGGCTTCGGCGAGCAGCGTGCGCCCGTACTTGGAGATCGGCCCGAACGGGCTGTCGTTGATCTCGCTCCCGGCGAGCACCGGCATCTCGGGGTCGAGCAGCGTGACGAGCGCGCGTACGAGGCGCGACTTCGCCTGTCCGCGGAGCCCGAGCAAGATGAAGTTGTGCCGCGAGAGCAGGGCGTTGACCACCTGCGGCATGACCGTGTCTTCGTAGCCGAGCACCCCGTCGAAGAGCGGGCCGCCCGCGGCAATCTTCGCGATCAGGTTCGCGCGCAGCTCGTCCTTCACGCGACGGTGCGCACGGTTCGGGGCAGCCCACGGCGACGCCTTGAGGGCGCCAAGAGTCTCGGGCAGGCGGGTGGTCATGACGGCAAGTCTCCAGAAACACGACGCGCGCCACTCGGCGGCGTCGGAGCGTGATCGGATGGTCAACCCGCCAAAGAACTCGCGGGTGATGCAGGTGCGGCGGCGGGCGCGCTGGGCCCCGACGCGCACTGAGCGCACGGTGACGGCGCCCGGTTCCCGCGAGGCGGGTCAGTCGGCGGGCGAGACCTCGACGAGGTTGTCGTAGTACACCGCGCCGCCGCCCATGTCCGTCTCGCCCTGGGACGTGGTGTCGTTCGCATTGTGGCCGTCGCTCGTGAGCTTGCTCCAGAAGACGGAGGGCGCCCACGCGACCCCGGGGCGTACCGACTCGCCGACGCGTGCGGTGGCGCGGAAGTGGCCGCGATCGTTGGCCACCACCACGGCCATGCCGCCGACAATGCCACGGTGCGCGGCGTCGGTGGCATGCAGCACCACTTCGGGTTCCGCATCGCCACGCAACGAGCGCACGTTGACGAACGTCGAGTTGAGGAACTTGTGGCGCGGACTCGAGATGAGCACGATCGGAAAGCGCTTCGCGAGTTCCGGCGCGGTCTCGGGCAGCTCCCTTGGCGGCGTGTACGTCGGCAGGGGATCGAAGCCGCGCGCCTTCAACCGTTCGGAGTAGAACTCGCACTTGCCGGACGGCGAGGGGAAGTTGCCCTCGGCGTACGGCAGGAATGGGCGCGGCACGTTCAGGCGCACCCAGCCATGCTCGAGCAATCGCTCGAAGGTCACGCCCTGCATCCGCTCGTGCGGCGTGTCGAGCGCCGTGCGGATGAGCGTGAGGTCGTCATCTGCCAAGCACGGGTCGGTGAGCCCCATGCGCGCCGCCAGCTCACGGAACACGGCACTGTTCGGGCGCGCCTCGCCGAGTGGCGCAATGCTCGGGCGGTTGAGCGTCGCGTAGTAGTGGCCGTACGAAAAGTGCACGTCCCAGTGCTCGAGCTGCGTCGTGGCCGGCAGCACGATGTCGGCCCAGTCGGCAGTGTCGGTCTGGAACTGCTCCAACACCACCGTGAAGAGGTCCTCGCGCGCGAGGCCACGGCGCACCACACCCAGGTCGGGCGCGACGGCGGCGGGATTGGTGTTGTAAATCACGAGCGCCTGCACCGGTGGGCCACCGACGCCCGCATCCGGCATCGTGAGCGCGTCGCCCAGGCGGATCATGTTGATGGTGCGTACGCTCGGTGAGAGATCGGCTCGCTCGAGCGCTGCGTTGTTGTAGCGGAAGCCGAACGAGGTGGAGAGCTGCACCCCGCCACCGGCTCGACGCCAGTGACCCGTTACCGCGGGCAGGCACGCGATCGTGCGCATCGCCATGCCGCCGCCGTAGTGCCGCTGCAGCCCGTAATTCACGCGGAGGAACGCGGCCTTCGCGCGGCCGTATTGGCGACCGAGCTCGACGATCCGCTCAGGCGCGATGCCGGTGATCGCGGCAGCGCGCTCCGGCGTCCACTCGGCCGCGCGCAGGCGCAGCTGGTCGGCGCCGATCGTGTGCTTCGCCATGTAGTCGTCGTCGGCGAGACCCTCAGCGAAGAGCACGTGCATCATGCCGAGCGCGAGCGCGGCATCGGTGCCCGGGCGGATCGCGATCCATTCGTCGCACTGCTCCGCGGTGCGCGTGCGAATGGGGTCAATCGCGAGGACCTTCGCACCCTTGGCGCGGGCCTCGAGCACGAACGGCCAGAGGTGTGGATTCGAGGTGAGCGTGTTGGTGCCCCAGAGGAGCACCAGGTCGCTCTCCGGGATTCCCTCGCCGTCGGCGCCCATGTTCGCGCCGACGGTCATCCGCATCCCCTCCATGCCGGCGGTGGAGCAGATCGTCCGATCCAGCTTCGATGCACCGAGTGAATGGAAGAAGCGTCGGTCCATCGACTGTGCCTGCACGAGTCCCATCGTGCCGGCATAGGAGTACGGGAGGATCGCTTGCGGTCCGTGCGGGCCCTTCGCGATGGCGCCGAGTCGCTCGGCGATTTCGTCCAGCGCAGCGTCCCAGCTGATGGGCGCGAACTGGCCGCGGCCCTTGGGGCCCACTCGACGAAGCGGCGTTGTCAGCCGGTCGGGGTGATACGTGCGCTCGAGGTAGCGATTGACCTTGGCGCAGAGAAAACCCTGCGTGAACGGGTGATCGGGATCGCCCGCGACCTTGATTGCGCGCCCATCCTTCACCGTCACGAGCATGGCGCACGTGTCGGGGCAGTCGTGCGGGCAGGCGCCGCGCACCGTGCCATCCGTCGGAAGGACAAACTCGGGGCGTGCGACGGCGCTCATGAAATCTCCCGGGGCAGACATAACAAGATAGGGCGCGTACGGCACGGTAGGCAGTACACTGACGCAACAGGTAAGTGTCTGCCGTGCTTGGACTTGCAGGAGCGTTTGGAGGCGA
>JAYTVE010000336.1:0-1574 GCA_043744185.1 Gemmatimonadota bacterium | reverse complement strand
CGTACTACGTGAACATGGCGGGGCGGGAGACCTTCAAGCACGCCGTGTACTCCATGAACGAGGCGCTGGATCATGCGCTTGCCGACGCCGGTCTCACTGGCGACGACATCGACCTGCTCATTCCGCACCAGGCGAACCTGCGCATCATCGAAGCCACAGCCAAGCATGGCGGCATTGGCATGGACCGGGTGTTCGTGAACGTGGATCGCTACGGCAATACCAGCGCGGCCTCGGTGCCGATCGCCCTCGATGAGGCGACGCGCTCGGGCCGCGTGAAGCCGGGCATGAAGGTGATGATGGTCGCCTTTGGCGCCGGCTTCACGTGGGCGTCCGCGATCCACCAGTACTAGAGATCGCGATGCAAATCGTTCTTCTCTTTCCGGGACAGGGCTCCCAGAAGCCCGGCATGGGGAAGGACCTCGCGTGGGCGCAGCCGGCCGCGGCAGAGGTGTTTCGCGCGCTGGACGCGACGCTCGGGCTTCCGCTCTCCACGCTCGCCTTCGAGGGCCCCGAAGAGGAGCTCACGCGAACGCTCAATGCGCAGCCTGCGCTGCTCGCGCACGGCGCCGCCGTTTGGAACGTCGTGCGCGAGAAGGTCGAGCCGCATGTCGTTGCTGCCGCTGGCCACTCGCTCGGCGAGTTCACGGCGTACTATGCAGCCGGCGCGATTGGCCTTGCCGAAGCGATCCAGCTGGTGCGGCGCCGTGGCGAACTGATGTGGGACACGGGCAATGCACGCCCGGGCGCCATGGCCGCGATCTTGGGCGACCTGCACGTCCCCATCGAGTCCATCTGTGAAGAGGCGTCGGCCGTCGGACTCGTCGTGCCTGCCAACTACAACTCGCCCGGGCAGATCGTGATTTCGGGTGAAGTGAGCGGCGTCGAGAAGGCGATGGAACTCGCGAAGTCCGCAGGGGCCAAGCGTGCCATCAGGCTCAACGTGAGCGGCGCATTTCACTCGCCGCTCATGGAGCCGGCCGAGGGAGGGCTGCAGGATGCACTCTCGGCGGCCAACATCGGCGATGCCAAATTTCCCGTGTTCGCGAACGTGAGCGCGGAGCCTACCAAGTGGCAGGTGTCGATCATGCACCGGCTCGCGCGGCAGCTCACGCGCCCGGTGCTGTGGACCGGCGCGGTATCGCGCATGGCGGCCGCGTATCCGAACGCGCTCTATGTGGAGATGGGCCCGGGCGGCGTACTGTCGGGCCTCGTACGCAAGATCGCGCCCGGCGTGCAGACCATGACCTGCGGCACGCCGGCGGAAGTCGACGCACTGTTCGCAAAGGTGAGCTGATGGCATTCCAGATTGACCTGACCGGCAAGGTCGCGCTCGTGACGGGGTCGACGCGCGGCATCGGCCGTGCGATCGCCGAAGCGCTGACGGCTGCCGGGGCCAGGGTGGCCGTTTGCGGTCGCGACCAGACGAAGGCCGCCGAGGTCGCCGCCCAGATCGGGCCCGAGGCGAAGGGGTTCGGCGCGAACGTGGGCGACGTCGCCTCGGTCCAGCAGTTGATCACGGACGTCGAGGCCGCGTTCGGCCAGATCGACATCCTGGTGAACAACGCGGGGCTGAC
>JAYTVE010000335.1:0-5013 GCA_043744185.1 Gemmatimonadota bacterium | reverse complement strand
GTCGAGACCAGCTGCGAGTTGTTGACGAAGCAGTGGCGGCACCGGCATCGGCGCCCCCCCGCGTGGAGAATCAGGCCATGCCGGCGATGATCGCATCGCCGAAGCCGGAGGTACTCACTTCCTTGGCGCCCGGCATCTGGCGCGCCAGGTCGTACGTGACGGTCTTGTTGGCGATCGCGCGCTCGAGCCCGCGCATGATGAGCTTGGCGGCGTCGCCCCAGCCCATGTATTCGAACATCATGACCCCCGAGAGGATGACCGAGCCCGGGTTGATCTTGTCGAGCCCGGCGTACTTGGGCGCCGTGCCATGCGTCGCCTCGAAGACGGCCACGCCGTCGCCGATGTTCGCGCCCGGCGCGATGCCGAGTCCACCGACTTGTGCGGCCGCCGCGTCGGAGATGTAGTCGCCGTTGAGGTTCGGCGTCGCGAGCACCGAATAGTCGGCCGGACGCAGCAGCAGCTGCTGGAACATCGAGTCGGCGATTCGATCCTTGATCACGATCTTGCCGCCCGGGCCCTCAGGACCGACGTCGTTCTCGGCGATGACTTCGTTCGCGAACTTTTCCTTTGCCAGTTCGTAGCCCCAGTCGCGGAAGGCCCCTTCCGTGAACTTCTGGATGTTGCCCTTGTGCACAAGGGTGACGCTCGGAAGCTTGTGCGCGATCGCGTAGCGGATGGCCGACTCGACAAGGCGCTTCGTGCCGAACGCGCTCATCGGCTTGATGCCGATCGCCGAGCCCTCGCGAATCTTCTTCTTGGAGAGCTTCTCGGCGAGCAGACGGATCTCGTTCGCTTCCGGCGTGCCTGCCTTGAACTCCACCCCCGAGTACACGTCCTCGACGTTCTCGCGATAGATGACGATGTTGACCTTTTCCGGTTCCTTGACCGGCGCACCGACGCCCTCGAAGTAGCGCACGGGGCGCACGCACGAATAGAGGTCGAGTTCCTGGCGCAGCGCCACGTTGAGCGAGCGGATGCCGCCGCCAACCGGGGTGGTGAGCGGCCCCTTGATGGACACGCGGAATTCCTTGCACGCCTCGATCGTTTCTGCCGGCAGCCAGTCGTTGAAGTTCGTGAACGACTTCTCGCCGGCGAACACCTCCATCCACGCGACCTGCCGCTTGCCGCCGAACGCCTTGGCGACTGCTGCGTCGAAGACGCGTACCGATGCCTTCCAAATGTCGGGGCCCGTGCCGTCGCCTTCGATGAAGGGAATGATCGGGTGGTCAGGGACCTGGAGTACGCCGTTGGCGTAGCCGATCCTGTCACCGGTGGGGACGGTCGCGTGCTTGTAGCTCATCTGCGTGGGGGTTGGTGGAATCGAGAAGCTAGGTGGCGAGACACGCCCCCCTCAAGAGCGGGATGCCTCCCCGCCCGGGGGAGATGCCCTCAGGCGACCCGGTTTGGTGGCGTCTGTCCACCGAAATAGGCAACGAGGTTGGCGATCGCGCACTCCCCCATGGCGAGTCGCGTTTCGGACGTCGCCGAGCCCAAGTGCGGGAGAAGCACGGCGTTTTCGAGCCCCAGAAGGCCCGGGTGCACGGTCGGTTCGCCCTCGTACACGTCGAGGCCGGCCGCGGCGAGGTCGTGCCGCGCGAGCGCCGCCGCGAGGGCGGCTTCGTCGACCACGTCCCCCCGCGACGTGTTCACCAGGATCGCGTGCGGCCGCATGAAGGCCAGTGTGGCCTCGTTGATCAGGTGGCGCGTGTCGGTGGTGGCCGGACAATGCAGCGAGACGAAATCGCTGGCGCCGAGCAGCTCCGCGAGCGTGGCGCAGAGGCGCACTCCCGGCGGCGCCTCTGTCCCGGCCGACAACAACGGGTCGTAAGCGAGCACCGTCATGCCAAAGCCCATGCGCGCGCGCTCGGCGACGGCGCGGCCGATGCGACCAAAGCCGACGAGCCCGAGCACCTTGCCGGTCACGCGGGTGCCGAGGAGCTGCGTCGGGCGCCAGCCGCTCCACGAGCCGGCGCGCAACAGACGCTCGCCTTCCCCGGCGCGCCGCGCCGTGGCGAGCAGCAGCGTCATCGTGAGGTCTGCCGTGTCGTCCGTGAGTACGCCGGGGGTGTTGGTGACGACGATGCCCTGCGACGTGGCCGCGGCGATGTCCACGTGATTGAAGCCGACGCCGAAGTTGGCGAGGATGCGGGCGCGGCGTGGCGTCGCAGCCAGGACCTCGGCCGTGAGGCGATCGGTGACCGTGCAGAGCACGCCGTCGCCCTCGCGCAACGCGTCGACCAGCGACGTTGCCGTGGAGGGAATGTCGGTGTGATTGAGCCGCACATCGAAATGCGCGGCGAGGTGCTGCTCCACGGGATCGGGAAGACGACGCGTGACGACGACGACGGGACGTGACATGGACGGTCCCTCCTAGGCGCGCGACGCGCGCAACGACTCTTCAGCCGCGGCGACGCCGGCGCCTGGCGTGACGGCGATGCCAGCGTCGCGCAGCGCCATCTCCGCACCAGCGATCGCGCTCAATTGCATCAGTTCGTTGACGTCCCCGATGTGACCGATGCGGAAAGCCTTGCCCGCCAGTCGGGCGAGACCGCCACCGAGCGACAGGTTGTAGTTGCGGTACGCGTGCTCGATGACCTTGAGCGCGTCGGCACCCTCGGGCACCAGGATCGTCGTGACGGTGTTCGACGCGGCGCTCGGCACCCGGCAACAGGTCGTGAGGCCCCAGGCGACGACGGCGGCGCGCGTAGCCTCGGCCAGGCGCCGATGACGCGCCACCACGTTGGGCAGCCCCTCGCCCTTGAGCAGATCGAGCGCGGCACGCAGTCCGTGCAGGAGCCCGATGGCTGGCGTATAGGGGAAATAGCCGGTCGCGTTGGACGCGATCATGGGACGCAGATCGAAGTAGGCGCGCGGCGTAGTGCAGGTTCCCACGCGCTCGAGCGCACGCGGCGACATGCAGAGAATGCCGAGTCCCGGGGGCAGCATCAGCCCCTTCTGCGAGCCGGTGATGAAGGCGTCTACACCCCACGCATCCATCTGGCACTCGAGGGAGCCGACCGAGCTCACGCCATCGACCATGAGCAGCGCGGGATGAGCGGCCGCGTCCAAGGCGCGGCGCACGGCCCCGATATCGGAGGTCACGCCGGTCGCGGTCTCATTGTGCACGACGAGCACGGCCCGGATCGCGTGCGCGGTATCCTTGCGCAGCGCGGCCTCGATCTCGTCAGCGGGCGTCGGCATGCCCCATGGCACGTCGATGGCGTCCAGGTGATAGCCGAGTCGCTGCGCGGCGTCAGCGAACAGATGACTGAACTGCCCTTTTCGCGCGATCAGCACACGCGCGCCGGGCTCGATCGTGTTGACGAGCGCCGCTTCCCACATGCCGCTGCCTGAGGCGGCGAAGATGAACCCTTGGCCCGTATTCGAGCCGAAGAGTGCGGGCAGGTCGGCGAGAAGGCCGCGCACGAGTGCCGGGAAGTCGGGCGACCGATGGTCCTCCATGTTGCGGTGCATCGCGTTCTGCACCGCCTCGGGGAGGTTGGTGGGACCCGGGACGAAGAGATGGTTGCGACCGGCCATGTGAGAACGAGGCGAAAGGAAGGCTCAAAAACGGAAGCGCGCCGCCCGCCCTCAAGCGGGCGGGCGGCGCGCCAGGAATCCCCGGAGCGCTAGTGCTCGGACGACTTCTCGACGGGCGCGAGGACGTCGTTCGGGCTGTGGTAGGTTTTGATGTGCACGGTATAGGCAAACGCCACGCACGCGAGTGCGAGGAGGGTGGTGGCCGCCGCAGCACCCCAGCCCTGCGCGTTGTTGTTGACCTTATCGGACGACGTCGCCATGTCGGTGCGATCCTCGGGGATTTGTTGAAGGTTGGCGGCGGTAAAGATGCGGGATGGGTGACCGTGATTCAAGCGGTGCGTAAAAGAATCAGAGCCAGAATTCCCAGCGACGCGTGAGCAGGACGAAGATTCCGAGGAGAAGATTGGTCAGCCCGTGTGCCGCCATCAGGTCACCGAGGCTCCGAGTTCGCTGCATCCAGAGATTGTAGATGATGCCGGCCACCAATCCGACTTCCCAGAAGGGACCGTGCTCAGCGGCGAAGAGCAGCGCTGTGACTACGAAAGAGGTGGTGGAGAACTGTCCGAGCGGCACGGTGCGAAAGTCATTCGAGTCGAGCATGCGTGGCAGCCAGCCGCGCCAGAACAGCTCTTCGAGGATGGGCACGAGCAGCGCGGCGCGAACGATGCGCAGCGCGAGCACCAAGGCATCACCGCGCGCCTCCGGTGGCAGTGACACAGTGAGCCGCCCCGTGATGGCGTTCTGGAAGACGGCATGGTCGCGCCACCCCGGCATGAGCAGGTCGGGCGCGACCCAGAGGGCGAAGACGGAGGCGCCGACCGCGAAGGTGCCGAACGGATAGCGGATGCGGAAATCGAGTACGGGCCGGCTGACGGCCAGAATGGTGAGCGTGAGAATCGCGACGCGCACGGTCGCGTCGGTGCGCGGGGCGAGCCCGAGCGACGGTAGGGACGCCAACAGCACCATGAAGACGGCAAACGGGGCGACCCAAGGAACGGCGGGCCAGCGATCGGCGAGGCGCAGGGCGAGTACCGGTGGCTGTGTGTAAAGGAAAGGACCCTGGTGGTCGGTGCGCCTCGAGCCTGGCAATAGAGCAGGGCGCGGGCCAAGCTACGAGATAGCGTTCCGAAATGCAGGTCTGCCAGCGGCAGGCCGTGCGACGGGACAGGTGCGCGAGCTGGTAGAGAGAAAGCGCATGTGAGAACGGCGTCGGCGCTGAACGGAGGTGTGTTGCTCGCGCGCAACATGACGATGCACCGGTGCGGAGTCGAGATCGAGAGCACCACGTGGTGTCGAGGAATTTCGTCTCATGTAATACCGAAGGCTTGAACGCATAACATGTTGCTGTTATGTTATTTGGAGGTGTGCGTTGCGTGTATCACAACGACACGACCTGCGTCAGGAAAGTTGGCATGTTTCCTGCTTATGTATCGGCCGACGGCTCGAGATGACAAAGGTTCGAGCTCGGGCTGA
>JAYTVE010000334.1:0-1579 GCA_043744185.1 Gemmatimonadota bacterium | reverse complement strand
TTCAGCCGACGGTGGATCCTCCGAGCGGTACTGGGAGCGCTGCGCGTGCTCCGCGCGACAGGCGTGGCCGACCTCTTCGCCCGGTTGCCCGGCCGCCTTGGCCAGGCCAACGCGATGCTCGCCAGTACCGCGCCCGCATTGCCCGCGCGCCGCGGCGCGGCCACGCGCGCGGCAGAGGCGAGGGAGCGCGACACGGTGGCGCTGCTCACCGGGTGCGTGATGGACGGGCTCTTTGGTCACGTGCACGACGCGACGCGTCGAGTGCTCGTGACCAACGGCTATGCCATCTGCGAGGCACCCGCGCAGCAGTGCTGCGGCGCGCTGCACGCGCACGCAGGCGACCGCGAGGGGGCGCGCACGCTCGCGCGCGCGAACATCGCAGCATTCGAACAGAGCGGTGCCGCGCTGATCGCCGTCAATGCGGCGGGGTGCGGGGCCATGTGCAAATCGTACGACCACCTGCTCGCCGATGACTCGGCGTGGGCCGAGCGCGCACGCGCTTTTGCAACCAAGGTGCGCGACTCGAGCGAACTGCTCGCGTCGGCGGGGCCGGTGCCGGGCGGCCTGCTCTCGCTCACGGTGACTGCGGACAATCCGTGTCATCAGCAGCATGCGCAGCGCCTCGTGCGCGAGCCCTCGCGCGTGCTCGCTGCTATCCCCGGCCTCGACCTGCGCCCCCTCGTGGACGCCGACCAGTGCTGCGGCTCGGCGGGGATCTACAACCTCATCGAGCCCGACGTGGCCGCGCGCGTTCTCGCGCCCAAGCTTGCTGCCATCGCCGACACGGGCGCCTCACTCGTGGTGAGCGGCAACCCCGGGTGCCACATGCAGATCGGCGCCGGGCTCGCGCGCTCAGGCCGCGCGCAACGCGTGGTGCACCCGATCGAACTGCTCGACGCGAGCTACGCCCGCCGGGAGTAGCCGACCACCCGCGCGCCAGTCCCCCGCACCGCCCGACGCGCCCCGTCCGAGCGGGGTGTTTACAAGCTCCGGTCCACATCGCACCTTCGCTGCACATGCCGTCCGCACCTGCGCACGGCATGCGCATTTGTCGTGCGTCTCTCGTGACTGCGGAGTGTTGATCGGTGACCATGGCCCTCGTGCCGCGCAGCGCCCAGACAACGGCGGTGGCCGGACACGACGTGGTGCTCCATTACGGCGATGCCGGACTGGAGTATCACGAGCTCCGACATGGCGCGCTGCTCCTTGATCGCAGCGAGCACGGACGCGGCATCGCCGAAGGCGCGAAGGTGCGCGAAACGCTCACCGGGCTCGTCACGAACGACGTGATCGCGCTGGAGCCGGGTTCAGGGCTGCACGCGGCCGCGCTCACGGCCAAGGGCAAGATCATCGCCGATGTGCGCATCTTCTGCCTTGCCCCCGACAAGCTCTGGCTCGACATCGCGCCGCGCTCGGCGGCGGCGTGGTGGGAGATGGTGAAGAAGTACGTGAATCCGCGCCTCGCGAAGCTGCGCGATGACGCCGCGACGTGGCGCCACTTCACGATCGCAGGGCCGGATGCCCGTCGCGTGGTGGCCGAAGTCACGGGGCTCACGACGGACATTCTCGAGGCCGTGCC
>JAYTVE010000333.1:0-1579 GCA_043744185.1 Gemmatimonadota bacterium | reverse complement strand
GAAAGACCTGCACATCCACCTGCCTGCGGGCGCGACGCCCAAGGACGGACCGTCGGCGGGCATCGCGCTGGTCGCGGCGATCGTGAGCGCGCTGTCCGGACGCGCGGTGCGTGGCGACTCGGCAATGACGGGCGAGATCACATTGCGCGGCCGCGTGTTGCCAGTCGGTGGCGTGAAGGAGAAGGCGGTGGCCGCGCACCGTGCACGTCTCACGCACCTTATCCTGCCCAAGGGGAACGTGCGGGACATCGAGGAGCTCCCCGAGGACGTGAAGTCGGGGCTCATGATTCATGCCGTGGAGACACTCGACGAGGTGCTGGCCTTGGCACTGGTGCCGCTGCCTGCGGCCGAGGGCGGCGCGAAGCCTGCCGCGCGCTCCAAGGCCTCGAAGCGTGCCGGCGCGGCGGCCCCACCACCGCTGGCGCACTGATGACCACGCAACCCGATCCGCTGATCATCCGGTCGCTCGACTTCTGCGGCGGCATGGCGGCGCCCGGCGGCTGGCGCCCGGATCCCGTGCTGGCGGAGGTCGCGTTCGCGGGACGCTCGAACGTCGGCAAGTCGAGCCTGATCAACAAGCTCCTGCACCGGAAGTCGTTCGCGCGCGTGAGCCACACGCCCGGTCGCACGCGCGAGATCAACTTCTTCGAGGTCAACAAGCGGTTCATGCTCGTCGACCTGCCGGGGTATGGCTACGCCAAGGTGAGCAAGGCCGCGAAGGCGACCTGGCGGCCGCTCATCGAGGGGTACCTGAGCGGAACACCGGTGCTGGCGGGCGTGGTGCAGCTGCTGGACGTGCGGCACGCTCCCACGGACGACGACCTGCAGATGCTCGACTTCCTGGCGGAGCTCGCCTGTCCGGTGATCGTGGTGCTCACCAAGGTGGACAAGCTCGGCGTGCGCGATCGCGTGGAGCGCGTGCAGTCGATCACCATCCAGTTGCAGCTCGACGAGGAGCAGGTGGTGACGTTCAGCGCGCGGACGGGCGAGGGGCGTGATGAGCTGGCACGGGCGGTTGTGCAGATCGTGGACGGCCACCAGATGCCGGTTCCGCCGCCGATTTCAACCTGAGCGCCTGATCAGGGCAACGGTGCCCTCAGCACATCCTCCGCCGGGCCCGCATCGCCGTTGGCGAGCAGCTTGGCGATCCAGCGCAGGTGCTCTTCGGTGCGCGGCCAGGTGGCCTGCTGCGCGGCTGCGTCGAAGCTGAGCCATTCGTGCGCGCGGTGCTCGGGCCCCAACGCGACGGGTGCAGCGGCATCGACGAACGCGGCGAACGTGACCGCGAGATAGACCGTGTCGTGGACCGGCACGTAGAACGGATGCGACGTGATCACGTAGAGCCGTTCCGGCACTAGCCCGGTTTCCTCGTGGAGTTCGCGCAGCGCGGCGGCGGGTGGCTTCTCGTCGGGTTCGATCTTGCCGTGCACGACTTCCCACGCGCCTGCGGACCGCGCGCCGTGCGCGCGTTGCATCAGGAGCACGCGCCACGCCCCCGCCCCGTCGCGCACGACCGGGTACACATCGACGACACCAACCTTGAGGTTCGTCATGCGCGGCGCAGGGTGCGCCGGATCAG
>JAYTVE010000332.1:0-1581 GCA_043744185.1 Gemmatimonadota bacterium | reverse complement strand
GATGATCAACGAACCGAGGGCGGTCGCACCTGTGGCAGCGGCTGCGAGGACGCGGCGCTTGAACGCGGACACGCGCGCCTTGAGCTGCGCCATCGTCGTGACGGGACCGAACGCCTTGCCGTTGCGCTCATCCGGCGTGCGACCGAGCAAGACGTCACCCATCGTAACCCCTTCCATGGCCAGCTGGTCGTAACGGCGCCACAGCCCCGCCATCATCCCGAATACGGGAAAGATCGCCCAGGGAAAGCTCGAGCGCGTACCGATGTTGATGCCGATCAGGAGCAGCGACCAGGCGGCGTTCGAGAAGAACTTCCGGCGCAGGGCGCGGATGCGGACCTCGAGCGGTCGCGGCACCATGGCAATGCGCCCATCGGGCCCGACGCTGACGTCGCCGCGGTCCCAGCGGCCGTCCCTGGTAGCGTCACGCACCAATTCCTGCTGCATGCGGGCTTGCTCGCGGAACGCGACGCCCTGCTGGCGAACCTGCTCGCGCCATCTGCGGCGGGCCTCGCGCCACGCATCGCGATCCTCGGAATCGCCAGCGGTGGGATACGCGGGAAAGGGCGGCAGCGGCGGCGATCCCGCCGGCGGCGGGGGGAGCAGCGCGCGCGCGTTCTGCACGCCGGCCACCGTGCCGGCCACGCTTTCCGCCACCACGCGCGAGATCGCACCGCCCACGTGGCCACCAACCGCCTCGCCGACGCGCACTCCCACATGCATGCCGAAGCCAAGCGGGTTGAGCACGGGGTTTGGCATCGGGTCGTTGCCCGTCGCCGGCGCGCCGGCGGTCGGACCCAGCGGCATCGGCGGCATGGGCGCCTGGACGCGTGGCGTTACGCGCGACACCGGCCCGAGCGGCGCATCGTCGGCCACGGCTGCGCGGAAGTCGGCGGCCGTCTGCCACCGATCATCCGGCTTCTTGGCCATCGCCTTCTCGATGGCGGCCACGAGGTTGGGTGGCGTACCCGGCGCGCGAATGGCGAGCGGTGGCGGCGCCTCGCTCAGGTGCTTCATCATCATGGCGGGCGTGTTGGTCGCCTTGAAGGGCAACTCGCCCGCGCACATCTGCCACCCGACAACGCCCAATCCATAAAGGTCGGCGCGGCCATCCACGTCGCGTTCGCCCACGGCCTGCTCGGGGGACATGTAGGCGGGGGTACCAACCGCAACACCGGTGACCGTGAGTCGGGCGTCGCCTTCGGCCGCGCGCGCGATGCCGAAGTCGGTGACGACCGCGCGCATGCCGGGTCCGTCGAGCAGGATGTTGTCCGGCTTCACGTCGCGGTGCACGACGCCGTGCAGGTGCGCGTAGCCGAGCGCGTCAGCGACGTCGCGCAGCACGGCGCGCACGAATTGCACCGGCACGTGCGGTTCCTTCTGCAGATGCTGGCCGAGCGTGGGCCCCTCGACCAGGCCCATGACGAAGTAGACGATGCCACCCGCCTCGTCGACCGCGAAGATGGGAACGATGTTCGGGTGCGAGAGCTGCGCGGCGGTCTGGGCTTCGCGGACGAAGCGCTGGCGCACGTCGTCGCGGTAGGCGAGCTCGGGGGGGAGCACCTTGATGGCAACCTTGCGACG
>JAYTVE010000331.1:0-5032 GCA_043744185.1 Gemmatimonadota bacterium | reverse complement strand
GGAGCCCCTGCTCCACGCTCACGTACACGGTCGCCGGATTTTTGCGATAGATCGAGATGCCGATGCGGCCGAGCGTGCCTGTAGGGAGTCCCGTGGTGAGCTTCTTCCACGTGGCGCCGCCGTCCACCGACTTCCAGAGCGCGTTACCCGGACCGCCGCCCACAAAGCCGAAGGGCTGCCGCCGGCGCTGATACGTCGCTGCGTAGATGATCTCCGGATTGGACGGGTCCATGGCCAGGTCAGCGACGCCCGTTTCGTTGTCCACGAACAAGACCCGCGTCCAGGTGCGACCGCCGTCGGTGGTTTTGTAGAGCCCGCGTTCGTTGTTCGGGCCCCACAGGTGCCCCATCGCGGCCACATATACCACGTCGGCGTTGGTCGGGTGCACGACAATCCGCGAGATGTGGTGCGAGTCGCCGAGTCCCACGTTCTTCCAGTTCTTGCCCGCGTCGGAGGACTTGTAGACGCCGTCGCCCCAGCCCGAGCTCTGGCGGTTGGTGGCCTCGCCGGTGCCCACCCACACGTCTGCGGGCCGCGACTGCGCCACGGCCACCGCACCGATGGAGTGCGTGGACGCCTTGTCGAAGACGGGTGCCCAGATGATGCCGGCATCGCTCGACTTCCACAGGCCTCCGGTGGCACTCGCGGCATAGATGGTGGCCGGGTCACGCTCGACGATCGCCAGATCGGTGATGCGGCCGCTCATCGCGGCTGGCCCGATGGCACGGAAGCCCACGGCAGCGAAGTCAGCGGCGCTGACGGCGCGCTGGGCGGCGGCGGGCAGGGCCAGAAGCGTGGCCACGGTGAGCGCGGCGTGGCAGAGGCGGCGGTGTAGCATGTCTCAAGTCGGGACTCGGGGGATGACACCCTTCGGTGCAGCGGGGTGCCCTGCTAACTTGTCGGACCCTCTGCCTACGCGCGAGGGTACGAGGTGGTTGACCTGACTGCCTCGCCCTGTCCATGGAGCGTCCCTGATGCGTCTTCGCTTGTTTGCCTGTGCTGCCGCCGCGATTGCCCTGACGGGGTGCTTCGCGAGCAACGTGATCGAGGACCCCGGCACGACCACCAGCACGGTCCTGCCGGCGCTCGAGAGCAACCCGTACGACTCGCTGGCCGGCGCCAAGCTGTCGTTCCAGCGCTTCGCCACCACGGCGGGCACCTTCCGCGGCATCTACGTGCTCGACGGCACCGCGCGCCGCACGCAGAGCCTGCTCGCGAGCCGCGCACTCGACCGCGCCATGCAGCACCCCACCACCGGGCAGCTGATCTACGGCGGGCAGACCGCGACGGGCAACTCGCTCTTCGATTTGTACTCCTCGCGCCTCACCGACTCGGTCGAGGCGCGTGTCACGTCGGGTGTCGAGGTCGAGACCTATCCGAGCTGGTCGACCGACGGCGCGAGCATCTACTTCAACTATCGCGGTAACGGCAAGACGATCTTCGTGCGGCAGGCGCCGACCGCGGGCGCCGTGCGCGACAGCCTCGTCCTGCCCGACTCGCAGAGCAACGCGTGGAACATCGACTCGCCCATCGCGGTGAACGCCACCGGCCGCATGGGCTTCGTGGTGCGCAACACGCTCGGCTGGTCGATCTGGGCCATGGATTACCCGACCGGCAGCAACCGCGTCCAGCTGCGTACCGATGCCCGAAGCAACATCGGCCCGCTCTTCCAGGGGGTGCAGTTCTCCCCGGACGGCCTCAAGTTCGCGTTCCTCGCGCTCAACTACGACTCCGCTGACCAGCTCAACTCGACGACGCTCAAGATCATGAACATTGACGGCACGGGCGAAGTCAGCATCGCCACCGTGACCACGCTGCCGTTCGCTTTTCAGGCCACGTCGCTCAACGACTTTTCCGTCTGCTGGCTCAGCGCCAGCCGCATCGCCTTCACGGCGGTGGGCAACGATCGTGCATCGCATGTCTACATCGCGCGCATCGTGGGCGCGGGCGCCGTCACGCTCACGCAGGTGACGTCGAACAGCGGCGTGTTCGATCGCGGCGTGTCCTGTCGCCAGTAGTTCGATGATCCGTCGCCGTCTCGCCGCGCTGCTGGCCGCGCTGCTCCTCCTGCCCGGAGAAGCGGCGCGAGCGGCCGTGTGGTGTGGCGCGGCGAACAAGCCCGCGACGACACTCGCGAAGGCGTCGCCAACGGCGCCCACGGCGTCGGAGACGGATGTGGCGCCCGTCCCGATGGACCACGCCACGCACCACGCGGCGATAGTGGTGGACGCGCCCGCACCGGCGAGTGCGCCGCAGGACCACGCGCCATGGAGCTCGCATCATGGCGGCTCGCGCGAGTGCCCGCTCATGGCCGCGTGTGCGTCCGCGGCCGTCGCGCTTCGCGTCTCGCTCACCGACGCGCCGATGGTGTCGGCGCTCGAGGCCACGCACGCACGGTCGCCGCAGCTGTTGGCCACCGTGGACATCGCGCCCGAGCCACCCCCTCCGCGCTGACGCCATGCCGCGTGCGCACCGCTGCGCACGCGTATCCGCCTTTCGCGCCCGGCGACGTCCGTCCCGGTGGCGCGCGCGGCGTGTTCACCGCATCGGACCGTCAACGTGACACCCACATCCTCCCGCCTGCGTCTTCGTACGGGCCGCGCCTGCTCGCTCGTCCTGCTGCTCGCGCTAGCACGCCCGGCGCAGGCGCAAACTGATTTCATGAATACGGATCGCGGACGACCGTTCGCGGTCGAGGACGCGATCAGTGCCGAGCGCTGGGCGCTGGAACTGCAGGTCTCGCCGCTTCGCCTCGAACGCGCGAGGGGCGGCGGGTATCTCTGGGGCTTCGAGCCCGGCGTCAACATCGGCGTGCTGCCGCGTACCGAGCTCGAGATCGGATTGCCGATCGTGATCGCTGACGTGGGCGGCCAGCGCACCTCCGCGCTCGCGGGGGTGGACGTGGGGGTGCTGCACCAGTTGAACGCGGAGAGCGCGAGCCTGCCGGCCATCGCGCTGCGCGTGGATGCGCTCCTGCCGGTCGGCGGATTCGCGCCAGACCGGCTCTATCCCGCGTTCGGGCTGCTCCTTACCCGCTCGTTCGAGGATGCCGTGCGTGTGCACGCCAATGGGAGCTTCACCGTGGGCACGGCGAGCGGCGGTAATGTGCGCGACCTGTCCAAATGGATGACGGGCCTCGCCATCGACCGCACCTTCCCGCTGTCCTTCACGCTGGTGGGACTGGAGGCCACGCTTCGCGAGCCGCTGGCCCAGCCCGGGCAGCGCGAGTGGAGCGTGGGCACAGGCGTTCGCGTGCAGCTCGACCCACGCTGGCTGCTCGACGTCGGTGGCGGACGCCGCGGCGGTGCCGGTGCGGAGGCGTGGTACGCCAGCATCGGCGGCGCGTACGCCTTCGGCTGGCGCTTCGGTCTTGTCCCGGGAGGGCGCTGACATGCGACGCACACGGATTCTCTTCGCGACCTTGGCGCTCGCGAGCGCTCCGGCCGCGCTCAGTGCCCAGTGGATCGGCACTTACCAGCAGTTCTACCTACCGGCATCGCATAACTGGCGTTTCCGCGACGACTTCCCGGCCGCGGACCGGCTTTTCAACGCGTTCGACTACGGGCACGCGATCCTGAGCGAGACGCTCTGGTGGCGGGCCGACGCGGGGCCCGCGGCCCTCGAGACGGAGGCATACGACTTTCTCACCCGGCAGTTACTCGCCTCGCCGCCACGGCTTCCGCTTGCGGAAAAGGCCATTGCGCCGCACTTCGCGCAGCTGGCGCCGGAGATCATGATGATGTTCGAGTGGGCACACCTGCTCCACCGGCAGGTGTACGACGTGCTTGCCGACGCCGGGATCGACAGCGCGGCCAAGGACGCCGAGATCGTGCGCCTGCTACGCTATTACCGCTCGCGCGGCGACCTCGCCTTCAGCGGCAAGCCGAAGTCGATGGCGCTCATGCAGGAGCAGCCGTACTCGCTCGCGTTCCGCAACGCATACCCGAAGTTCAACGGGCTCATCTGGGCGTACCACTGGCTGCAGATGGGACTGTACGAGCCCCTGCTGACGTCGCGCACCCGCGAAGGCCAGCAGGCTGGCGTGGCCGAGGCGCTCGCGCGGTTCCGACTCATGCTGCTGGATCCGCCGACGACGCTGCCGTACGTCATGCCCATGACCGCCACCGTCGCTCCGGCGTTCACGGCGCGGTACCCCGACCTGGCCGTGATCTTCGATAACCTGCACTCGCTGCACGATGTGGTCAGCGACATCCTCGCGAATCCATCGGTTCCGCGGGATGACAAGCGCGCGTTCCTCATGAGGGCCGCCGCCGCGTACCGCGATGACACCACCGAGGTGATGACCTTCGCCGCGTACCTCCGGATGGCCGGTCACATGGGACTGGAGAACATGGGCGGGCCCGCGCATGGCCTGATGCGCGCACTGCCGACGCCCACCGTTCCGCGCGGGTACGTCATGAAGCACGACAAGGACGGCAACATGATCGACGCGCACGCGGGGCACACGATGCCGATGCCGGCTGACACGGTGAAGAAGCCCGCCGCCGACGAACACGCCGGGCACAACATGCCGATGGCGACCGACACCGCCAAGAAGCCCGCCGCACACGACATGGCCACCATGGACCACGCCGCACACATGGCCGCCATGCAGGGCGCCCCGACGCCGACGAAGCCCAAGCCCGACTCCGCCTTCTCCGCCCTGCAAGCCCGCGGGGCCGCGGTCATGGGCGTGGACCAGTACTCCTCGCAACACGTCTTCGAGGAGCTGCGCGACGGCGGGCGCATCATCCTCGAGCGGGACCCGCGCGACACGGCCGGCGTCGCCACCATTCGTGCGCACCTGCGCGAGGTGACCGCAGCCTTTGCCAAGGGTGACTTCTCCGCCCCGTTCGCCACGCACGCGCAACAGGTGCCCGGCACCGAGGTGATGGCGGCGCGACGGGCACGCATCCGCTACGCCATGAAGAACCGCCCCGGTGGCGGCGAGGTGCGCATCACCACCACCGATCCGGCCGCGCTCAAGGCGGTACGCGCCTTTCTGAGCTTTCAGCGCACCGATCATCGTTCG
>JAYTVE010000330.1:0-1585 GCA_043744185.1 Gemmatimonadota bacterium | reverse complement strand
CGTCACTCCGCTCCGGATCCTCCGCGAGCACCGCCGCCATCGGCGGCTCGAGCTCGGCACGCGCCACCACGTGCACCAGCACGCAATCGATGCCGCGCGTCGCCTGCTCGCGCACCGCACGCAGCAGTCCTGGTGCATCGCCCAACAAGTCGGTGACAATCACCAATCGCGCCGCACGCGATGACTCACGCACGATCGGCGCGATCGCAGCGTCGCCCGCCGGGTTCACGCCATCCACCAACCGCGCGATCTCCCCCACCACCCCACCGCGCGCGCGCAGCGGCAGCGCGCGCCGGGGCGTCCCCGGCACGATGATCCCCACGGAATCCGCCGCACCATGCGCCACCGCCGCGAGACCCACCACGAGCCGGCAGGCCTGCACCCACTTCTCGCGCGTCTCCGACGGAAACGCCATGCTCGCCGACGCGTCGAGCACGAACAGCGTCGGCATCACCGCGCGCTCGTTCGTGATCCGCAGAAATGCCTTGTTGGTGCGCGCCAACAGCTTCCAATCGAGGCGCCGCGGATCGTCGCCCTGCCGATAGGCGCGATACTCCGTGAATTCCGCGCTCGTGCCACGCAGTTTCGACACGTGCGTGCCCGACGTCGCGCCGCGACTCGCCCGTCGCGCCGGCCACGACAGCCCGCGCAGGGCGTCGAGCAGCGCGCCGTAACCGACCGACACGCGCTAGACCCGCACCCCGCCCTCGGGCGGCGCAACCCCCGCGAGCACGTCGCGCACCAGCCGCTCCGGCCCGATCCCCTCCGCTTCGGCGGCGAAGTTCGGCAGCACGCGATGGCGCAGCACCGGCAGCGCGACGCGTCGAATGTCGTCCGGACTCACCGCATGTCGCCCATCGAGCAGCGCGTGCGCCTTGGCGCCAAGGATGAGCGCCTGCCCGGCGCGCGGACCCGCGCCCCAGCGCGCGTACTGCTTGACGGCGGCCGGCGCGCGCTCGTTGTCCGGGCGCGTTGCGCGCACGAGCGCCGCCGCATAGCGCAGCGCAGCATCCGACGCCGGCAGGTCGCGCACCATGCGCTGCAGTGCGATCACTTCGTCGCCCTCGAGCACCGGCGAGAGCGAGGCCTGCACGGCTCCGGTGGTCGCACGGAGAATCGCGACTTCGGCTTCTTCGTCCGGATAGTCGATGCGGATATCAAACAGGAAGCGATCGAGTTGCGCTTCCGGCAGCGGGTACGTCCCTTCCTGCTCGATGGGGTTCTGCGTTGCGAGCACGAAAAACGGCTCGGGTAAACGCATTGTCTCGCCGCCTGCGGTCACGCGATGCTCCTGCATCGCTTCCAACAGCGCGGCCTGCGTGCGCGGCGGCGTGCGGTTGATCTCGTCGGCCAGCACGATGTTCGCGAAGATCGGCCCGCGCATGAAGCGAAAGCCGCGTTGCCCCGTTGCCGAGTCCTCTTCCATGATCTCCGTGCCCGTGATGTCGCTCGGCACGAGGTCGGGAGTGAACTGGATGCGGCGAAAGTCGAGGCGCATCGCCTCGGCGACCGACTTGATCATGAGGGTCTTGGCGAGGCCGGGCACTCCCACGAGGAGCGCATGCCCCCCGGCCAGGATCGCCAT
>JAYTVE010000329.1:0-1597 GCA_043744185.1 Gemmatimonadota bacterium | reverse complement strand
CGGTAACGACGCCCGCCGCCAGCTGGTCGAGCGACGACTGCACCGCGGGCAGGTCGTTGTTGATGAACGCCATGGTGCGTCCGAGCGTCCCGTCGGTGAAGCGCATCGGGTCGGACGAGCCGGCCACCGATACCTGGAACGTGCTGCCGACGAGCATCGCCATCGGCTGCGCGCGACCGCCGTCGACGAGCGAGATGCCGTTGATCTGGACGCGCGTGGCGCCGGAGGGCGATTCGGTGACCGTGATGGGCACGATCTGCGCGAGCTGGTCTACGAGCCGGTCGCGCGCGTCCTTGAGGTCGTTCGCCGAGCCGCTCAGCGCGTCGCCGGCGACGATCTGGACGTTGAGCTCCGAGATCTGCTTCGCGAGCGTGTTGACCCTGGCCACGAGGCCGCGCCCGTTTTCCGCGGCGGCGGCGCCGATGGTCGTAAGCCGGTTGGCGATGTTGTTGAACGTGGCCGCGAGCGCCTGGCCGCGCTGCTGCACGTTGGCCTGCGAGGACGCGCTCGCCGGATTGCTGGCGAGATCGCTCCACGCAGAGTAGAACTGGTCGAGCGTGCCGCTCAGGTCGGCGTCGCCGGAGCTGCCGATCACGTCCTGCACCTGCGTAAGCAGGTCGCGCTGCGTGCCGGCGCCCGCGGCGGCCGACGAGCTGGAGCGCACCTGTGAGTCGAGCAACACGTCGCGCGCACGGACGATGCTCGTGATGCCGACGCCGGTGCCGATGGCGCCTTGGGGGCGCAGCTCCGGGACGTTGGCCGCCGTGTTCACGATCTGGCGCGAGTAACCGGCCGTCTGCGCGTTGGCGATGTTGTGGCCCGCCGTGGCGACCGCTGCCTGCTGGACCTGCATCGCGGTGCGCGCGATGCTGAGGAGCGACCCGATCGATGACATCTAGATCCTCCGGTCGAGCAGGGAGCCGCCGGTGCGCGGCATGTTCTCGTTGGTGCTCGCGCCCGCCAGCGTGCGCACGTAGCGGTCGCCGCGCTCGATCGCCTGCCGCAGCACGCGGCGGTTGATCTCGACCTCGCGCTGCAGCAGTCGCCCCGCATCGGCCAGGTGATCCGCGGCGGCGCGGACCTCCGCCGGTGGCTCGCCGCCGAAGAATTCCTCGAGGGCCGGTACGCTCAGGTCGTCGCTCTCGCCGAGCAGGCTGTTGAGCTGCCGACGGCGGCGGCGCGCTTCGTTGAGGTTCACGAGCACGCGATGCGTCGCGAAGACGCTCTGGTCGACCGCGTCGATGTCGTCGGTGCCGACCGCATCACGCTGCGCACGCATGATGGCGGCGAGCGAATCGAGCATGCGCGCTTCATCGCGCAGCGCGTCGACAAGCGCCGTCGCCGACCCGTTGGTATGGGCGACCGGCGTCGGGCGCATCGTGCGCGCCACCGGCGGCATGCCGGCCACCGGCACGAGGGCCTGCGCGGGTGAGCCGGTGCGAGCGGGCAGTCCGAGGCGGGCGTTCAGGTCGGCGTGCATGGCTTAGCGGATCTCGGTCGGCGCCACAGGGCGCCCGGAGGGAGCGTCGGCGACCATGCCGGCGCGTGCAAACTGGCGGGCAACGGCCTCGGCGAGTCCGTGCTTCCACTGTGTCGG
>JAYTVE010000328.1:0-5073 GCA_043744185.1 Gemmatimonadota bacterium | reverse complement strand
GCTTGGCTCGGAGTGACATCGACGTGCCGTCGGAACGTCGGGGTCGTGCGGAACGACTTACGCCCGCGCTGTCGCCTTTGCCGTCGCGCTCACCTTGCGCAACGTGCTGTTGTTCTGCTCGCGCGACACCGACTCCGCGAGTTGCTTGCGCGCCCAGTCGATGGCGTCCACGTAGAGCGGCGGTAGCGTCGACGGCTGCAGCCCGAGCCCGGCGCAGAGCGTCTGCACCGCGGCCCAGTCACCCGCTTCGTACGCCTCGCTCAACGCCAGCACTTCGCCGTAGAAGTCCGCGCGGCGCGTGAGCGCGGCCGCGACGTCCGGCGCGAGCTCGAGCCGCACGACGAGATCGTCCATCTCTGCACACAAGAGCGTGTCGAGCATCGAGAACAGCCCCACCATGAACAGCGAGTCGCCGGCCTTCTTGATCCCGCAGTTCCACGCCACCCACTCGCAGAACTGCGCGCGCGTGAGCGACAGGTGCGCGAGCTCGGCCGCCACACCGCGTTCGCCCGCGCCGCTCACCAGCAGCAGCGACAGCCAGCGATAGAGCGTTTCACGGCCGAGCAGCCGGATGGCGTGGCCGATCGTGTGGATGTCGCGCCCGCCCATCGACGCCGTGTTCACAAGGCGCAGGAGCTTGTACGTCAGCACGAGGTCGCGACGGAACCCATCCTCGAGCTCACCATCCGGCAGCGACGTGTCACGGATCGACTTCATGAGGCGGAACGCGGCTACATGGTCGATGCCCACATCACGCCGCGGCAACACCTCGGGGCGCGTCAACCGGTAGCCGTGGAAGAGCTCGATCCCCGCGTCGAAGCACCGATCGCGCACGGAACGATTGTGCACGCCGGTCGCGAGCAGCCGCGCGCCATGCGCGCTCAGTCCTCCCGCGACGCGCTCGAGCGAATCCACCGGCAACGCGGAGACGTCGAGACGCAGCATCTGCACCGACTGCATCAACGCTGGCGAGTGAATCGCGTCCAGCGCCTGCGCCGCGATCTTGTAGCCGTCCTTCGTGAGCGCCTGACAGGCGGCGACGAGTTCGTCGTCTACCACCGTGCCCGGCAGGAGCGATAGCACCGCGCGATGCGGATGCACCACGCGCACCGCGCCGCGCACAACCACGGACCGCGACACGGGCAGGAATGCCGGTCGCCCCTCGGCCACGCGGTCCAACCCCTGCACGAGGCAGGCCTCGAGGAGCATCCGCTCTGCTGCGAGCGACGACTCGATGTCGTCGGGCACGACGTCGCTGGACTCCAAATACGACAGGTCGAACGCCACGAGCTTTTCGCTGGCGTCGAAGATCGGCTGACGGGAGAGGAAGAGGGTCATCGCTAGACAGTTTCGGCCAACCGGAGGGAGAATTGAGCGAGTCGCGCTGAAGGCCGACTGGCCCGCCCCTCCGCACGATCCCCCTTGTGGACGCGCTGACCTTGCCGTTAGCTATCGGACAACATGCGAACTCTCGACACGCGCCAACTCAATCTTGTCCTTCCCAACTTCCGGCGTACCCCGGGAGCTGTTGGCGCGCACGTGACGGTCTGACGGTTCACCAGACACCACGCTGTTCCCCAAGGCTCCCGGTTTCTCCGGGAGCCTTCTTCGTTTCCGCCCTTCGTTCCGTCGCATGTCCAGCAGACTGCTCCACCCCATGTCATCGCCCGGCCTCGTCGCCTTCCAGGGCTCACGCGGCGCGTACTCCGAGGACGCCGTGCGCGCCCTCTGGCCCGAAGCCCGCTCCGTGCCGATGCGCAGCAACCTCGACGTCGCGCGTGCGGTCGCCACCGGCGCGGTCGACGCCGGCGTGCTCGCGGTCGAGAACACGCTCGCCGGTAGCGTGGTCGCGACGTGGGACGCCATTGTCGCCACCGAACAGGTGCACGCCGTCGCTGAAGCAGTGGTGAACATTCATCACTGCGTGCTCGCGCTACCGGGCGCGTCGCTCCAGTCGCTCACCGCCGTCGCAAGTCACCCGGTGGCGCTCGCGCAGTGTCACGGCTGGTTCGCACGTCACGCGCAGGTGAGGCCGGTTGCCGCCGAAGACACCGCCGGCGCTGCTGCCGACGTGGCGTCGGGGCGCGACACCACGCGCGCGGCCATCGCGGGACGCGGCGCGGCCGCGCTGCACGGCCTCACCATCCTCGCGACCGATATCGAGGACCGCCCCGACAACCAGACGCGCTTCATCGCGCTCGCGCGCACGCCGCGGCCGCTCGACCCTGGCACCCCCGCGCGCACGAGCCTCGTGCTCGGCACCCGCAACGAGCCCGGCGCGCTCGTCACCGCCCTCACGCCGCTCGCGGCACACGGCCTCAATCTCACCCGCGTGGAGTCGCGTCCCACTGGGGCGCCGTGGACCTATCGCTTCTTCGTGGATGTGCAGCATGCGGCCGGGAGCGCGGCGTTCGATGCCGCACTGGCCGCAGTGCGACAGGTAGCCACCGTGCGCGTCGTCGGCACCTTCGCGACGCACGACGGGGTGTCGCCGCCGTCGTGAGCGTCGCGCTGCTGAGGGCGCGGACGCCCAGCTACCGCCGCATGTCGGCCAGCACGCGCGCTACCGCCGACAGGTCGGCGTCGATCTCGACCGGACGGTTCGCCTTGGCGAAGTCGGCGCGATCCTGGTGCAACTCCACCAGCATGCCCGGATCCTTCAGCACGTGGCCCGTGAGCACCGCCACCACGCGGTCGCCCGGCGCGATCACTCCCCGTTGGACGAGCGTCCGCACGCCGGCCACGCTCGCGGCGCTCGCCGGCTCGCATCCCACGCCGGCCGCGTCGATCGCCACCTTCGCATCGATGATCTCGTCATCGCTCACCGCGAGCACGAGCCCGTTCGTCTCGCGGATCGCGCGCACGCCGCGATCCCACGACGCTGGATCGCCGATGCGAATGGCCGTGGCCACGGTCTCCGCCGCCAACGTGCGTCGCGTGATGAACCCTTCGGTGAAGCCACGTGCGAACGGGGCCGCACCAGCCGCCTGCACGGACACGAGCCGCGGCATTCGCGTGATCAGCCCGAGCGCGTGCGCTTCGCGGAGCGCTTTGCCGAACGCGGCCGTGTTGCCGAGGTTGCCGGCGGGCAGCACGATGAAATCCGGCGCGTCCCAACCGAGCTGCTGAAGCAGCTCGAGGACGATCGTCTTCTGCCCCTCGACGCGCCACGGGTTGATCGAGTTGAGCAGGTAGATGCCGAGTTCGCGCGACGCCGACTGCACCAAGCGAAGGCAGACATCGAAGTCGCCGCGCACGAGCAACGTGCGCGCACCGTACGCCAGCGTCTGCGCCAGCTTGCCGAGCGCGATCTTTCCCGCAGGCACGAACACGAGGCCGGGGATCTGGGCCTGCGCCGCGTACGACGCGAGCGATGCCGACGTGTTGCCCGTGGACGCGCACGCCACCGCGCTGGCGCCGATGCGCACGGCCTGCGTGACCCCGGCGGTCATGCCGCGATCCTTGAACGAGCCGGTCGGGTTGTGCCCCTCGTGCTTGAGCTTGAGCACCTCCACGCCAGCAAAGCGCGAGAGCGTGGTGCGCTCGAGCAGCGGCGTGTTGCCCTCCGGGTGACTCGTGATCGCCGCGCCGGCGTCGGGCATCACCAGCGGTGCGAAGCGCCACACGCCGCTCGCGTGGCCCAACGGTCGCGCGCAGCAGTTCGACGCGAATTGCGCGCGCAGCGCATCGGCGCTCGCCGGCTCTCCCGTGGCGTCGGCCGGGCGCCCGTGCAGGATCTCCAACAGGCCGCCGCAGGCGGGGCAATCCGGAGCCGGATCGCGCTCGTCGAGCGTCACGCCACACGACGCACAGCGCTGTACGCTCGCGGCGCCCACGGCGAGGAAGAGTCCATCCGCCGCACTCGTTCCTGCTCCGGTCATGCGTGTCTCCATCGGGAACCGTCGAAGTCGATCGTGGCAATGCGGACCGAGCACGCGCGGCCTGCGCTAACGTACGCGTCGCGCATCGCGTCCGCGGCGAGACGCGCGGTTTCCACCGACGCGCACGCAGCAAAGGTGGTCGGCCCGCTACCCGAGAGCGATGCGCCGAGGGCGCCCGCTCGCAGCGCGGCCGCCTTCGCTTCGGCGAATCCGGGAACGAGCGCCGCACGCACCGGTTCCGCGATGTGATCCACAAGCGCGCGCCCGACGAGCGACAGGTCGCCGCTCGCGAGCCCCGTCACAAGCGCCGCCACGTTCGCGAGTTGGCGCACCACCACGTCGCGCGGAACCGAGGGGGGCAGCGCCGCACGCGCATCCGCCGTCCGCAGCTGAATGTCCGGCAACGCGAGCGCAAACCAGAGCGGCGTCTTCACAGGCACTGGCACCACATCGGGTGGATCGAGGGCGAGCACGCAGGTCACGCCACCCAGCAGCGACGGCGCCACGTTGTCGAGGTGACGCCCCGCGACGGTCGACTCGGCCACCAGGCTCGCTTCGAGCAATCCGGCTGCGTTGAGCCCCACGCCGCCCGCATGGATGATCAGTTGGTTGACCGCGACTGCCGCCGCCACGGCCGACGCCGCGCTGCCGCCCTGGCCACCGGCCAGCGGAATGCCCTTCGTGACCGCCAGCGCCAATCCCCGTGCAACCGGCGCCGATCGGTCGAGTACCGCCTGCACTGCAATCGCGCATGCATGGCGCGCAGGATCGGTGCTCAGCTCGGGATGACCGGCGTCGACGATCGTCACGCCGGGCGGACCATCCGTCCACCACGCGTGCACCTCGTCGCCGAGCCCGGTGAGCGCGCAACCCAGCACGTCGAGGCCGGGCCCGAGGTTGCCGATGCTGCCAGGTGCATACGCAACAATGCCCCCGCGCTCGTGATCGCGCGCGCTCATCGCGGTGCCAGCTGCAGGATGTCGTTCAACACGCCGGCCGCCGTCACGGTCGGGCCGGCACCGGGGCCGGGGCCGGTGATCACCAGCGGATGTTCGCGATACCGGCGCGTGGTGAAGACGATCTGGTTGTCGGTGCCGCGCAGCGACGCGAGCGGATGCGCGATCGGATGCGCGATCGGAATGAGCGCGCGCGGCTGCAGCACCCTCGCCCCGTAGTACGCGAGTTCGGCCGC
>JAYTVE010000327.1:0-19031 GCA_043744185.1 Gemmatimonadota bacterium | reverse complement strand
GACGCCTCGACCTCGACTTCGCCGGCACGAGTCCGGCGGTCAAGGGCAACGTGAACTGCCCGGCAGCCGTGGCGCGCGCGGCTGCGGTGTTCGTCGTGCGCACGCTGCTCGACGACGACGTGCCCACCAACGACGGCATCGCGCGCGCCATCACGCTCCATCTGCCTGAAGGGAGCGCCGTCAGCGCACGGAGTCCGAGCGCGGTGGCGGCGGGCAACGTGGAGATGAGCCAGCGCATCACCGACACGATATTTCTCGCGCTCGCCGACGCGGGCATCGAGGTGCCCGCGCAGGGGCAAGGCACGATGAACAACGTCACGCTGGGCGCTCCCGGCTGGACCTTCTACGAGACGTTGGGCGGCGGGCAGGGCGCGAGTGCGAAGGGACCGGGTCCGAGCGCGGTGCACGTGGGGATGAGCAACACGCGCAACACGCCCATCGAGTCGCTCGAGCGCGCGTATCCGTTGGAGGTCGAGACCTACGCCGTGCGCCGCGGGTCGGGCGGTGCGGGCGCGCAGCGGGGCGGCGACGGCATCATTCGCTCCTATCGCGCGCTCGTGCCGTGCACGGCCACGGTGCTTGCCGAGCGTCGCGCGCGTCGCCCCCGCGGTGCGCACGGCGGCGGCGATGCCGAGCCCGGCAAGGCGATCCTCGACGGACGCGAACTGCCGGCCAAGGTGCGCGTTCTGATGAATGCGGGTGACGTGCTGCGCATCGAGACGCCGGGTGGCGGCGGGTACGGCCACCCCTGAGATTCGCGCGCGCGGCGGCCAGCCCCACGACGCGTAGTTACAGGGCGGCGATCGCCTGACTCGCGAGGCTCGGCGTCCGCCGCCTGACCTCGCCGGGGTCCACAAGGTCGAACACCTTGGCCTCCACGAACGCCGCGAGCAGCACCGGATCGATCATGCCGTCCTTCGCTTCCATGTGCAGGATGTCGATCGCGCGATCGGTGGTTACGGCGCGCTTGTACGGCCGGTCGGTGGCGGTGAGCGCGTCGTAGATGTCGGAGATGGTCATCATGCGCGTCTGCACCGGAATGTCATCGCCCCGGATGCCGCGCGGGTAGCCGCGCCCGTTCAGTTTCTCGTGGTGGCCGTACGCGATGTTGGGAATGCCGCGCAATTCGCGCGTCCACGGAATCCGCTCGAGGAAGCGGAAGGTGTGCGTCACGTGCGACTCGATCTCGCGGCGCTCGCGCTCGTCGAGGTTGCCGCGCTCGATCATCAGGAACTTGAGCTCGTGCTCGTCGAGCAGCGCGCGCTCGATTCCCTCGAAGTCCACGAAGAGTTGCGAGCCGACTTCCTGCAGCGCCTGGAAGTTGCGCTCGGCCAGCACCGTCGGCTCGTTCGAGGCGACGATCGCATCCAGCCAGCGCGCCAGTTCCGTGCGGCGGATGGCGCGTGTCTCGTCGAGTTGGGTCACGGCCGCCTCGTACCGCTCGCGTCCGTGCTCGAGCAGGTAGTTGGCGCGCTCGCGCTCGTACTGGATGTCGGCCTGCTGCTGCAGCCACGCGAAGCGCGAGCGGATGGCACCGAGGTCCCACTGGTAGAGCTTCTTCTGCTTCACCAAAACCTGTTCGCGCACGCCGACCTTGCCGAAGTCGTGCAGGAGCGCGGCGTAGCGCAGCTCGCGCAGCTCCTCGCGCGAGAAGCGCAGCGAGCGGTACTGGCCACTCGCGCCGCCGGCGTCCACCGCCTGCGCGAGCCCCACCGTGAGCGTCGCCACGCGTCCCGAGTGACCGCTCGTGGTCGGGTCGCGCTGCTCGATGGCGGTGACCGCCGCCTTCACGAACCCCTCGAACAGCCGCTCGATGTCCTCGTACAACAGCGAGTTCTCGATCGCTACCGCCGCCTGCGAGGTGATGGCCGTGACCAGTTCCAGGGTGCGCTTGTCGAACGGCTCGACCAGCCGCTCGGTGGTCTCCGCGTCGACGAGCCGTGCGTCGAAGTCCTTCTTGCGGTTGATGAGCTGCACCACGCCCACGATCTCGTCGCGATGGGTGCGCATCGGGATCACGAGCATCGACTTGGAACGGTAGCCGAATTGTGCGTCGATCGAGCGGTTGAACGTGTACGCGGCGGCCGGGGGCAGGTCGTACACGTCCGGCAGCGAGAGCACCTCGCCGGTGTCGGCCACGTACCCCGCGATGCTCGACCGGTTGATCGGCACCGTGAATTCGCGGAAGGGAATGTCGGGGAGCGTGTAGTTCTGCGTGCTCTTGAAAACGAGCGCGTTCGTGCGCGTGCCGTCGCTCAGGCGCTCCACCAGGTACAGCGAACCGGCGTCGGCGTTGGAGAGCCGACGCGCCTGCTCGAGAATCATGCCGAGCAGCGTGGACAGGTCGCGCTCGGTGGAGAGCGCGGCGCCGATCCGCGTGAGCTCGGTGAGCTCGGTGTGACGGTCCGCCGCCGCCTCACGCGCCGCGCGCTCGCTCGACACGCCGGCCGCCTGGCGGAACGCGCCGCGCAGCACCGTTGCCACCAGTGAGGCTGGCGCATCACCCGGCAGCCATCCCGACAGCCACTCGAGCCCTGGCTCTTCGCCGGGCGCGATTTCGCCCGCTGCCCCCACCCCCACGAGCACGACGAGCGCGGCAACCTCTGCCACCCGTGCCGGATGTCGGAGCGCAGCGGCGCGCATGGGCGCGTCCAGCACGATCACCGTCGCGCGCTCGGCGTCCAGGTCATTCGGCGCGGGGAGCGTGCTGACGCGCATGACCTCCACGTTCTCGGACGCGCCCAGCGGCGCGTCTCCGAGCGTGCGGCCCAGCGGCAGGATGAGAAGCGGCTTCATGCGTGAATGAACGCCCGAGGGGAGGCGACGGTTGCCGTGGGAAAGTGCAACGCCGGCGCCCGTATGTACACGGACGCCGGCGTTCGTGCTGCTAAGGGCCCGCTGGGCCCGCGCGCATCAGGCCGCGCCGAGGCGCCGGAGTTCTTCCTTCGGCTTCTCGAACTCTGGGAAGTCCGTCACGCACTTCTTGAAGAGGCTCACCCCTTCGTCCTTCTTCCCTTCGTTCACGGCCTTGAGGGCCTTGGAGTACAGCATCACCGCGGCGAACGGCACCTTTTGCGGCAGCGCTGCGGCCACCTGCGGCCCCGTGCTGGGCGAGGTCGTCGGCGTCGTGCTGGCCGTGCGGCGCGGAATGTCGGGGAGCTTCATCCCCTTGTTCATGCGGTCGGACAGCTGCCGAATAACGTCCATGAAGGCGTCGGTCTTGCCCTTCACGGCGTCCACGTGGACTATGCGGCTCGTCTCGACTTCGACCGCGCGGGCGGTGAGGTCCACGGTACCGTTGGGCGAGGCGACGAAGCCACCCAGCACCATGTAGCGGGCCTGAAGGAGCTTGCCGAGCTTGACCGCGGTCTCGACGTCGACGCGGTTCGTCTGGCCAAGGTCCTGCTCCTTGATGAGCGCATCAATCGCCTGACGCTCCACGACGCGTAGCGTCGGGTTTGCGGCGAGGTCGGTGATCATGAAGTCGGCGATCCCGCGGCCGAGCGCGTCGTAATCCGCGCGATCCTTGCCGAAGGAGCCATTGTTGAAGTACAGGACGGCGACGGTGGGCCGGGCATCGGCCTGCGCCCGCGCGGGCGGCGCGGCGAGGACCGCGAGGCCCATCGCGGCAAGCGTCGTCACGAGTCGGGTGCGGAGCATGTATTCCTCCAGGAGGTTGGACACGTACTGGCTACAAGCTACGAGGTTCGTCCGACGCGCGCGGTGGCGGGGGGCCCGTGGCGCCCGTGGGCCGCATCACATCAGTGCCTCGCCCGGTGCGCCGCATCACCGAATTCAGACCGTCAGGGACATCCCTTCGGCGGCTGCCTCGATGCGGAGCTTCGCGCCGCGGGAGCGCGCCGTGCTGCGGAGCGCGTCGAGTTGCTGGTCAATTTCCTCGTCCGAGCGCTCCGGCTTGTGATGGAAAAGCACCAACAGTTCGACCCCGGCCTCGATGGCGAGTTCCAGTGCATCGTCGGACGTGGAGTGGCCCCAGCCCTTGTGCTGCGCGTACTCGTCGCGCGTATACGACGCGTCGTGGATGAGCACCGACGCGCCCTTGCAGAAGGTCGTCATGCCGGCACGCCAACTCTCCGCCGAGTGGTATGAGGGGTGCGGCTGGAGTTCGTTGTCACTCACGTACACGAGGGCACGCCCTGGCGTGTTCGCGTCGGTGAAGCGATAGGCGAGCGCGCCGCCCGGGTGCTGCACGTGATAGGCGCTCACGGTGTAGCCGCGCCCCGGCCGCTGCTCATCCTCACCCAGATCCTGGAAGTCGATGCGGGCGTCGAGTTCGTCGAAGCTCACCGGGAAAACCACCGGCGACATCTGGTCGCGCACCACGCGATCGATGCTGGTCTCGAGCGACTTCGAGCCCCAGATCGTGAAGTGGTTGCCGCTCTGGAATATCGGGGCGAAGAACGGGATGCCTTGGATGTGGTCCCAGTGCGCGTGCGTGAGGAAAATGTCCCCCTTCACGGCAGCCCCGTTCGCCTTCGCCATCAACGCGCGTCCCAACTCGCGGATGCCCGTGCCGGCATCAAGGATCACCAGCCAGCCATCGCTCGTGCGCAGTTCCGTGCACGGCGTGTTGCCGCCGTAGCGCACGGTGCGGGCGCCCGGGCTCGGAATGGAGCCGCGCGTACCCCAGAATCGAAGCGAAAGGCCCATGTGATCAGGCACGTGCGGCAAGGGAGAACATCGGCTCGCAGCGAGCAACGCAAGATGTCTTCCCTAAGACGCGCACCGTGGTGACGCGTATCACACGCGCACCTGCGCCCGCTTCCGCAGGGCGTCGGCGTCTGCCAGCGCGATCCGGCGGCGCTCGACCTTCACCCATCCGAGATCCTGGAATTCGCGCATCGTCCGTGACACGGTCTCTCGGCTGGCACCGATCATGTTCGCAATCGTCTGGTGCGTGAGCGGCTTCTCGATCTGGCCGCCCGGCGCCTCGGCGCCGAAGTCGAGCAGAAGTCGGGCAATTCGACCGGGAACGTCGAGCAGCACCAATCCACCGATCTTGCCGTCGGCGGCCCGCAGGCGACGCGACAGCTCGATGAGCAGCGCCCAGGCCACGCTCGGGCTCTGCTCGACTCGCTTGCGGAAATCTTCACGCCGAAGGACGAGCAGTGTAGCGTCCTCCATCGCGATGACGTGGGCCGAGCGCGGCTGATCGTCAATCAAGGACAACTCGCCAAAGTGCTCGCCGATCCCGAGAACGCCAAGAATCACCTCGCGTCCATCTTCGGCCACGAGCACGACCCTGACCCGGCCCTCGCGGACCACGAAGAGGGAGTCGCCCGGGTCGTCCTCGAAGACGATGACGCTGCCCTTCGGGTAGGACTTCTCGCGCGTGAGATCCGCGAAGCGTCCCATCTCCGACTTGTCGATACCGGAAAAGAGTGGAACAGTGGCCAGAAAGTCGGCACTCGTGTTCCCAGGTACCGGGGACGTTCGCTGGCTGCGAAACGGGTCGGTCATGCGATGGCGGCTCGCTCGGGGGGGAATCCGTGCAGTGGGCTAGCTCAGTGCCGTGCCAGAAGTTAGGCCACCGGTCCAGAGGTGTCAAACCGACCGATTCCCGGTCCTTGAATCGGCGGCCCCTACTTCGCTATATTGGACGGCTACCCGACAATTTCGTTTCGGGAGTAAACAAGGAGTACACGATGAAGGCCGACATCCACCCGATGTACGCCACCGCCACGGTCAAGTGCGCGTGCGGCAACGTCTTCCAGACCCGGTCGACCCGCGACGAGATTAGCCTCGACATCTGTTCCAACTGCCACCCGTTCTACACGGGCAAGCAGAAGATGATTGACACCGCTGGTCGCATCGAGCGCTTCCGCCAGAAGTACAAGAAGACGGCGGAAGTCTGAGTCTTCGGGACCGCATCGCCGACGCGTTCAACCGCGCGGCGGAGGTCGAGCAGCAACTCCTCGACCCGGCAACCACCAAGGACGCCCGCAAGCTTGCCGAGTTGGGACGCGAACATCAGCGTCTCGGCTTGGTGATCGAGCGGGCGTCCCGTTTACGCAAGGTCGAGGTCGAACTCGCGTCCGCGCGTGAACTCCTCGAAGATCCCGACATGGCCGCCGAGGCCAAAACGGAAGTCACCGCGCTCGAACAGGAGCTCGCGGTCATCGAGAAGGCGCTCCCGGCGCTGCTCATTCCGCACGATCCGCTCGACGATCGCAGCGCCATCGTCGAAATCCGCGCCGGCGCCGGTGGCGACGAGGCCGCGCTCTTTGCCGCGGACCTGTATCGCATGTACACCCGCTTCATCGAGCGCCGCGGTGGCTGGCGCATCGAGTTGATGTCGCAGTCCGACGGCACTCTCGGTGGCATCAAGGAAGCCATCTTCAAGGTCATCGGCAGCAGCGCCTTCGGCACGATGCGCTGGGAGAGTGGCGTGCACCGCGTGCAGCGCGTGCCCGCAACCGAGGCGGCCGGTCGCATCCACACCTCCGCCGCCACCGTGGCCGTGCTTCCGGAGGCCGAAGAAGTCGACGTGAAGATCGAGGACAAGGACCTCCGCATCGACGTCTTCCGCTCCAGCGGTCCCGGCGGCCAGAGCGTGAATACCACCGACTCCGCCGTGCGCATCACGCACTTGCCCACCGGCCTCGTCGTGTCGCAGCAGGACCAGAAGAGCCAGCTACAGAACAAGCTCAAGGGCATGGAAGTGCTGCGCTCGCGCCTGCTCGACCTGCGCATCTCCGAGCAGGAGGCCGCGCGCTCGCGCCTCCGCCGTTCGCAGGTGAGCACGGGCGATCGCTCGGCCAAGATCCGCACGTACAACTATCCGCAGAGCCGCGTCACGGATCATCGCATCGGCTTCCAGACGCACAACCTGAGCGGCGTCATGGACGGCGACATCGGTGACCTGATCGAGGCGCTCAAGCTGGAAGACGTCGCGGAGAAGCTCGGCGGCGACGAGTAGCCGGCGCTCGAGCGTGATCACGGCCCGCGCCCTCGTCATCGAACTCTCGCGACCGCTCGGCACGGCTGGCGTGGATGAGCCGCACCGTGAGGCGCGCGACCTCGTAGCGGCGGCTGCAGGCGCACCACGGCTCTGGCCCGCCAGCGAGCCCAACGCCCCGATCCCCGATGACGTTGCCGACCGTGCCCGCGACTGGGCGCGACGTCGGGCCGCCGGCGAGCCGTTCCAGTACGTGGTGGGCGAGGCACCCTTCCGGCATCTCACGCTGCAGGTGGATCGGCGCGTGCTGATTCCGCGCCCGGAGACGGAGCTGCTGGTCGAACGGGTGCTCGCGCTGGTCCCCGGTGGCGCGCTCGCCGTGGATGTCGGGACCGGGTCGGGGGCCATCGCTCTTGCCCTCGCAACTGAAGGCGCTTTCGACCGCATCATGGCGATCGACCAATCGCCGGACGCCCTCGCGGTCGCGCGCTCGAACGCCGACCGCTGCCGGAGCGTGCTTCGGGTGTTTCCCGAGTTCCGCGAGGGCGATCTGCTCGGGCCGCTGGACGGCGAGCGGGCGACGTTGATCGTCTCGAACCCGCCCTATATTGCCGAGGCGGAGCGCGATGCGCTTCCAGCGGTGGTTCGCGATTGGGAGCCACAGCTCGCGCTCTTCAGTGCGGACGATGGCATGGCGGCGACGGCCGGGATTGTGCGGGACGCGGCGGCCCACCTCGCTCCAGAGGGGTGGCTGGCGCTGGAAGTGGACGAACGACGCGCGGGTCGTGTGGCCGCGTTGATCAAAGCGACGGGGGCTTTCGAGGCCGCCATCATCGAGCAGGACCTCACGGGGCGCGACCGCTTCGTGATGGCGCGGGCCCTTCGGGCTCAGGCGTGAGACCAGGAGACTGACGTGCTGGAAGACAAGGCAAAGGAGCTCGGACGGATCATCGGCCAGAGCGACGAGTACAAGGCGGTCAAGCGCTCAACCGACGCTCTCAACGGGGACGCCGAGGCGATGAAGCTGCTCGCACGACTGGAGGAGCTGCGAGCCGAGGCCGGCCAGTTGATGCAGCAGGGACAGCAGCCGACCGAGGCGATGGAGCAGGAACTCGACCAGCTGCTCGGGACGGTCCAGTCGAATCCGCTCTACCAGCGCGCGGTGTCGGCGCAGGAGAACTTTGACAAGATCATGTATCAGGTCAACAACTGGATCCTCGAGGGCATCAAGAAGGGGTCCACGAGCAGCATCATCACGCTGGGCTGACCGCGACATGGCCGGACGGATGATCGTGCTCGAGGGAGTCGAGGGCGCGGGGAAGACGACGCAGGTGCGTCGCCTCGCCGCCGCGCTCGAGGCGCTGCCCGTGCCGGTGCTGACTGTCCGGGAACCCGGCCAGACGCCGATCGGCGACAAGGTCCGCACCATCGTGCTGCACGAGGCGTACGAGATGGCGCCGCGCACGGAGGCGTTGCTGTACATGGCCTCGCGCGCCGAATTGTGCGAACGCGTGGTGCGGCCAGCGCTCGCAGCCGGGACCAACGTCATCGCGGACCGGTTTTTTCTCTCGACATACGCGTACCAGGCAGCGGGACGTGGCCTGCCGGAGGCCGAAGTGCGCGCGGCCAACAGCTTTGCCACCAACGGTCTCGTGCCCGATCTCACGGTGCTGCTCGACCTCTCGCCGACGGAGGGACTGCGGCGCGCGGCGAAGCGCTCGGCGCACGACCGGATCGAGCGCGCGAGCGCAGACTTTCACGTGCGCGTGGCCGACGCATTCGCGCATTCGGCGGAGCGCGACTGGCAGCACGCGCATCCCGAGGCGGGTCCGATCGCGGTCGTGAGCGCGGAGGGCACGGAGGACGAGGTGTTCGCGCGCGTCTGGGCGACGGTCTCGCCACTGCTCGCGCGGACCGCGGGGGTGACCTGATGCGCCGACGCCTCTTCCTCTCCGCTGCGATCTTCGGCGCGGCCGTGGTCTCGGGTGGCGGGCTGCTGCAGCGCGGCATGACGCCGTCGCACGGCACGGTCGCGAACTCGCGGCTGCTCGACGACGTGATGGCCAAGGTGCGCGACAACTACGTGAATCCGCTCGCCGACAGCGTGCTCTACCGGCACGCACTGGAAGGAATGCTGCGCCAACTCCGCGATCCGCACTCCACGTACCTCTCGCCAGACCGGTTGCAGCGGTTGATGGAGCGTACGCAGGCCAACTACGCGGGCGTCGGGTTGCAGGTCGACATTCGTGACGGCTGGCCGACGGTGCTCTCGATCTTCCCTGGTTCGCCCGCTGAGCGCGCCGGCATGGAGATCGGCGACCGCATCGTGGACGTGAGGGGGCAGACGACGCGCGGCTGGACGGTGGACGAGACGGTGCGCGCCGTGCGTGGCGCGCCCGGCACCACCGTGGCGATCGCCATCGAGCGCCCGGGGGCGACCGTCCGCATTCCGCTCACGGTCGAGCGCGAGGCGATTCATGTCAGTGCGGTACGCCGTGCGATGCTTCTGCCGGGGAGCGTGGGCTATCTCGATATCAACGAGTTCAGTGAAGTCGTCACGCAGGAACTCGTGGCTGCGGTCGATTCGCTGGCCAAGCAGGGGATGACCGGGCTCGTGATCGACCTGCGCGGAAATCCCGGCGGCCTGCTCGATCAGGGGGTCGCGGTGACGGACCTCTTCCTCGATTCCGCCCAGACGATCGTCACGGTGCGAGCGCGCGGCGTCGAGGGCACGCGCACGTACGCCGACAGCAAGCCGCAGGCGTGGCCGAAACTGCCGATCGTCGTGCTCGTGAACGGCGGCAGCGCGAGCGCCGCAGAGATCGTCGCGGGCGCGTTGCAGGACCACGACCGCGCGGTCATTGTCGGAGCGCCGAGCTACGGCAAGGGGAGCGCGCAGTCGGTGTTCCCCCTCAAGCGTGGCGGTGCGCTCAAGCTCACGACGGCGCGCTGGTTCACGCCGTCGGGGCGCAGCATCTCGAAGCGCGCGAAGCCGGCGCGCGACGATCTCGATGACGGCGGCGTCGAAGCGAAGGACGACACCGTGCCACGGTTCCGCACCGATGCGGGGCGCTCGATGCGCGGGGGCGGCGGCATCATGCCGGACGTGATCGCGGGCGACACGGTGGCGCCGCCAGCCGAGATGGCGCTGCAGCACGCGCTCGGCGACAAAATGGGCATTTTCCGGGATGCGATTGCCGACTACGCGGCCACGCTCAAGGCGGCGCACGGCTTGACCTCGCCGGACTTTCCGGTGACGGCATCGATGCGTGACCAGCTGTACACGCGCATGCGCGCGCGCGGCCTCAAGGTTGATCGTGCCGTGTACGACGACGCGAGCATGGTCGTGAGCGAACTGCTCGGCGCCGAGGCTGCACGCTACTCGTTCGGCGTTGACGCGATGTTCCGCCGTCGCATGACGACCGATCCGGTGATGCAGCGCGCGGTGGCGCTGCTCTCGGGCGTGACGGGCTCCAGGCAACTGCTCGAGCGCGCGTCAGCGCATTGAGCAAGCCGCTGTTCGTGGCGGCCGATCAGCAAGTGCCAGCGACGGCGAGGCACCGCCTCCTGTGGGTGGGCATCGGTCTGATGCTCGCGGTGGTGGCCGTCTCGGGCGGTGTGCTCCTGCGGCTGCGGGCGCAACGCGAGGCCGCCGCCAACGCCATGATCGCCGGTCACGTGGCGCTGCTCGCCAACCGGCTGGGCGATGCCCGCAGCGCGCTGCGCGACGTTGATCCCTCGCAGTTACCGCCGCGGGCGCTCGAGCAGTACGTGAATGATCTCGCGCTCACGAACTTCCGGTTAGGCGACTGGAAGTCGCAGCTGGAGCTTGCGGATCGTGCGCGCAACGATCCGGCGTTCGCGGTACGACGGCTCGCTCCGTTCATCTTGGTGGACGGGCTCGTGCTCGCCGGCAACGATCGCGCGCTGGTGCACGTGGTGGACTCCATCACGACGGTGAGCAGTCCCACGGCGGGCGCTACGCAGCGACTGCTGGCGCGTGCGATGGAGCGGGCGTCGCTCTTCGGCTTCGACGCCGCGGCGCGCGCGCTCGCGCTGGCGTTCGTGCAGGTATCCGAGCAGGAACGCGACTCGACCTCCCTGTCCGTCGTGTACGCCTTGCACCTGATCGGACGCGATGACGAGGCGATGCGCATCGCCGACTCGATCGATGCCCGCAATGCGCAGGCACCGCCCCCGTCGCCGGGCACCGCCGAGTCGCGCTCGGCTTCGGCGACGATGCGCGCGATCGCCCACCTGTGGGCCGGTGACACGTCGACGGCGCGCGCAGCGCTCGTTGCGCGGCGCGCCGATGCCATCGGACAGGACCTGCGCGGTACGGCGCACGTGCAGGCAGCCTCGATCGCGGCGCAGCTGGGGATGCAGACAGACGCCATCGCGCTTCTGCGCGAGGTGGTCCCGGGTCGGCTCAACTTCCAGGGCGGATGGCCCGAGTCGGTGTTGCTGCGGTCGCTGCGCGCAGAGCCGGAGTTCAAGGCGCTGATCGCGCCTCGGTAGCGCGACGCCTCAGTCGAGCGCGGTCCAGCTGCTGCCTGCGCGCCGCGCACGGCCGTCGGCCTCGAGCTTGATCAGGTGTGCGAGGAGCGAGCGCTCCGCGAGCGCGTGCAGCGTGCCCGGGGTGTCCGCGTAGGCGATCAGCACCAGTTGCGCGAGCGTGGCCGGGGCGAGTTGGCGCAGCGCGCTCAGCACCTTCTCCTCGCGCGCAAGCCGGTGCCGCACGACGGCCGCCAGCGTGTCGCCCGGGTGTGCGATGAGGACGCCGTGAGCGGGAGCGATCCAGTCGAGGTCGAACGCACGCATCGCGTCGAGCGAGGTGAGATAGGCGGCCATCTCGCCGTCCGGCGGATCGATGATCACGGTGCCGCCCTGCATCACGAGGTCGCCAGCCAGCAGCGTGCGCTCCTCGACGAGCAGGAAGGCGAGATGGTTGGACGCGTGCCCGGGCGTGTGCACGACACGCAGCGTGGTGGACGGCCCGAGCGCGAAGAGTTCGTGGCCGAGCAGTGCGGTGGTCGGCGCGAACGTCGCGTCCTGATGCTCCGGGAAGCGTGGACGCATGCCAAGCACTGGCGCGCCGGTCATGCGTGCGAGCGGCGCAGCACCAGGCGAATGATCGGGGTGCGTGTGCGTGACGAGAATGCGCTCGATCGGGCCGGGCGCGGCGTGCACGAGCGCCTCGAGGTGCGTGGCGTCGTCCTCTCCGGGGTCCACAACGGTCCAGCGATTTGCCTCCGGATCGCCGACGAGGTAGCTGTTGGTGCCGGGGCCCGTCATCACGCCCGCGTTGGGTGCGGTGACGCGAATGAGTCGTGGTGAGAGCCGCACGGCGCGACCGGCCACGACATCGCTGAAGGCCTCACCGTTGCCGGCGGGATCGAGCTGCGCCACTTCGTCGTACGCCGCGTCGGTTGGCAGTACGAAGCTCGCGCCCTTGGCCGAGCGCGCACGGCGCGGCATGATGCGCGGGACGGCGGGCAGCGCACGAGCGTAGCCGAGCGCGTCGCCGACGCTGGCGAATCGGCGGAGCAGCTTGAGCACCTCGCGCGTCACGGGCACGAGCTTGAGCGCGGTCGCGGGGTCGAGCGCCTCGGCGGGGGCGTACCACGTGACATGTTGCGCTTCGCCCAAGTCGGCGATCGCGATCTGGCCGGTTGGCGCGCGCGTGACGAAGAACCGGGTGTCGAAGCGTTTGGCCGTGCTCAGCGGCGTGAGCCAGTGACTGATGAACTCCCAGTCGCGAAAGTCCAGCGAAAGTCCGAGCGACTCGCACATGGCGGCGAGCGGCTGCTCGCCGCGCTGCATCGGGACGCGCCACTCGGAGTGCGCACGCGCGAGCTGTGCGGTCGAGGCGTCGAGCGAGAAGAGGAGTCCCACTTCCTCGAAGCACTCGCGTGCGGCGGCGATGAAGTAGTCGAGGCCACCATCCGGCCGCTGCAGGCGCGCGCTCGCGCGCGCGTCGTCCCATCCGACGACGAAGCGGTGCGCCTGTGCGTCGTCGGCGTGCAGCACACCACCGGGAAAGACTGCGGCGCCGCTCCACGCATCACCCACTCGCTCGGCGCGCTTGAGCATCAGCACCTCGATGCCGCCGATCGCGCGATCGCGCAGCACGATGATGGACGCCGCCTGTCGCGTGCCAGCGAGGATATCCGGACTAGTCATGGGAAGCGCGGTCGCATGGGCGCGCGCGAAAAGCGCGCTGGATGGCTGGCACGGGCGAAGCCTAGCGCATGCTGCCGGCAACGTCCACGCGTGCGGCGACGCGCTTGACGTCGCACACGCATCGTGTCACTTCTCCCGGCATCGCGGCCGCATGCGCCGCCCAACCGGGAGTGCTCACATGAAGCGCGCCGTTGCGCTGACCACGCTCGTTCTCATTTCTGCGTGCGGAGATTCCGCGCTTTCCACCACTCGAGGAGCCGCCACCTCGGCCTACACCGACACCACGGGGCGACGGGACGTGCTGGGTGGCGGCGTGCGCATGATCCCGGTGGCCACGGACAAGGGAACGTTCAAGGTTTGGACCAAGCGCGTGGGCAACAACCCGACCGTGAAGGTGCTGCTGCTGCACGGCGGACCCGGCATGACGCACGAGTACTGGGAAGCGGCCGACTCGTACTTTCCCGGCGCGAACGTCGAGTACTACTACTACGACCAGCTGGGGTCGTTCTATTCGGACCAGCCGAAGGAACCAAGCCTCTGGAACGTGGCGCGATTCGTGGAGGAGGTCGAGCAAGTACGCACGGCGCTTGGGCTCGACAGCACGAACTTCTACCTCGTGGGCAACTCGTGGGGCGGACTGCTCGCGATCGAGTACGCGCTCAAGTACCAGAAGAATCTCAAGGGTCTCGTGATCGCGAACATGATGGCCAGCATTCCCGCGTACAATGCGTACGCCACCACGGTGCTGATGCCGGCGATGGACCCGAAGGTGCTCGCGGAGGTCAAGATCATCGAGGCGAGGAAAGACTACGCGAACCCGCGCTACATGGAGCTGCTGGTCCCTGCGCACTACGAGAAGCACCTGCTCCGCATGCCGCAGGACCAGTGGCCGGATCCCGTTCAGCGCGCCCTCAAGCACGTGAACAACGACGTGTACATCCCGATGCAAGGGCCGAGTGAACTGGGGGCCAGGGGCACGCTCGAGCATTGGGATCGGTTTGCCGACCTGCCGAGAATCACGGTACCAACGCTTGTGGTGGGCGCCACGTATGACACAATGGACCCCAAGTACATGGAGTCCATGTCCAAGCAAGTGAAGCGCGGACGGTTTCTGCTCTGCAAGAAGGGCAGCCATCTGTGCTTGTATGACGACCAAGTCACGTTCTTCAGCGGCGTGATCGGCTTCCTGAAGGACGTGGACGCCGGGAAGTTCTAGCCGAGTGGTGAGTGGCGGTCCGCCTCGGGTGCGCGACGGCCAGGTGATCCAACGAGGCGCAGGCTACGCACCGTGGCCTGCGCCTTTGCACGTCCATCTGGTGCAGGACCGACACGGCTGCGTCGCATCGTCGGGTGAGCGTGTGGCAAACCATTCACGGCCGGATGCTGTCACACGTGCGTCGACCGCTCGAGCGAGCGCGACCACTGCGCCAATGAAACAATGCGGAGCGCTCGAACGTCTATGTGGTCGCGCGATGGCCGACACTGGCCCGCGCACCTGTCCGAATTCCGAGGATCAATGCGTCGTTGTCCGTTTCTCCCGATCGCCCTCATGCTGGCGGTCACCGTCGTCCCTGCGCTCACCGCCCAAACCCCCGCGCCCAACGGCGTACCCGCTGGTGCCGCGCGTGGGCCCGCGATGCCGATGCCGCAGGGCGAGGCGGAAGTGCGCGGCACCATCGTCGACGACAAGGGCAATGCACTAGCAGGAGGGTCGGTGGCGGTGCGCTTGAAGCGTGACTCGTCGCTCGTCGGGGGCGCGATGGCCGGCACCGACGGCAAGTTCCGCGTGGCCGGGCTCATGCCGGGCGCGTATGCCCTCCGCATCACGCGCGTTGGCTTCACCCCTGCGCGCCGCGAAGTGACGATCACCGACAAGGCGCAGCGCGTGAACCTCGAGCCGATCGGGATGGCGCGGGCCGTGGTGTCGCTGCAGAGCGTGCAGGTGACGGGCGCGCAGGACGCGATGATCGTCGCGCCCGACCGCAACGGGTACCGCGCCAAGGACGTCGCGCCGCAGGCGGCCAACGCGAGCGAAGTGCTCGAGGCCGTGCCCTCGGTGCAGGTGGATGGCGAGGGCAAGGTGAGCCTGCGTGGTAACGAGAACGTCATCGTGCAGGTGAACGGCCGCCCCACGCCGCTCAAGGGCGCGCAGCTCGCCTCGTTCCTCAAGACGCTGCCGGGTCCCGTGGTCGAGCGCATCGAGGTCATTCCCAATCCGTCGGCCAAGTACGATCCCGAGGGAATGGCCGGCATCATCAACATCGTGCTCAAGCAGGACGCCGACCTCGGGCTCTCGGGCGGCTACAACCTGAGCCTGATGAATCAGGACCGCGCCAACGGGTCGGCCAACCTCGGCTGGCAGGAAGGAGCGTGGACGCTCTTCGGCTCGTACGGTTACAACCGCGACCGGCGCACCGTCGTGGGCAACACCGTGCGCGAGCGGTACGATGCGTCGAACACGCTGCTGAGCGTAGGCGACCAGAACATGAACGGGTCGTCCGCGAACGCGGGGCACAACGTCACCGCGAACATCGACTTCCGGCCGAACAAGCAGGACGTGCTCTCGAACGCGCTCGTGCTCAACGTCCGCGCGGCCAACGACGCGCAGCAGTTGGCGGCGCAGGACTATGACGGCAGCCAGCTGTTGCTCGCGCAGCAGCAGCGGCCGCGCCTGTCGAACAGCACGGGCTTCATGGGCGACTACACGGCGGCGTGGAAGCACACCTTCGAGCTGCGCAAGAACGAGCTGTCGAGCGAAGTGCGCATCAACCGTACTGTCGACAACGACGACGTGCTCCTCAGCAACCTGTCGTGGAACGGCCTCACGCTTTTCAATGCCGACCGGCAGAGGGGGGAGAGCCGCGCCACGCAGCTCACCATGCAGTCGGACTGGACGCGCACGTTCACGCCCAACACGAAGCTCGAGTCCGGCGTGCGCGGCAATGCGCGCTGGCTCGAGCGTGACCTCGTGCAGACGCTCGACGCCACGGGCACCGGGGTGTGGACGCCCGGATCACTCACCAACTCGTTCCAGTTCGACGAGAAGGTGGCGGCGGCGTATGCGGTGCTGAGCCAGAGTCTCGGCCGGTTCGACGTTCAGGGCGGCCTGCGCGGCGAGTACACGCGCCGCGATTTCGCGCTGGGGAGCAACAGCTACCCCTTCAACTACTTCAGCCTGTTTCCCAGCGCGGCAGTGATGGTCAAGTTCGACGACTCCTTCACTAGCCGCATCAGCTACTCACGCCGTATCCGCCGTCCGGGCACGCAGGAACTGAACCCGTTTCCACAGTTCACGGACGCGCAGAACGCATTTCTCGGCAATCCGAACCTGCGCCCAGAGTTCACCGACGCGATCGAGCTCTCGCTCACGAAGACGGGCAAGCTCGGAATGCTGCAGTTCAGCCCGTTCTACCGGCACACCACGGACATCGTGCGCTGGATCGTGAACAGCGACACGAACGTGGCGGGGCGACAGGTTTCGGCCGTGACCTTCACGAACCTCGCGACCGGCAATTCCTTCGGCGCCGATCTCAATGCGCAGATGAACTTCGGCCCGATGCTGAGTGTGCTGACCGGTGCCAACGTGTTTCGCGTGGTGACCGACGGTGGAAGCCAGAGCGGCGTGGGCGCCGATGCGATCGGGTGGCGCGCACGGCTCAACCTGAACCTCAAGCTGACGCAGACGTTCACGACGTCGGTGTTCGGCTTCTACAACGCGCCCATGAACATCGAGGGTGGCCGGATGGGTGGCTCGGGCATGGTGGTGCTCGCGTTCCGCCAGAAGGTGCAGAAGGACCGCGGTACGATCTCGCTCCGCATCCAGGATCCGTTCAACACGATGCAGATGGCGGTGCGCTCCACCACCGGTACGCTGGTGCAGATGACCGACCGCAAGTTCGGCGTGCGGGGGGTCTTCTTGGGCTACTCGTGGGCGATGGGGCAGGCGCCGCGCTTCCGGCCGCCGCCACAGCAGGACCAGGGGCAGCAGGCGGGGTTTGGCGCGCCGCCGTGAGCACGCGTGCGATGGGGTGAGTGCGGCCTGATCGGGTCGACAGGGGGCGCTACGCGCCGTATTCCTGCGCCTTCTTGCGCCCGTACCACAACCCTGCGCCCGTACCGATGCCGCTCAGGAGCACGGCGGTCATGATCCCGACCTGATCGCCGATGTACCAGCCAACGGTGCTCCCGATCGTCGCGCCGATGAAGCCGAACATCGCTTTCATGCGCTGCCTCCCCGCGTCCGCGCACGCGGCGCGATCGCTGCGTCCATGGCCGACATGCCGGCCGGCAGGATGTCCATGAGGTGATCGTAGCTCGTGGTGGCCTCGAACGGCAGCCCGACGTCGCTGGTGATGTCGGCCGTGGCCGGGCACGACGGTGCGCGCTTGCGCACGCATCCTTTCGGGGTGACCTTCACCCGGACGGAGGCCTGATGCTCGCACACCGGCTCGTCGCTCGTCTCGTCGTTTTGGTACTGTTCGCGGGAACGTCGCATCCTGCTGCGGCGCAGGCACCCTCGCCGCCCGCATCGGGGCAGGCCGTGTTTCCCGTGTTCGAGGGCTGGTACCGCAATTCCGACGGCACATTCAGCCTCTCCTTCGGCTACTTCAACCGGAACGAGAAGGTAGCGGTGGACGTGCCGCTCGGTGCTGGCAATGTCATCGCGCCCGGCGCGAGCGGTCAGCCGCAGCCGACGCACTTCGAACCGCGGCGCCACTGGGGCGTGTTCACGGTCATCGTACCGGCGGACTTCGGGAAGAAGCAGACGATCACGTGGACGCTCTCCGTTCGCGGCGAGAGCTATGCGATTCCGGGATCACTGCGCGCGGAGTGGCAGATCGACGCACTGGACGGCGAGGTGGGCTCCGGCAACACGCCGCCGGCGCTTCGCTTCTCCGCAAATGGCCCCTCGGGCAGTGGTCCTGGTGGCATCACCAGCGGTCCGCTCGAGGCTACAGTCCGCGCGCCAATTGCGCTCACCATCTGGGCAACCGATGACGGGCGCGCTCCCGCCGTGACGGCCAGCGAGCGCAAGCCCGCAGCACCACAGACCACCCTGACCTGGTTCCTGCATCAAGGCCCGGCGCCGGTCGCGTTCGGCGCGCCGACCGCCACAATACCGGCGGCGGGCGGTTCGGCAGCGACTACCGTCCGCTTCACGTCACCCGGCAACTACGTGCTGCGCGTGCGCGCCAACGATCAGTCGGGCGTGGCTGCAGCGGGACATGCCCAATGCTGCTGGTCGAACGGCTTTGTGCGCGTCACGGTGCGGCCATGACGTCATCCTTCCGGAGCGCTCCATGAAGCTTGCGACGATCGTCCTCGGCGCGCTTTCGGCGCCACTCCTCGTCGGCGTCGGTGCCGTGATTTTGCCGCGTGCCGCGTCGTTCGCTCACGCGGCGCGCGTACCTCAGGCGGAGGTCACGTACACCAAGCACGTGGCGCCGATCCTCCAGGCCAAGTGCCAGTCGTGCCACCAGCCGAACTCGATCGCTCCGATGTCGCTCCTCAATTACGAGGACACCAAGGAGTACGCGCGCGAGATTCGCGAGAACGTGAGCGCGCGTCGCATGCCCCCGTGGCACATCGACAAGACGGTCGGCATTCAGGCGTTCAAGAATGACCGTGGCCTGAGCGACGAGCAGATCGCAACGATTGTGAAGTGGATTGATGCCGGCACGCCGCGCGGTGATCCGCAGGACTTGCCCCCCGCCGCGACTTTTCCCGATCCTCGGCGGTGGGAACTTGCCGAGCGATTCGGCGCACCGGATGTCGTCGTCCGCTCGCAACCATTCACCGTGGGCGTGGCCGGCCAGGACAAGTGGTGGCGGCCGGTGACGGCCACCGGAATCACGGAACCGCGCTGGGTGCGCGCGATCGAGATCAAGCCGGTCAATCCGATGGCCAAGAAAGTGGTGCACCACGTCCT
>JAYTVE010000326.1:0-19075 GCA_043744185.1 Gemmatimonadota bacterium | reverse complement strand
GACCCTCATTCGTCCCGGAACCCCTCACATGCCACATCAGGTCGCCAGCTCGTCCCGCCGCGCACTCCCGTTCGTGGTCGCCATGCTCGCCGGCTGCGCATCGTCCGGCGCCACGGTGCGCACGCTCGGCGAGGGCGCGCGTGAGGCGCAGCGGGCCGAGGCCGGCGCGATAGCGGCGGACGAGAAGGCGATGGGCGGTCGCCGGGCCCGCGCGACGATCGCGGTGCTGCCGTTCGAGCCCGCAGACTCCGCAGTCGACGAACTCTCCACGGGATTCGCCGAGCTGATCATCGCCGACCTCGGCAAGTTTCCCGAGTTGCGCCTTCTCGAGCGCGTACGACTCGACGACGTGTTGCGCGAGCAGGGGCTCGACACCTCGCGCGTGGACCCGGCTAGCGCGGTGCGGGTCGGGCGCATCATCGCGGCGCAACGCCTCGTGCGTGGCACGATGGCCAGCATCGGCGACACGGCGGTGCGGTTCGAGGTGGGGTTGGTGACCGTGAGTTCGTCCGAGGTCACGGCGGCGTACGAGGGTCAGGCTAGCGCGGACGGCATTTTCGCCGCGGAAGCGATGGTGGTGCGTCGTCTCGCCGTGGCGCTGGGGGTGACCGTGCCATCCGAGCTCGATGCCCGCCTGTCCGAGCGCGCGAGTTATGCGTCGGATGCCTTCCGTGCTTTTGCACGCGGGGCGCGACAGGAAGCGGAGGGGGAGCTGAGCGCTGCGGCCGACTCGTACGCGAAGGCGTCCGTGATCGCTCCCAGCTTTGACGTGGCGTCGACCAAGTCGGCGAGCGTCAAGCAGCGTGCCGCCGAGCGCGGCAAGGTGCCGCAGAGGCGGCCGCGGCGGGGGTCGCGCGCGATCCGTCAGGGCGGGGTGCAATCGCCCGCGTAGCGGCTGCATGGCGCGGCGGGAGAGCCATGCTGCCGCGCGCGCCGGGTCGCGTTACGTTGCCGGGCATGCGATTCACGTGTGCTCGCGCCGGCCTCTTCGTCGCCATGCTGTCCGTTCCGTCAGTCGGACCGCGACGCGCCGAGGGACAGGCCGTGGTGCGGATCACGCCGGGCATGGTGATCACGCGCTCGGTGCGCATTGCACCGGGGACGTACCGGCTTCCTGCCCCGCGCGCGATGGACTCTGCGCTCGTGACCGTGCGCGGCTCCGGCGTCACGGTGGACCTTGGCGGCGTCACGATCATTGGCGCGAGCGACAGCGCGCCGCCTGACGCCGCCGCTGGCGTGGCCGTGCGCATCGAGGGAGGCGCACGCGTGACGCTGCGCGGCGGCACGATCCGCGGCTTCAAGGTGGCGGTGCTCGCGCGCGACACGCGCGACCTCCGGCTTTTGGAGCTCGACCTCTCGCACAACTGGAAGCCGAGGCTGTATTCGCTGGTGGAGCACGAAAGCCTGGTGGACTGGCTGAGCTATCACCACAACGAGGAGGACGAATGGCTGCGCTATGGCGCCGCGATCTACCTCGCGAACGTGAAGGGTGGCGAGGTACGCGGCGTGACGGTCGAACAGGGGATGAACGGCCTGATGATGACGCGCACCGACTCGGTGCTTGTGTGGAACAGCACCTTCTCGTACAACTCGGGAGTCGGCATCGGCCTCTATCGCGCAAGCGACAACCGGCTGATGCACAACCGGATCGACTACAACGTGCGCGGCTACAGTCACGGTTTCTACAAGCGCGGCCAGGACTCGGCCGGCATCCTCGTCTTCGAGCAGAGCTGTCGCAACGTGATCGCGTTCAACTCGGTGACGCACGGCGGCGACGGTTTCTTCCTCTGGGCTGGCCAGCAGACGATGGACTCCGGCGTGGGCGGCGCGAACGACAACGTGCTGTTCGCGAACGACTTCTCGCACGCACCGACCAACGGCGTGGAGGTGACGTTCAGCCGCAACATCATCGTCGGCAACCGGATCGAGGAGAACGATCACGGCATCTGGGGCGGGTACAGCTACGAGTCGCTGGTGGCAGGCAACCTGTTTGCCGACAACCGCATCGGCATCGCGATCGAGCACGGGCAGGACAATGCGATCGTGGGCAACGCGTTCAACCGCGACTCGACGGGCATCCGCCTGTGGTGGAACAAGCTGGAGCCGGGCGACTGGGGCTACCCGAAGCACCGCGACACGCGGAGCCGGGACTACGGCATCGGCGGCAACCGGGTGAACCGTGTACGCACCTGGCTGCGCATCGACAATACGCAGCGCGTGCTGGCGGATGATTTCGTGGAGCAGGCGGACACCTTGGTGGTGGCGTCGGGCGACACGAGCGGTTCGACCGTACGACGCAAGGCGTACGGCTGGATGCCCGACCTGCGGAAGCCCGTAGGACTCAATCCGGTGAAGCGCGAGGTGCAGTACCGGCTCGGGCCCATCGACGACAGCGCCACGCTCTCGCGCATCGACCAGCAGCTCGACCGCATTCCGTGGCCGCTCGACGGCGCGCAGCGCACGGCCATCCCGGCGCGCGTACCACGCGGACGCGCCACGATCATTGTGGACGAATGGGGCCCGTACGACTGGCGCTCGCCCAAGCTGTGGCCCGACGCGCGTTCGGATGCGCGGCCGCTCGCGCTGCGCGTGCTCGGCCCCGCGGGGCGGTGGACGGTAATGTCGAAGCGCGGGATCGCACAGCTGTCCGCCACGAGCGGCGCGGTGCCCGGGCGCGTGGTGGTCACGCCGGATTCGACCGGGAGCTTCGAGGACTGGACGCTCGAACTCGAGTATCGCGGTGCAGCCACGGTGAGCCCGCGCGGCGTGCGTACAGCAGCGGGGGCGCCCGTGAAGTTCGCCTATCGAGTCACACAGCCGCGCACCACGTGGCAGCAGCGCATCATCGCGTGGGGCGACTCGATCGATCCGCGCCGCGACACGGCCGCATTCGCACATGCGCTCGCCACAGCGCCCACCCTCACGCGCACGACGCCTGCGCTCGACTACGAGTGGTTCCGGCCGCAGGTGGCCGGCATTCCACTCGAGAAATGGGGAATGGACGCGACGGCCACGCTCGAGCTTCCGCCGGGGGATTGGGAGCTGGTCGGGATCAGCGACGACGGCGTGCGGGTCTGGGTGGACGGCGCGCTCGTCATCGACGCGTGGGCGCCGCACGAGTCGAAGGTGGACCGCGCCGTCATTTCCGCGGGTCGGCACGCGGTGCGCGTTGCGTACTACCAGGTGGACGGCTGGACGGAGCTCTCGCTGCGCGTGCGGCCCCGCGGCGACTGACGTCGCGCAGACGTCGGACGCCGGACGACATCGCGTGGCGCGCCAGCTTCAGTTCGGCGCCTCGCCGCAGCGCCACCCGAAGCGATGGCGCGCGATCGAGTCCGGGTCGACCACGTAATAGTGTGACGAGTCGTACGACGCGCGCGCGGCTGGCGAGAGTTGCGATCGCATCAGGCGCAGGACGAAGCCGCCGATCAGCGTGTCGGCGTCCACGGCGTACCAGTCGTCGATGTTGCGGAGCGCCACTACCACCGTGTCGCCCTCCTTCATCCGTCGCATCGTGACCGGTTCGTTGGCGAGGATGCCGCGCAGCGCCGTGTCGCCCACCAGCGAGCGCACGTTGACCCACATGTGTTCGACCTCGCCCCCCAGCCGGAACGACGCCTTCACGCTCGACATCGTCTGCGTCTTCGGCTTCGCGCGCACACGCCGCAGGAACTCGTAGAGCGTGCACCGCGCGTCGTCCCGCGCCTGATACCAGAGCGTATCGTGCGCGGTCAGCTCCCAGGCGGTGTCGCCGTGTGCGCTGACCCCCGCGACACGTCGCTCCGGCTGCTCCTCGCGCTGGTCGGCATCCCCGCAGGCGGCGACTGCGAGGACCAACGCGACGGCGGCCAGCGCGCGTTGCACGCTACAGCCCAATCAGACCGATCCCCTCGTTCCCCTCGGGCACCGCCAGCGCGCGGGCCACGGTCTCGCCCAGGCTCGCCACCGTGAACGGCTTCTCGAGAAAGAGGGGCACCGGCATCAACCCTTCGGTCGTCTCGAGCGACTCGTGCACGTAGCCCGACATGAAGATCACCGGCATGCGCGGGCGCGTCTTTCGGATCTCGAGCACGAGTTCACGCCCCGACACCCCGGGCATCATCACGTCGGAGATGATGAGTGCGATCTCGTGCTTGAGGCGCTGCCACATCTCGAGTCCGGCGGCACCGTCGCTCGCCACGTGCACGCGATAGCCTCGCCGCTGCAGCACGCGACATGCCAACGTGCGCACGGCGTCGTCGTCCTCGACGAGCAGCACCGCATCGCGGCGAATGAACGCCGGCGTGAGGATTGGGCGCCGGAGCGTCGCTGCGGGCGTCGCGGATTCGAGCGGCCAGAACATGTGCACGCGCGTGCCCTGCCGCGCTCCGGAGTCGATCCACACCGACCCGCCCGACTGCTGCACGATGCCGTACACCGTCGAGAGGCCGAGCCCCGGGTGCACGTTGCGGTCGCGTGTCGTGAAGAAGGGCTCGAAGGCGTGCGCCTTCGATTCCTCGTCCATGCCGGGGCCGTTGTCGCCGAGGGTGAGACGCACGTACGGCCCCGCCTTGAGGCTCGGGCTCGGGCCGATCTCGCCGCCGCTCGCGGTCATCGGCGTCGTCGAGATCGTGATCACGCCGCCCGTGGGCATCGCGTCGCGGCTGTTGGTCACCAGCGCGCGCAGCACGTGCACCAGCTGCTCGCGATCGGTGCGCACCGCGCCCTTCACGCCGCCCATCTGCAGCGACAGCGCCGTCTGCGCCCCGGCGAGCTGACGCAGCGACTCGGCCTGCGCCTGCACCTCGTCTTCCATGTCGATCGGCTCGGCGCGCAACAACTGTCGTCGTCCGAACGCGAGCAGCTGCCGCGCCAGCACCGAGGCGCGATCGGCCGCGAGCGAGATCGATTCCACGTCGCCGCGACCCGGTGCCTTGGGCGGGAGCTCTGCGAGGACCAACTCCGCGCCGACCTTGATCTGCGTCAGCAGGTTGTTGAACTCGTGCGCTACACCGCCGGCCAGTCGCTGTACAGCGGCCAGTCGTTCGTCGTCCTCGCGTTGGCGATCGGCGACGTCGCGTGCGGCGACATCCGCGGAACTGCCGACGAAGCCGAGAAAGGCGCCGGCCGAATCGAAGCGTGGGCTCGCGGTCGCGAGCACGAGCGGGTGCTCGCCGTCGACGCGGCGCAAGTGGTATTCGACCGTGAACTGCGCCCGGGCCGTCACGCCATCGGCGATCGCGGCGGCGAGCGTATCGCGGTCGTCCGCGTGCGCGTCGGCCAGCAGCCCGGTGGCCACCACCTCCGCTACCGTGCGCCCCACCAACTCCGCGTAGCGCTTGTTCGCCCACGTGACACGCCCCACCGGCCCCAGCATCCACACGGGGAACGGCGCAGCATCTGCGAGGTGCCGGAAGCCGGACTCGCCGGTCAGCGTCGGATCGAGAGGGTCAGGCATGTCGGTGGCGTAGAGTATCGGGTGCGGACGCCCGTTCCGCATCCCCCTTACACGCAACAAGGCCCGCATGCTTCGTGCCATGCGGGCCCAGGCATTCTGTCAGCATTTCCGATCAACGGCTACCGATTTCGACCGGCCGCCCGCTCGGGTTGGGGGCCGTTGTCGGCCGACTTCCCCTGTAGCCACCACCCAAACCACTGCCGGATGCGGCCGAGGCGATCCACGAGCAGCCAAGGCTCACCGCTGCGCGAGAGTTCGTGGGTGGAGCGAGGATAGCGGACGAACTCCACCGGCGTGCCGTGCTTCTTGAGTGCCATGAACCACTGGTCCGCGTCGGTCATCGGCGTGCGGTGGTCCTCCTCGCTCTGCACCATGAGCGTCGGGGTCTTGACGCGATTCGCGTAGCGGATGGGCGAGAGCGAGTCGTACATCGCGGGGTTGTCCCACGGACGTCCGTAGAACTCGCCCTCGGTGAGCCCCTGCGCGTCCGACGTGCCGTACCACGACCACCAGTTCGCGATCATGCGGTCGTTCTCCGCAGCCTTGAACCGGTTGGTGTGCGATGTGATCCACGCCGTCATGACGCCGCCGTATGAGCCGCCCGTGACGCCCATCTTGGTGGAGTCGACATCCGGGCGCTTCGCGGCGATGTCCACCGCCTGCATCAGGTCCTTGTAGTCCTCCGCAAACCAGCGGCCGCGGATGGCGTTGGTGAACGCCGCGCCGTAGCCACTCGAGCCGCGCGGATTCGTGAAGAGCACCATGACACCCGAGGCCGCGAGGCTCTGGAATTCGTCGAACCAATTCTCGCCGTACGCCGAGTGCGGACCGCCGTGGATGTAGAGCACCACCGGATACTTCCTGCTCGCGTCGTAGGCGGGCGGCTTCATGAGCCAGCCCTCGATCTCGAGGTTACCGACCCCCTTGTACGTGAAGCGCTCGGCGTCGCTCCACGCGACTTCCGCGTTCACCGCATCGTTGAAGGCGGTGAGCTTGCGCTCGTTGCTGCCGTCCGCATCGGCGATGAACAGTTCGGTCGGCTTGGCCATGCTCGTGCCGATGAAGGCGACCTTGGCGTGCGCCTCGTCGTACGCGAAACCGCCCATGCGGCGACGGCCGCCGAGGAGTTCGCGCGGCGTGCCGCCGCCAGTCGCGCTGACGCGAAAAAGGCCGCTGCGTCCGCCCACCTCGGCGAACATCGAGAGCGCATCGTTGGACAACCATTCGATGCGCGCCGGCTCGTACTGGAACGCGCCAAGGATGTTCTTCGGAGTTCCGCCCGCAGCGTCGACGACCCAGACGCGCGTGGAAGTCCAGCGGCCCTGCGCGGCCACGAAGGCGAGCCGCTTCGAATCGGGGCTCCACCCCAACTGCGATTCGGCGCCCGTGAACGCGGCCACCTTGAGCGGCTCGCCACCGCTTACCGACATCACGTACACGTCCACGTCGTTGCGCGGTGCTTCATCGCGCTTGGCATCATAGGGCAGCTTGCCCAGCGAATCCTGCTCGGCCTGCGCAACAGAGTCGGGGCGCAGCTTCGCGTCCGCCACGAACGCAATCGACTGTCCATCGGGCGAGACGACCACGTCGCGATGCGAGTAGAGCGTGTTGGTGAGCTTCACCTTCGCGCTGCCGTCGGTCTTCTGCATCCAGAGCTGTGCGGCGTTCCAGCGGCGCGCCACGCGCGGCCCGGGCAAGAAGCCCTGATCGTTCGACTGGTAGCGCATCTCGGTGATGTGGCGCCCATCGAAACGGGCCGGCTCGACCGGGCGCGTGATCGCGTTGTACGGTGGGCGCGCCATCGGCTGCATGCGCTCGAAGCGGGTGTCGGGTTTCGGCGCGCCGACCGTGTCGTCAGGCGCCTCGGCCCACACGGTGAACGCCTTGTTCGCAGGTGCCGTACCGCGCATCGGGTAGTTCTCGAGCTGCGTGGCCTCGCCGCCCGGCTGGTCGAGGCGCAGCGCCCACGTGTTGCCCTTGCCCCCCGCACGCTGACTGGTGAAGAAGAGGTATTTCCCGTCGGGCGAGAAGCGCGGCGCGGACGACTCGAGGGCCGGCGAGGTCCAGCGCGCGGCCGCGCCGCCGCTCGTCGGCACCACCCAGATCTCGCTGTGGCGCTTGTTGTCCTTCTCGACAGGGGTAGTGACGGTGACGGCGACCAGCTTGCCGTCGGGCGACATGGCTGGCGAACCGACGGTGGCCACCTTGTACCAGTCGCCGGGCACGAATGGGCGCGGGGCAGCCTGCGCATGCACGAGCGCTGGCGTGGCGGCGGCGAGGGCCGCGCAGACAAACGAGGGAGACCGCATGGAGATCGGGGTGAGGGGTTCGTTCATAGTACGCAGTCGGAGGCGCAGGCGCTGGACACCGCGCTTCAAGCTGGGCCTCAGGCTGGGCGTTCGACCGTCGCCTTGCGCTCGAGCTTGCCCCAGCCGACCATGCCGCCGCGCATCGCGGCCGCGAACGACTTCACGACGACGAAGTACATGACCTGCCGGTACGCGAAGCGCTGCAGCGGAATGAGCAACGTCAGCGCCTTGTCCTCGCCGGGCTCCATGAAGAACGCGAGCATGGCGCCGATCCAGTCGACCAGCAGGAAGAGCGAGTAGTAGAAGAGCACGTTCTCGAGCGTCTCGATCGCGTAGGTGTTGCCGTGCTGCCAGCGCGCCATCCCGACGGCGATGAGGCTCCACACGAAGAGCAGGTCCGCGAGCGGCGAGAGCGCGGAGAACGCGAGCTGGAAGATCCACGTATTGGGCAACGCCACCCAACCGAGCGTGCCGTACTTCGACCGGAAGAGCGCGCCCTTGTGCTTCCACGCGCACTGCAGCGTTCCGAACGACCAGCGGAAGCGCTGCTTGGCGAGCGCGCGCAGGGTGTCGGGCGCCTCCGTCCACGCGATGGCGTCCTCCGCGTACCCGATGCGATGTCCCTCGCGCTTGAGCGCGATGGTCAGGTCCTGGTCCTCGGCGAGCGTGTCGTCGCTGAAGCCACCGACGGCCGCCACCGCGGTGCGGCGCCACGCACCGACCGCCCCCGGCACCACGGTGATACAGTCGAGCAGCGAGAAGGCACGCCGATCGGTGTTCTGGCTGGTCACGTACTCGAGCGCCTGCCAGCGCGTGACGAGGTTCACGCGATTGCCGACCTTCGCATTCCCTGCAACGGCGGCCACCTTGGGATCGATGAACGGCTCGACGAGGCAGGTAACGGTCTCGTCCTCGAAGATCGTGTCCGCGTCGAGGCAGACAACGATGTCCGCTGCGGAGTGCGCGAGCCCGATGTTGAGCGCGCTGGCCTTGCCACCGTTCGGCTTGTGGATCACCTCCACGCGCGGGTCGTGTGCGAAAACGCGTGACGCGACTTCGTACGTCTTGTCCGGCGATCCATCGTCGATGACGACCACACGCAGCTTCCCCGCGTACTTCTGCGCGAGGAGGCTGTCGATCGTCCGCACAATCACGAGCTCTTCGTTGTACGCTGGCACGAGCACGTCCACCGCGGGGGTGAACACGATGTCGCGCGGCGTGCCGCGGAGCCGCTGCCATCCGGCGAGCGTGAGCACGAGGAGGATGCGCGCGGTGCCAAGGATCACGGCAAGCAGGAAGATCCAGTACACGCCCCACTCGATCAAGCTCACCGCGCCGAAGGTGCCGAGCTCGATGAGCCGCTGCGCCGTGCTGCGCGGCGGCAGCGGGAAGATCGCCTGGTCGTGCGGCACGCCGGCGAGCGTCGAGAGCAGCACCAGCGTGTCGCCGTGTGCACGCAGCGTGTCGATGAGGGGCCCGAGTGCCTTGAGCGTGTTGGTACGGTCGCCGCCACCGTCGTGCAGGAGCACCACGTTGCCACGGCTCCGCTTCGCCAGCACCGTTTCGATGATCTCGATCGGCTCGAGGTTTCTCCAGTCATCCGAGTCGACATGCACGCCGGCGGTGATGTACCCCATCTCACTGGCGATCTCGACGGGCACCAGCTCGTCCGCCGAGGTCGGCTCGGCGTCGCCGAAGTAGGGCGGCCGGAAGAACACCGTCCGGCGATCGAGGATGGCCTCGAGCAGGCGTGCATTGGCCGCGATCTCGAGCCGCACCAGAAACGGCGCCACGAGCCCGAGGTTGGGATGCGACCAAGTGTGGTTGCCGAACTCGTGCCCCTCGCGCACGATGCGCCGCATGATGCCGGGGCGTCGTTCCACGTTGCCGCCGATCACGAAGAAGGTGGCGAGCGCGCCGCGCGACTTGAGCGTGTCGAGCATCGGTCCGGTCCACGTGCCGTCGGGGCCATCGTCGAACGTGAGCGCGATGCGCTTGCCGCCCTCGTGGGGCGGTTCGCTGCCCGTGCGTTGCACCACCGTGGCCGACGGCGCGCGCACGAGTCGCTGCGAGACGATCAGCCCGCTCGTGTCGTCCACCTGCACGACCCGTTCGCCATCCCCCGGCTTCTGCAGGATGCGCAGCAGTTCCCCGCTGCCGTCGAACTCGACGTCGTAACCACCGGGGATCTTGTTGAGCAACGCGGCCGACTCGGCGAGTCCGTGCTCGCCCAGCACGCTCCAGAGCGACGGGTCCTCGCTGCCGAGACGCCAGATGGCGTGACCGAGCGCGCCGAGTCGAGCGCCGGCGCGCACCTGGTTCCACGCCGTCGTGGCGTCGAGGTACCAGACGAGATGGTCGATCGAGTCCGCGTCGGTCCACGCCAGATACGGATTGAGCGATCGCGAATCCGTGCGCACCGCCTCGGGGCGCGTGCGCGCGCCCTTCATCACTTCCTGGAAGGTGCGACCGTCCACGCGCGTCGCACCGCCCGCATCATTCCAGTCGTACGCGAACGCCCCGATGCCGAGGATCGCGCTGCGCGGCGGCAACAGCGAGATCGCATGCTCCGCCTTCGACACATACCAGCCCTGGCTGGCGAGCGGCCCCGGGTCGGCTTTCCCGGCGTGCTCGTCATAGAGCATCATGATGACGTGGTCGTTCACCTTCCCGGCGCGCCTGATGAACTCGTCGGACTCGAACGGGGACAGCGCCTGCGTGGTCAGCTTGTTCATGCCGCGCATCGCCGAGCGCAGCTCGCTCGTGAACTGGAAAAAGTCGTCCTCCAGCCCCGCCGGAATGTTCTCGAAGTCGATCGTGACCCCCGCGAGGCCGTACGTCGTGACCGCCTCGACGACCTGCGCGATCGTGCGACGACGCGCCGATTCGCGCGACACGAGCCGCCGGAGCCGCGTCTGGTCGAAGCTCTGCCGGTCCTGCGCATTCGAGATCATGAGCAGCATCTGCGGCCGATCTTGCGGCTGGAGCAGCGACAGGACGTACGGGACCTTGCGGTCGACGGTGATGCGGAGCGAATCGCCCCCGGGCGCAACGAACGCCCATTCGCCGATGACCCAGTCGAGGTTGGCGGCGTGCGCGCGCAGTGACACCAGCGAGTTGTCGTCCCAGTTCACATAAAACCCGGCCACGATCGGGTCGCCCGCGTTCTTGGGCTTCGGTCCGCCGGACCACTTCACGAGCGGCAGGCGCGACGGACGCACTGCTGGCGGCACGTTGAGGCTGTCGCGCAGGTGACGCAGGTAGCGACGCACGCTGTCCTGATCGCGCTGTGCGCGGCTCGTGATCAGCTTCGGCGCGCGCTTGGGGCCGACCGGCGCCATGCTCCACCCGATGCCGGGGAGCAGCGGCGGCAGCAGCACGCCCATGATCACCGTCAAAGCAAGCAGCGAGGTGACCACGCCCGTGGTGATCCCGATGCGACGCAAGATGCGCCACCGGCGGCCGGTGGGGTCCTGGAAGACGGAGCGGGGAGTGGCGTGGCTCATCAGGCGGTCCGGAGCACGGGGGGCTCGCCACCGGTGCGGCGCGTCCCCGGATGCACGGTGCTACCGGCGCACGGTGCGGACGAGCCGCGTCCACCACGAATCGCCGCGGCTCTCCTCGTCCATCGTCTCCTCGACGGCGGCGAGCCACGCGTTCTTCATCTCCGCCGCATCGCTGAAGCGGTGCTCGGGCTGCGGCGCGAGCGCGCGCGCGAGGAAGCGCGTGATCGCCTCGGGAAACGCGCTGCGATCCCAGTCGCCAGCGAGTTGCCGCGCGAGCACCGCCTGCGCGTCGTCATCGCCGAACGGTGGCTTGCCCGTCAGCGCGTAGGCCGCAATCGACCCCAGCGCGAAGCAATCGGCGAGCGGGCCCTGTGGCTCGCCGAGCAATTGCTCGGGCGCCGCGAACGCCGGCGTGCCGGTCATCCCCGCCGTCTCCTCGCCGCCCGCGAGCGCGATGCCGAAGTCGGCCACGCGCCAGCGCCAGTAGCGATCGATGAGGATGTTCTCCGGCTTCAGGTCGCGATGGATGATGCCGATCGCGTGCGCCGCCTCGAGGCCGTCGAGCACCATGTACACTTGCGGCGCCAGCTCCTCGAGGGGGCGCGGGCCCTGTCGGGCGATCAGCTGCGCCACCGAGCCGCCCTCCGCGAGCTCCATCGTGTACCATGACACCTCGCCGCGGCTGTCCCAGTCATAGATGGGGACGATGGCGGGGTGCGCAAGCTGCGCCGCGAGTCGCGCTTCACGCTGGAAGCGCGCGACGACGCTCGGCATACGCGCGATGTCGGGGTGGAGCATCTTGAGCGCCACTTCGCGACCGAGCGCGAGGTCGCGCACGCGCCACACGGAGCCGAACGTGCCGCGTCCGAGCGGCGCGATCACCTCGTAGTCGTCCGCGGTCGCCCAGCGCAGGCGCGCTTCGTCCGATTCGTCCCGCGGGCGCTGCGCGGCCTCGTCTGCATTCACGAGCAGCGTGCGCGACGCCACGTTGCGATCCACCGCGCGCAGCAACGCGGCGACGCTCGGATAGCGATCCTCCGGCTTGATCGCGAGCGCACGATCGACGATCGCGGCCACCGCTTCCGGCACTTCGGGCGACACCCACCGCAGGGGCGGCACGTCGGCTGGCGGCGGCGCTTCGCCCGTGAGCGCGGCGAAGCACATCGCGGCCAGCTGCCACTGGTCCGACGCGGGCGTCGGCATCCAGGCGTCGCTGCGGAGTTCGGGGGCGCGCACCACCATCTGCGGATCGGGCGACAGCCCCTCCGGCACGAAGCTGTGTGGCACGGCCCACTGCCAGCCGAGCATCCAGACGCGCCCGGTCGGCGTCACCCACGTATGCTCGGCCGAGATCGCGCCGTGCACGATCCCTCCGTCGTGGAGGTACGCCAGCGCCGATCCCGCTGCGCGCAGGATCGTGAGCATGTACGCGAGGCCCTCGGTGCCCACGCGCCGCGATCGCTGACCCACGGTCTCGCCGGCGATCCAGCGCCGCAGGTAGCCGGGGCCGCGCGGACTGTGCGCGTGGCGCGTCCAGTAGTGGTACGTGGTGGGAATCGTCGGATGGCTCGAGTGCGCGAGCGTGCGCGCTTCCTCGTGCAGCCATTCCGTGTGTGCGGGATCGGGCGCACTGACCAGCGCCAGCGAGCGACCGAGCGCGTCAATCACTTCCTGCACGTGGCGATGGTCGGTGTACATCCCGACTTGCCCCCACCGCCAATCAGGCGGCAGCTGCCACCCCTGCAGGTGCGCGGGGACGGGCTGGATCGCGCGATGGGACCCGCTCTGGGTGGGCGTGCTCATGTGATTGGAAGTTCGCCACGGCGTGAGGCTACCGCCAGCGTGAGCGTCACGGTCGTGCCGCGCTCGGGCTTCGAATCGAGCGCGATGGCGCCGCCCCACCCCTCCACGAGACGCCGACAAATGGCCAGCCCGAGCCCACTCCCGCTGGTGCGCGTACTGAAGTGCGGCTCGAACACGCGCGGGAGCGCCTCAGGCGCGATACCCTCGCCGTCATCGGTCACGGTGATCGTCAACCGGTCGCCATCGGCGCGCGACCGCACGTCGACGGTACGTGCGCCGGCCAAGCGGGCGTTCTCCAGCAGGTTGAGCAGCACCTCGCGGAACTCGTCCTCGCGCGCGATCGCACGCGGGAGGTTCTCCTCCACGTCCACCCTCCAGCGCACCTCGCCCTGGGCGTCGAGCCCCTCGAGCGCGACGACGTCGCGCAGCAGCTCGTCGATCGCGACGCCCTCGCGCGCCGGGCGAGCCGCGGGCGTCGTGCCGAAGCGGCTGAAGGTGCGCGCGATCTCGTCGAGCCGGTCGATCTCCGCGAGGATGCGCCCGACATTGCGGTCGAGCACCGCGTCGAAGTCCACGCGCGCATCGTGCCGCGCGCGCTGCAGATGCTGCACCCCGAGTCGAATCGGCGTCAACGGGTTCTTGATCTCGTGCGCCACCTGGCGCGCCATCTCGCCCCACGCCAGCACGCGTTGGGCGCGCGCAAGTTCGGTCACGTCGTCGATCGTGATCACGAGGCCGCGCGCCGAGGGCAGCCGCGTGAGCCGCGCGTGGAGGCGACGCGCACCGGCCGGCAAGTCGAACTCGCGCTCGATCGTGTCCACCTCGACGAAGGCGCGCGCCTCAGCGGCGAGTGCCTCCCCCACCCCCCCCTCGAGCGCATGCCCCGGCGGCAGCGCCGTCCCCACGATCGCCTCGGCGCGCGGATTGGCGAGCACCACCGCGCCCGTCTCGTCCACCGCGATCACGCCGGACGCCACGTGCAGAAGCACCGCCGCCGTGCGGCGCTGCGCTTCCTCGAGTGCGCGCCGGCTCTCGCCCAAGTCGTCCGTCATGCGCCGGAACGCGCGGAACACCGGCACGAATTCCGACACCGGCGCGCGCGGCAAGTCGGCGCGCCCGCCAGCGGCCACCGCGAGCGCGTTGCGTCGCAGCACCTCGATGGGCGACGCCAGTTGGCGCGCCACCACTCCCGAGAGCCAGAAGGCGGCGAGCGCGGCCGCGCTGGCGGCGAAGACGAGCAGGATGAGCAGGTCGTCGCGACGGCGATCGAGGTCGAGCGCATCGGGGCGCGCCGGCGCCGACAGCAGGTAGCGCGCCGGATACGTCGCCGCGTCGAACGAGCGATACCCGACCATCGCGCGCTGGCGACCAAGCTGCACCTCCCGCGTCGCCGCGATGACGTCCTCGGGACCGTTGCCCGCGAGCAGCGACTGGTCGAGGAAGCGCCCGGTGGGCGCGAGCAGTTCGTGCAGCGGCTCGCTCGCGCTGCGCAGCACGCCATCGCCGTAGAGCACGAGTGGCGTCCCGAGCCGGCCGCTCAACTGCTGCAGCTCCGCGTCGCCGCTCGACGTGATCGCGCCGCGCAGCGTCTCGAGCACCACCAGTTCGCGCGAGCGCAGGTCGTCCGACTGCAACCGTCGCACGGCCACCGCCGCGAACGCCACCACTGGGAGCAGCGCGAAGGTGAAGAGTCCGAGCGTGAGCCGCGCGCGGAAGGAACCGAGCCAGACGTCGCGCCGCAGGCGCAGCCAGCGACGGAGAGCGCCACCCGCCGCCACGTTCGCCCCCCAGAGCAGTGCCACGAGCACCACGTCGCCGAACACGAGCAGCGCACCGCGCGGCACCAGCGTTTCCATCGGGCGCAGCTCGACCGACGCATGCAGCCGGAGCGGTCCGTTCACTCCGGTGAGTTCCCAGTCGCCGTGGAGTTCGCTGCCCCGCCGCTGCCAGCGTTCGAGCGTCTTCGTGCCCATGCCCGGCGTGCCAACTCCGGCGAGCGTGAGGCTATAGGGCGTATCCCTCGTGACGGCTGGCGTGAGTCCGAGAAAGACGCCGAACGGATCGTCGGGCAGGAGGCGCGACCGCGGCGCAACGACCACCGTGCTCACCGACCCGTCGGGATGCGGTACCGCGACGATCAACTGGAGCCACGGCGTTGCCGTTGCGCGCACCACCTTCACCGCGCCCTCGCGTCGTGCGGTGGCTGTCAGCGCCTGCACCTCGGCCACGTCATCGGGAAATGGCGCGAGGTCGAGCATCGCGATCGGTACGCCATTCGGTCGCCACGACGCGAGGTGCGCGAGCGCTCCGGCGGCGCTCAGTTCGGAGCGTGCGAAGCGCGAGAGCAGCTCCGCGCGCGATGAGGCGGGCCCGAGCGCCCGCTCGGTGCTCACGAAGCGGTCGAGCAGTGCGATTATCTCGCGGTCGGGGGTGTGCACCCGCGCCACGTCGGCGCGAGCCAGCTCGACGCGCGCCCGCGACGTCGCGCCCCACACCAACGTGACCGCACCCGGTCCCGCCACCAGCGCACACGAGACGATGAACCACGGCGATCGCCGCGCCAGTGCAAGCGAGAGGATCGCGAGCGCCCACACCGCGGTGTACCAGTCGGGCCATCCCTCCGGCGCGTGCCAGATGATGGGTGCGGCCAGGGCGGCCAAGCCGGCCAGCAGCGGCGCGATGGCCGGCGGCAGGCCGCGTTGCGCGGCGAGTGCATCGCGGCCCGCGGCCGTGCCCGCCACGACGATTGCCATGGCCGCGAGGAAGAGTGCCGCCTGCCACGCGCCCCAGAGCGCGAAGGACGCGCCGTCCGAGGGCAGTACGATGCCCTGCGCGAGGTCGCGCAGCAGGAGCGGACCGAGCACTGCGATCACCACGACCGCGACCACGGCCTGGCTGCGCGAGAGCACGCGCCGCGGCGAGCGCTGCAGCGCGAGCAGTGCCAGCAGCGCGGTCGCGCTCGTCATCGCGAGACCGGCGAGCGTGGCCGTAAAGGGGGCGCCGAACCCCGCGTAGTACACCGCCGGGTCGAAGATCCGCGACACGTTCGAGTACGCGTTGAGCGGCGCGGCCGCGACCACCGCCAGGACGACCCAGAGCGCCACGAGCCTGAGCTGCAGCGTCGAGCCGCGCCCCCACGCCGCAGCGACCATGGCCAGCAGCGCGAGCGCCACCAACGGTCCCACCAGCCGACGCGAGGCCTCGAGCACCGACACCTCCGCCGCCATCCGCGTCGGCGCTTCGGCGCGCGCGGCAAACAACGGCACACCCTCGGCCTTCACCACATGGAAGCTTCCGGCGTCGGCCACGCTCGCGTACGCGAACTTGCCGACCCCATGGCGCGCCACGACGGTCTCGTCGAGCGCCGCCGCGAGCTGGTCGGCCGGCGGCTCGGCGTGCACGATGACCGTGGCCGTTGCGCGCTCACGCCCGCGCGTTTCGGTCGCGAACGCCACCAGATAGAAGGGAGTGAACACGGCCCCCACCCTCGCGGTGAGTCGATCGGGGTTCACTCGCATCATTCCCGACCAGCCGACCACCAGCGTGTCGGCGAATCGCACCACGCCGATGTCGCCCTGCGAGGCGGGCGGCGCAGGCAACCGCAGCGGTACGACGATCGCGCCAGTCTGGTCAAGCGCGGCGCGCGCAGCGGCGCGGGCCTGTGCCACGCCGGCGCTCACCTCTTCCTGAAGCCCGTTCAGGCCGTCGCGTTCGATGCGCGCGGAGAACGCAGGCCAATCGGCGCGAAGCGCGCGGAGTGCGCGCTCGCCGGGAATCGCGACGAGGCCGGCGAGGACCACGAGTGCCCCGGCGATCGCCGCGCGCCGACGGCCGCTGGTCAAGCGGACGCCGAGCACGAGCATCGCAATGGCACCCGCGAGCGCGAGCGCCAGCGCCACGACGGACGCCGCCCGCAGCCACCACGCCGCCGCAATCAGGGCGGTGGCCGCTGCGGCCACCCACGCCCATCGCCCCCGCATCTCGCCGTCGCTGCCGGCCGTCACCCCGTCCTCCGCCGCAGAATCCGCCAACCGGCAACCACCGGTCGCGCATCGCTATCATTCTACCGTCATGTACGCACGCGTTCCCATTCTGGTCACTCTGGGGTTCAGCCTCCTCGCCCCCGCGCTCGGCGCGCAGGTGACCATCGTGGACGAAGGGAGCTTCACCGTCAGCCGCCGCGGCGCTCGCGTCGGCCGCGAGGAGTTCAGCATCCGCTCCACGCCGACCACGAGCGGCGCCCCGATAATCGTGGCGCAGGCCAGTGCCGTGTATGAGGACTTGCGCCTTTTCCCGGCCCTCTCGGCGCGCGTCGACGGCGTCGCGAGCTCCTACACCCTCGAGATCCGGCGCGGCGCCGAGGTGGAGGAACGCTGGACGGGGACCGTCGGCGCTGGCCGCGTGAGCGCCCGCATCGCGCGAGCGGGCGTGGATGCCGTGCGCGAGTTCCTCGTGGCCGACGGCGCCCTCCTCCTCGACGACGAGGTCTTCCATCAGTTTTATTTCGTGGCGCGTCGGAGGCCCACGGCCAGCGTGGCGGTGATCGTCCCGCGGCGCAATCAGCAGGTCGTCCTTCGCCTGACGGAACGCGGCGCGCAAACCATCGACATCGCGGGGCAGCCGATCGTCGCCACTGGGTTTGCGGCCACGAGCCCGGACGGTGTCGAGCGGCAGGTGTGGGTGGACGCAGACGGGCGCGTGCTGCGCGTGGCCATCCCGTCCCTCGGCCTTTTGGCTCAGCGTGACGACCCCCCGCGCCCCTTCGTCCCGCGCTGAGCCGGGTCCTGAAACCCGGGAACACGGCCGCGCGTATGGGGAGCGTCTGGCGGTCTTCACATTCACGTCGTGCCAATGCGCCTGCCTGCCTTCGCTCTTATTGCGCTCGCCCTCGCCCCCGCGGCTCTCGCCGCGCAGGCCGGGATTCGCGCGTCGGTCCCGACCCTCACGCTCGACGAGGCCCTGCTGCTCGCCCGCAAGAACAATCCGACCTATCTGCAATCGCAGAACGGGCGGACGCGGGCCGGAGCGGCGGTGCGTTCGGCGTACGGCGCCTTCATTCCTTCGGTCAGCAGTTCGCTGTCGGCCGGCTACCGCGAGGGGCTCCCGCAGAACTTCGGCGGCATCAGCCTCGGCGCTTCATCGCCGACGGTCAGCACCAACTACAGCATCAACGCACAGCTCGACCTCTCGCCGAGCGTGTGGATGAACACCCGCCAGCAGAACCTCGGCCAGTCCGCAGCCGAGTACGACGTGGACGCGAACGCGATGTCGCTCCGGCAAGCGGTCGTCGGCCAGTACATGGCCGTGCTGCAGCAGCTCGGCCGCGTCCGCCTCAACGACACGTTGCTCGCCAACACGCAGACGCAACTCGATCTTGCGAAGGCCCGTCAGGCGGCCGGTTCGGCCACCGATCTCGACGTGCGTCGCGCCGAGGTGCAGGTCGGGCAGCAGCAGGTCGCCGTGCTCACCGCGCGCAACCAGGCCGAAGTCGAGAAGCTGCGGCTCTTCCAGCAGCTTGGCGTGCCGCAGCCCGGCGACGTGCAGCTCACCACCGAACTGCCCGTCAACCTTCCGGGGCAGTCGCTGGACGCACTGCTCACCGAGGCCCGCGACAAGAACCCGCAGCTCCGCGCCCTCAAGGACCGCGAGGCCGCGAGCGTCGTCAACTCGCGCATGACGAAGTCGCAGTACCTGCCCACCTTCACGCTCTCGGCCAACGTCGGCGGGTACACGCAGAAGTACACCGACAACAACTACATCGCGACGCTCCCGCCGGCGCAGCAGACGGCGCTCAACTCCGCCAACAGCGCCTTCCCGTTCACCTTCACGCGCAACCCGTACACGCTCAGCGCCGGGCTGTCGCTGCCGATCTTCGACGGCTTCGCCCGTGAGCAGCGGGTGCAGGTGGCCGAGGCGGCGCACTCCGATGCGCAGTTCAACGTGCGCGCGCAGGAACTCCGCCTAACGGCCGACCTCACCGCTGCGTATCTGACGTTGCAGACCGACGCGCAGTCGGTGAC
>JAYTVE010000325.1:0-1605 GCA_043744185.1 Gemmatimonadota bacterium | reverse complement strand
CGCTGCGGCTGGCGAACGCGGCCGACATGACGCGCAAGGAGATCGACGCCATGGCCGCCGCCGCGAAGGACGCGAAGGCGGGCGGCTTGATCTGGGCGAAGCGCACGGGCGCTGGATGGGAAGGGCAGGGCGTGAAGGCGATCGGCGCTTCGGCACTCGAGAAGTTGGGCGGCGCCGAGGGCGAACTGCTGCTGGCCGTGAGCGGGCCGGACCACATCACGAGCCCTGCGCTGCACAACGTGCGCATGCTGGCGGTGAAGCGGCCGAACGTCGAAGTCGAGGCGAAACACGCCTTCTGCTGGATCGTGGACTTCCCGCTCTTCGAGCCGGATCCCGAGACGGGGGCGCGCGTGTTCGCACATCACCCGTTCACGTCGCCGCATCCGGACGATCGCGGTTTCCTCGAGACGGAGCCTGATCGCTGCCGCGCGCTGCACTACGACGCGGTGTACAACGGCAATGAACTGGGATCGGGGTCGATCCGCATCATCGACCCGGTGCTGCAGCGCACGGTGTTCAAGCTGCTGGGCATCGCCGAGGCGGATCAGCAGAAGCGGTTCGGCTTCATGCTCGATGGCTTGGCCGCGGGCGCACCGCCGCACGGCGGCTTCGCGCTGGGCTTCGATCGCATTGCCATGCTGCTCTCGGGTACCAGCTCGCTGCGCGACGTGATCGCGTTCCCGAAGACGACGGCCGCGCGCGCGTTGTTCGAAGGCGCGCCGACCCCGATCTCGGCTGCGGACTTGAAGCCGCTTCACATCGCCCCCATCGCCGACTGATGGGCGACGAGCAGACCACCCAGCGCCTCTCCGCGGAGGGCGCCGACCCGCTCACGCTCGCAGGGGTGAACGACGCCAACCTCATCGAGCTCACGCGCCAAACCGGCGCGCGGGTGTCACTGCGCGGCGATGCGATGACGCTCGCTGGCGCCGTAGAGGCCGTTGAGCGCGCGGCGCCCGTGGCGCAACGGATGATCGAGGCAGCGCGGCAGCGCATTCCGCTCGAGGCCGATGACGTCCTGCGCCTCACGCTCGAGGTGCAGCGCGACGGTGCCGTGCCGGACGGCGAGGCGCGGATCGTGCTGCCCGGCGTGCGGAAGGTCATCCAACCCAAGACGGCTGGACAGGCGGCGTACCTGCGCCTCCTGCAGGAACAGGACATCGTGATCGGCATCGGGCCGGCCGGCACGGGCAAGACGTACCTCGCGGTGGCCGCGGCGGTGGACGCGCTCGCACGGCGCCGCGTGCGTCGCATCGTGCTCGCGCGCCCCGCAGTAGAAGCGGGCGAGAGCCTCGGCTTCCTGCCGGGTGACATGCAGGCGAAGGTCGATCCATACCTGCGCCCGCTGTACGACGCGCTCGAGGACATGATGCCGCTGGAGCGGATGCATCGTGCGCTCGAGACGCGCACGATCGAGATCGCGCCGCTCGCGTACATGCGCGGTCGTACGCTGGCGGATGCCTTCGTGATCCTTGACGAAGCGCAGAACGCGACGTCGCTGCAGATGAAGATGTTCCTCACGCGGCTGGGGCCGAACGCGCGCGCGGTCATCACGGGCGACACGACGCAAGTGGACCTGCCGAAGCCCCAGGATTCGGGGCTCCT
>JAYTVE010000324.1:0-19177 GCA_043744185.1 Gemmatimonadota bacterium | reverse complement strand
CCTCGAAGCCGGTCTCGACGGTGAGGGTTCGGTGCAGGTGCACCTTGATCCGGGTCAGAAGATCGAGGGCGCCCTCGTGCTAGCCGTCTACGGCAAGGGCGGCATCGGCAAGAGCACCACGTCGTCCAACCTCTCGGCCGCGTTCTCCAAGTTGGGCAAGCGCGTGCTGCAGATCGGCTGCGACCCGAAGCACGACAGCACCTTCACGCTCACCAAGCGCATGGTGCCAACCGTTATCGACGTGCTCGAGTCGGTGGACTTCCACGCCGAAGAGCTCAAGCCCGAAGATTTCGTGTTTCCGGGCTACGGCGGCGTGATGTGCATCGAGGCCGGCGGTCCCCCGGCCGGCACGGGCTGTGGCGGCTACGTGACGGGACAGACCGTGAAGCTTCTCAAGGAGCACCATCTCCTCGAGGATACCGACGTGGTGATCTTCGACGTGCTGGGCGACGTGGTCTGCGGCGGCTTTGCGGCCCCGCTCCAGCATGCGCACTACTGCCTGATCGTCACCGCCAACGACTTCGACTCGATCTTCGCGATGAACCGCATCGTGGCCGCAATCCAGGCCAAGTCGAAGAATTACCGGGTGCGCCTGGGCGGTGTGATCGTGAACCGCAGCAAGGACACCGATCAGGTGGACAAGTTCAACACTCGCGTCGGCCTCGAGACGATGGCGCACTTCCAGGACGTCGATGCGATCCGTCGCAGTCGCCTGAAGAAGTGCACGATCTTCGAGATGGAGGATGCGCCGGACGTCATCGCCGTGCAGCAGGAGTACCTGCGGCTCGCAAAGAACATGCTGGAGACCGTGCAGCCACTGACGGCAGAGTCGCTGAAGGATCGCGAGATCTTCGACTTGCTGGGGTTCGATTGAGCACCCAGCTGCGACCGGACGGACTGCCGGAGGAGTACGCCGAGCGGCGCGCCTGGCTCACCGAGTATTTCGATCGGACGGCCGTGAAGGCGTGGGAGCAGCTCACGAGCGATGCTCCCCTGTCGGGTGTCCGGCGCACGGTGCGCGCGGGGCGTGACCGCATGCGCGAGACACTGCTGGCGTACCTCCCGTCGAAGCTGAAGGGCGTGCGCATCCTCGATGCCGGCTGCGGCACCGGAGCGCTCGCCGTTGCGCTGGCGCGCCGTGGAGCCGAAGTGGTGGCGACCGACCTGTCGCCCACGCTCGTGCAGTTGGCCAAGGAGCGCTCGCAGGAGAGTCAGCTGCCCACGGCTATCCAGTGGTCGGCCGGAGACATGCTCGACCCGACCCTCGGCACCTTCGACTACGTGGTGGCCATGGACTCGCTCATCCACTACCCGGCGCCCGCGCTGCTCGCGGCGCTTGAAGCGCTGGCCGGGCGGACGCGTCGGGGCATGGTGATCACCTTCGCGCCTCGCACCCCCCTGCTGGCGACCATGTGGGCCGTGGGGCGAATATTCCCCCGCGCCGATCGGGCACCCCAGATCGAGCCGATCAGCGAAAAGGCCATCAGGGAAGGGGTGACAAGCGGTGCGGCGTTCACCGGCTGGCGGGCCGGGCGCACGCAGCGCATCGTCAATGGGTTCTACACTTCACAGGCGTTCGAGCTCGTGGGCCCGGGCGCGGTGACTTCCGGAGGTTTGTCGTGACCGAACCATCCCTCGTGGTGGTGGCAATCGTTGGTGGGGTACTGGTGGTGGGGGCGTGGCTGGTCTGGCGCCGTCAGGTCACCGTACCCTGCGAGATCGACCTCGAGTCCACGCACGACCACTTTCACGCGCACGTGTCGCTGGAGGGGATCGACGTGAACGAGGGCGACGAGGTGGTTGTTCACAACGCGCCGACGCGGATCGCGTTTGGCGAGGTCCGCACGGTGAAGTCGCGAGCGACGGTGCATCAGGCTTCGTGGCCGCGCCGGGTGTTGCAACGCGTCCTCGGGACCTCCGAGATCACGGGACTCTACGAAGTCGGCTTCGAGGGCTAGCGAAACATGTACGATACGGCCATTAAGGCTCCGGTCAACGAACAGACCAAGGCTGCCCAGCAGGATGCGGCACTCAACCCGCGCTTCTACACCACCGATTTCGCGGAAATGGACCGGCTCGACGTGAGCCGCCTCCGCGCTCAGTGGGACGAACTCGTGGCGGAATTCCGTCGCGACCCCAACAAGGACCACTTCAAGCGTACCGAGGAGTTCGACGCCGACTTCGCCGACTGGGATCCGAAGCTGCGCGAGCAGTTCATCGATTTCATGGTGAGTTCGGTGACGGCCGAATTCTCGGGCTGCATCTTGTACGCCGAGATCAAGAAGCGGGTCAAGAACCCGGACGTGCGCGAGCTCTTCGGGCTCATGAGCCGCGACGAGGGGCGCCACGCCGGTTTCATCAATCACACGTTGAACGACTTCAACGTGGCGGTCGACCTCTCGTTCCTGACGAAGGCCAAGAAGTACACGTACTTCCAGCCCAAGTTCATCTACTACGCCACGTACCTGAGCGAGAAGATCGGGTACGCGCGCTACATCACGATTTACCGCAACTTCGAAAAGCAGCCCGACAAGCGCTTCCATCCGATCTTCAAGTGGTTCGAGAACTGGTGCAACGACGAGTTTCGCCACGGTGAGGCGTTCGCCGTCCTGATGCGCGCGAACCCGCAGTTCCTCGAGGGAAAGAACCGCCTCTGGATCCGCTTCTTCCTGCTCGCCGTCTTCGCCACGATGTACGTGAGGGATCACCTGCGTCGCGACTTCTTCGCGAACATGGGGATCGACGTCGATGACTTCGACCGGCGCGTCATCCGCCTCACGAACGAGATCTCGCGCCAGGTCTTCCCGGTCACGATGGACACCGAGAACCCGCGCTTCTTCGAGTTGCTGCAGGAGATGTACGAGAACACGATCGCCATTCACGCTGCGGAGAAGGCAGGCGGTCTCGGCAACACGATCAAGGCCAAGGCGCTCATGCTCGCCAACGGTCTCGTGTTCGCCAAGATCTACTTCATGCGCCCGGTCGAGAAGGCGCTCCCCGCCGACTGCCGGCTGCAGCCGGTCTGGTGACGCCGACGCCCATGGGCACGCTGGCCGATCAAGAGGCAGCCGTCTCGGGTGAGGTGCCCGCCGCCGCGCCGCGCGCGACGTCGGCTGCGGCGCGCGCGTGGATGAAGGTCGGCAACCAGTGGATGCCGTTCGCCGACATTGCCACGTCGGACGTGCCGCTCACGCGGTTTCTTCGACTGTCGATGTTCCAGTTGACCGTCGGCATGGTGCAGACGCTCTTCTTCGGCACGCTCAACCGCGTCATGATCGTCGAGCTGCACATCTCCGCGACGCTCGTGTCGGTGATGATCGCGATTCCGCTTCTCGTCGCGCCGTTCCGCGCGCTGGTGGGCTTCCGCTCGGATACCTACCGCTCCGTGCTCGGCTGGCGCCGCGTGCCCTTCATCTGGTTCGGGTCGATGCTCCAGTTTTCGGGGCTCGCCATCATGCCGTTCGCACTGATCATCCTCTCGGGGGATCAGTCGTGGGGCCCGCGCGCCATCGCCTACGTGCTCTCGGCCATCGCCTTCTTCCTCGTGGGCGCGGGCGCGCACACGGTGCAGACGGCCGGCTTGGCCTTGGCGACTGACCTTGCCCCCGAGGACAACCGGCCACGCGTCGTGGCCCTCATGTACCTGATGCTGATCGTCGGCACGGTGGTGAGCGCCTTCGTGCTCGGCGGGCTGCTGCACGACTACTCGCACCTGCGCCTGATCCAGGTCATCCAGGGCGCGGCGGTCGTCACGCTCGCCATCAACATGATCGCGCTCTGGAAGCAGGAAGCGCGGGAGCGGGGCATGAAGGAGTACGAGCCCGGCGAACGCCGGCCAATGTTCCGCGAGGCGTGGAAGGTGTTCGCCGACGGGGGGCAGGCGGTGCGTCTGCTGGTTGCGGTCGGCCTCGGCTTCTTCGCGTTCAACATGCAGGACGTGCTGCTCGAGCCGTACGGCGGCGAGATCCTCAAGTTGTCGGTGTCGCAGACCACGCTGCTGACGGGCATCATGGCGGTGGGCGCGCTGATCGCCTTCGCGATCTCCGCCCAGCTGCTCGAACTCGGGTGGCGCCCGCTCCAGATGGCGCTCCTCGGGTGCATTATCGGGGCGCTCGCCTTTCTCCTCGTGATCGCCTCGTCGCACGTGGGCGGAGTCGGCTTCTTCCGCATGGGCACGATGGGCATCGGCCTCGGCGAGGGGCTCTTCGGCGTCGGGACGCTGTGCGCCGCCATGGGGCTCAAGGACAAGGCGCAGCACGGCATCGCGTTGGGCGCCTGGGGGGCGGTCTTTGCCACCTCCGAGGGGATCGGGCTGGCCTCGAGCGGCGCCATTCGCGACGCGTTCGTCGGCTTTCAGGCCGCCGGTCGTCTGCCCGCAGGGTGGACGTCGCCCGCAATTCCCTACAACATTGTGTATCACATCGAGTGGGTGGTGTTGCTGCTGACAGCACTCGCCCTCTATTCATTGCTACGTTCCACCCGCAGCGATGCGACCGGCGCCCCGGCTTCCGGGAAGTTCGGCCTCGTCGACCTTCCCACCTGATCGTTCACGTTCCGGACACCCGAGGGGGCATTTCATGGGTTACTTCGACGGCGCACAGATCATGCTGTATGCATTCTGGATCTTCTTCTTTCTGCTGGTCGTCTATCTGCGAAAGGAAGACAAGCGCGAAGGCTATCCCCTGGAGTCACCGCAGGGCCCGCGTGAAGGGTGGCCCACGGTTCCCCCGAAGAAGACGTACCTGCATGGCTCGCACAACGTGGAGGACGGGCACTAATGGCTGAAATCAAGGCACGGCCGGCTGACCGCTACAACGGTTCGCCGATGATTCCGACCGGCAACCCGATGGTGGACGGCATTGGCCCGGCCGCATGGGCAAATCGCTCCGACACGCCGGACATGACCGTTCGCGGCAAGCCGAAGATCGTCCCGATGAGCAAGGTTCCGGGTTACTCCATCGCCGAAGGCGATCCGGATCCGCGCGGCCTCCCGGTCAAGGCGGCTGACGGTGCCGTCGCGGGCACGATCGAAGACGTTTGGGTGGACCAGTCGGAGCCGCAGGTGCGCTACTACCAGCTGAAGCTCGCCTCGGGCAAGGGCTCGCGCCTGCTCCCGATCGGCTTCGCCGCGTGGCCGAATCTCGGCCTGTTCGGACTCGACCACGTGCGCGTGAAGGCGCTCACGGCGCCGTTGTTCGACGGAATTCCCACCACGAAGAGCGATGCGGTGATCACGCTCCTCGAGGAGGACAAGATCATGGCTTACTACGCCGGTGGTCACCTGTACGCGACCCCGGATCGGAGCCAGCCCCTCCTGTGACCGTTCAGCACGGCGAGCGGATCCAGGGCATCGACCATCCGCTCCCACCGGGGGAGCGGGTGCGGTGGCAGGGGAGCCCGAGCATCGGGCTGCTGGCAGCACATGCTTTTCATGTGCGCGCCGTGCTCATCTACTTCATCGTGATCGTGGGCATCTGGAGCGTGCGGTACGTCGGTGAAATCCCGCGCACGCAGCTCGTGACGATGTTTCTCGCACAAGCCGCCATGGCGGGACTCGTGGTGATGGGCGTGTTTGTGCTGTCCTGGGCCGTCTCGGCCTCGAGCGTGTACGCCATCACCGACCGGCGCGTCGTGATCAAGACCGGCATCGCCTTCCCGATGACGATCAACGTGCCACTCAAGGTCATCGAGAGTGCTGCGCTCAAGCGCTATCGCGACGGCACGGGCGAGATCGCCATGACGCTCGATGGCAGCGACCGCGTGGCGTTCCTTGCCCTCTGGCCCCACGCGCGTCCGTGGCATTTCAAGGTGCCGCAGCCGTCGCTGCGCGCTCTCGCGCACCCCGACGACGTCGGCAAGATCCTGCAGCAGGCCGTGCAGGAGTTCGCAGAACGCGAAGGGCTGCCTGTGCCCGCCTCGAACGGCAACGAGGCCGAGACCCGCGCGGCTGTTCTCGCGCACGATGCTGCGGTCGCCTAGTCACCGGTTCCACTCATGAGCGAGATCTACTTCGAACCGGAGCCTGGGCAATCCAGCGCGATGGCCAACCTGACGCCGCCCAAGAAGTTCCTCTGGGCGGTCATCGCGCTCGTCGTGATGGTCTTCGGCTTCGCCATCTCGGCGAGCGTCTTTGGCATCGGCAAGTTCGACTCCGCGCCCTACGCCGCCGTCGAGAGCACGTGGCTCCGTTTTGTGGATGCGGAGGATGGCGCGATTCTCGTGTACGATGCGCAGGGACCGGCCGACCAGGTGATGATCCGCATCGCGCCGAACACGAACCAGTTCCTGCGCGGTGCGTTGCGCAGTATGGCGCGGAAGCGCCGTGCTTCCAGCGTCGCTCCTGAGCAGCCGTTCGTGCTCACCAAGTGGGCCGATGGCCGCATCACGCTCGACGACCCGAGCACCAAGGGACAGATCTCGATCGAGAGCTTCGGACCCACGCAGGTCGAGAGCTTCATGGCGCTGCTGCCCAGCACGCGCGCCGCGGCGATCGGGCTCCCACCCGAGGCCCTGGGCGTCGGGCAGCGCTCGGTGGACGGACGTCCCGCACCGGCTCCGCTGCCGTAGAGCCATGCGCAGGGAGCCTCGAGGCTCCGTGCGTCGTCCGTTGCGTCCGGTCGTCCCCGAGGGCATAGTCCCCCGCCATGCGCGCGCATCACTACTTGACGCTCAATCGAGGCCCGCTGATGGCACTATGCTTCCGCGCGAGCGCGTTGGCGGGCCTTCGCGCGCGCAACGCCTCCTGATCCGACGATGGACCAGACCGTGACCGACGTTCCGAATGCTCGCGCCGCCGGGGTGCTGCTGCACCCCACCTCGCTTCCGGGCCTGAACGGCATAGGCGACTTGGGCGAGAACGCGATCCTCTTTCTCGACATGATGGTCGGGGCGGGGCTCACGATCTGGCAGATGCTGCCGCTCGGTCCCACCGGATACGGCGACTCGCCTTACCAGTCGTTCTCGGCGTTTGCGGGCAACCCGCTGCTGGTGAGCGTTCCGGGCGCTGGGGGCGACTTTCCCACCGACAAGGTGGACTTCGCGCGCGTCGTCCCGCACAAACGGGCGCTGCTCGAGACGGCGTTCCGTGTTTGGAAGCCGGATGCCGCATTCACGACGTTCGTGGAAGGGCAGCGCGCATGGCTACCGGACTTCGCGCTCTTCATGGCGCTCAAGCAGGCGCATGGCGGCGTGTCATGGACAGACTGGCCCGCGGAGATCGCGCGGCGTGAGCCGGCGGCGATGGCGGTGTGGCGCGAGCGGCTGAAGGAGTCGATTGATCGCGTGCTGTTCGAACAGTGGATGTTCGCGCAGCAGTTCGCGCGGCTGCGCGCCGAGGCGAAGGCCCGCGGCATCACGCTCATGGGCGATCTGCCGATCTATGTCGCGCATGACTCGGCGGACGTGTGGGCCAACCCGGGACTCTTTTTTCTGAACCGCAGCGGACTGCCCCGCGTGCAGGCCGGCGTGCCGCCCGACTACTTCAGCGCGACCGGACAGCTCTGGGGCAACCCGATCTACAACTGGGACGTGATGGCGGAGTCGGGGTACGCGTGGTGGATCGCGCGCATGCGCGCGGCGCTCGCGCAGTTCGACAGCGTGCGACTCGATCACTTCCGCGGCTTCGAGGCGTACTGGGAAGTGCCGGGCGATGCGACGACGGCCGCGAGCGGTCGCTGGACACCTGGTCCAGGGCGCCCCCTGTTCGACGCGATCACGGTGGCGCTCGGGCCGCTGCCGTTGCTCGCCGAGGACCTCGGGTTGATCACGCCAGGGGTGAAGGCGCTGCGCGAAGGGTTGGGCTACCCGGGAATGGCGATCCTGCAATTCGCCTTCGGCAATGATGATCAGGCTGGCGACTTCACGCCGCACAACCTGACGCGCGATCGCGTGCTGTATACCGGCACGCACGACAACGACACGACGCTCGGGTGGTGGCAATCGACGGGCGAGGGCGATTCGACGCGTTCAGCGGAGAGCGTGGCAAAAGAAAAGGCCTACGCGATGCGTTACCTCGACACGGACGGTCTCGAGATGCACTGGACGATGATCCGCGCGGCGATGGCGTCGGTGTCCAACACGGTGCTCGTGCCGATGCAGGACATCCTCGGCCTCGGCAGCGAAGCGCGCATGAACATGCCGGGGCGCCCCGGCGGCAACTGGCAGTTCCGCTTCCGGTGGGAGCAGGTCACGCCGGCGATCACGACGCGGCTGAATGGTCTGGTGGATACCTACGCACGTCGGCCCCAACGGTGATGACTGAAAAACCCGTCCGGTTCCTGACCGTCTGGAACATGAACTTCGGCTTCCTGGGGATCCAGTTCGGCTGGGCTCTCCAGATGGCCAACATGAGCGCGATCTACGAATACATGGGCGCGAGCGCGGACCAGATTCCGATGCTGTGGCTCGCGGCGCCGCTAACGGGGCTCATCGTGCAGCCGATCATCGGGCACCTGAGCGATCATACCTGGAGCCCGCGGCTCGGCCGGCGACGGCCGTACTTCCTCACGGGCGCGATCCTGAGCTCGCTCGCGCTCATCGCGATGCCGCAGAGTACGGGGCTGTGGATGGCCGCGACGCTGCTCTGGGTGCTCGACACGAGCATCAACATCTCGATGGAGCCGTTCCGCGCCTTCGTGGCGGACGTGCTGCCGCCCTCGCAGCGCACGCGCGGCTTCGCGATGCAGAGCTTTTTCATCGGGTTGGGTGCAGTCACGGCGTCGGCGTTGCCGTGGATGCTGACCAACTGGTTCGGCGTGGCCTCGGGCGGGCCGGGTGTGATTCCGACGACGGTGCGGCTCTCGTTCTACATCGGCGCTGCGGCGTTCTTCACCGCGGTCATGTACACCGTTCTCTCGCCGCCGCGCGAAGTACCGCCGCCGGACCTCGTGGCGTTCCGCGCCGCGAACAAGGCGAGCAAGGGGCCGGTCGCTGGGGCGCGCGAGATCTTCCAGGCCGCCAAGGACATGCCGGTCACGATGAAGCAACTCGCGTGGGTGCAGATGGCCACGTGGCTTGGGCTCTTCTGCATGTGGCTGTACTTCCCGGTGGCGGTCGCACGCAACGTGTTCGGCGCGCCGGACCAGAATTCGCCGCTGTACCAGCAGGGGGTCGAGTGGGCCGGGCTCTGCTTCGGCGCATACTCGGCGGTCTGCTTCCTGTTCTCGTTCTTCCTGCCGGGGCTGGCGCGCCGGTTCGGCCGCAAGGCCACGCACGCGATCTGCCTGCTGTGCGGCGCGGCCGGGCTGTTGTCGCTGGCCGTGATCCACCAGCCGAATTGGTTGCTGCTCTCGATGGCCGGTGTGGGCATCGCCTGGGCCAGCATCCTGTCGATGCCCTATTCGATCCTCGCGGGCTCGTTGCCTGAGGGCAAGGTCGGCGTGTACATGGGAATCTTCAACTTCTTCATCGTCATTCCCGAGATCGTGGCGTCGCTCGGCTTCGGCTGGGTGATGACGCACCTGCTCGACAACAACCGGCTCGCCGCCGTGATCGCCGGCGGCGTGTTCATGATCGTGGCCGCGGTGCTCGTGATGCGCGTGACGGACACGGCGGAGGCGGTGGCATGACGCGTCGCATGGCCTGGAGCGCGATGCGTCGCGTGACGCGCCGCTTGTCACGCCGCACGGCGTGGAGCCTGCTGGCGGCGTGCGCGAGCGTGGCTGCGCACGTGCAGGCGCAGGCGCCAGTGGTGCAGAAGGTCGAACCGCCAACGTGGTGGGCCGGGCACTCGATCAACCCCGTGCGCGTGCTGTTGCGCGGCGAGCACTTGGGCGGCGCACGCGTGGACTGCGGCGGCTGGACGTGCGCCGTCACGCAGGTGAGTGCGTCGGGCACCTCCGCGTTCGTGGATGTGGTGATTCCGACGCGCGCGACCCCGGGCGCGCATCCGATTCGCGTGCGCACGGCCGCCGGAACGACCGACGCGCCATTCACGCTGCTCGCGCCGCTTGCACGCGCGGGGCGCTTCCGGGGCTTCGGCCCATCCGATGCGCTCTACCTGATCATGACGGACCGGTTCGCGAACGGAGATCCGGCCAACGACGATCCGGCAGTGTCGCCCGGCATCAACGATCGTGGCAATGCGCGCTATTACCACGGTGGTGACCTCGAAGGAATTCGCCAGAAGCTGCCCTACCTCAAGGATCTCGGGATCACGGCCATCTGGATCACGCCGGTCTACGACAACCAGAACACGCTCAACCTGAAGCAGGCGGTACAGGGCGAGCCCGTGACCGACTATCACGGGTACGGAGCGACCGACATGTATGCCCTCGAGGAACACTTCGGCGACATGCCGGCGCTCAAGCGCCTCGTGGACGACGCGCACGCGCACGGGCTCAAGATCATCCTCGACATGGTGGCGAACCACACGGGGCCGGCGCATCCGTGGGCGAATGACCCGCCCACGGCGACCTGGTTCAACGGGACCTCGGCATCGCATCTCGCCAACACGTGGCAGGTCTGGTCGCTCGCGGATCCGCATGGCACGGAGGCGACGCGCGCCAGCACGCTCACGGGCTGGTTTGCCGACGTGCTGCCGGACCTCAACCAGGACGACGCCGAGGCGGCGCGCTACCTGATCCAGAACACGCTCTGGTGGACCGGCATGACCGGCATCGACGCGATCCGGCAGGACACGTGGCCCTACGTGCCGCGCCGCTTCTGGCGTGACTGGACGACGGCGATCCGGCGCGAGTACCCCGCCATGCGGATTGTCGGGGAAGTGTGGGACGGCGACCCGACGGTGGTCTCGTTCTTCGAGGGTTCGGCGAAGCAGTTCGACGGCGTGGCCACGGGGGTCGATGCTCTGTTCGACTTCCCGCTCTTCTACCCGATGCGGCGCGCGTTCGCCGAAGGGGGGTCGCTCAAGGAGGTCGTGCTGATGCTTGGGCGCGATCACCTGTATCGGGAGCCGAATCGCATGGTCACTTTCCTCGGGCTGCACGACGTGTCGCGCTTCATGAACGACAAGGGCGCGACGGTGGAGGGGCTGCAGCTGGGCTTCACCTTCCTGATGACGGCACGCGGCACGCCGATGATCTACTATGGCGACGAGATCGCGCTGCCCGGTGGCAATGACCCGGACAACCGGCGCGATTTTCCCGGCGGGTGGCTCGGGGACGCCCGGGATGCGTTCCTCTCGAGTGGTCGCACGGCGGGCGAGCAGGCGGTGTTCGCGCACGTGCAGGCGTTGCTCAAGCTGCGGGCATCACGTCCGGAACTCGCGACGGCGCCGATGGAGTCGCTCGAGGTGCGCGATCAGCTGTTTGCCTACCGTCGTGGCGCGACTGTGGTCGTGCTCAACAATGGAACGTCGTCGGTCGACGTCCGCCTGCCGTCATCCGTTCGCACGACAAGCGTCATTGGTCCGTGCGGCGCTCCCACCACCAACTCGGGCGGGTCAACCGTGACGGTGCCCGCGCGGTCGGGGTGCGTCTTCTAGCGCCGAGAAGCGCTAAGGATACGTGCACGGGTTTGCCTGACCGACGAGTCCGATTCTTCGGGAGAAGTGCCTGACACGCAGCTGAGCCCCGCGCCTCGTCGCGCGCCGGACTCACGGGCGTCAGGGGCAGGATTTCGGCCGATTCGCGAGGGGGATTGCCCTAGGACCGTATGGTCCTAGAGCCGGACGGTTCCCGTACGGTGCCGTGGCGTGGACACGAGCGCCCTGTTTCGCACTCTTGACACCCTTCTCCCCGCCCAAGAGGATAGCGTGGTCGAGATGCGTCTATCCGCATTCCGAGGCGGCAATGTTTCGTGAAGACGCCACGCACACGGCGTGGGCCGCCACTCACAGGGACGACTCTGAGGAGCTCGCATGTGGCGTAAAACTGTTTGGGCAGTAGCGATGATCATCGGGGCGGCCACCCCGCTGTTCGCGCAGGCAGGACGCATTGTCGGTCTCGTGCGGTCGAAGGACGGAACCCCGGTGGTGGGTGCGCGCGTCCTCGTTACCGGCACGACTGCAGGCGCCCTCACCGGCGATGACGGCCGGTATAGCATCACGGTCAATCCGGGTACGTACACGATGCGCGCGCTGCGCATCGGCTTCAATGCCGATACCGCGCGCAATCTCGTGGTCACGGCCAACGGAACGACCACCCATGACTTCGAACTCGCGCCGGCGGCCACCCAGGTCACCGGCGTTGTCATTACCGGATACGGCTCGCGCGACGTGCGAGACCGCACGGGCGTGATCGAGACGGTCAACGAGAAGACGTTCAACACGGGCCGCGTCGTCAGCGCCGAGGAACTGATCCAGTCCAAGGTGCCGGGCGTCCAGGTTCTGAGCAGCAACGAGCCGGGCGGTGGCATCTCGATCCGCATCCGCGGCCAGAGCTCGATCAACTCCTCGAGCGAGCCGCTCTTCGTCATCGACGGTATTCCGCTGCAGGTTGGCGGCGGCCTCTCGTCCGGCCGCAACCCGCTCAACTTCCTGAACCCGGGCGACATCGAGAGCATCTCGGTGCTCAAGGACGCCGCGGCGACGGCCATTTACGGTTCGCGCGGCGCCAACGGCGTGGTGCTCATCACCACGAAGACCGGCGGCGACGGGTTCACGTACTCGAGCAGCTACTCCTCGTCGAGCATCTCGAAGCAGACGGACGTGCTGAACGCCTCGCAGCTGACCTCGGCGATCACCACCTACGCGAACTCGAACCTCGGCCTGCTCGGCACCGCCAACACCAACTGGCAGGATCTGGTCACGCGCAGCTCGACGGGCCGCGAGAACTCGATCTCCCTCGGCGGCGGCAAGGGCACGCAGAAGTACCGGGTCTCGTTCAACGCGCTGACGCAGGACGGCGTGCTGGCCGGCGCAGGCACCTCGCGCTACTCGGCGTCGCTCAACTACCGCGACCTCGTGTACGGAGATCGCCTCGAGTTCAAGCTCAACCTGAAGGCGAGCAAGCTCGAGGACGCGTACTCACCCGGTGGCACGCTCGGCAACTCGCTCGCGATGCTGCCGACGCAGCCCTCGACGATCGCCGGTGGCGGCTTCTTCCAGTGGACCAACTCGCTGGCACCCGGCAACCCGCTCGCGGATCTGGCGCAAGTCTTCGACTTCGGCACCTCGTATCGCAGCATCGGCAACATCGAGGCGCGCTACCGTGTGCCGATGGTGGACGGGCTCACGGCGACGGTGCGCGCGGGCTACGACTACGCGTCCTCCGAGCGCACGACGTTCATTCCGAACAACGCGCGCAGCGAGACCGTGTCGGGCAGCCGCGGTGGCTTCTTCAGCCGCAACAACCCGCAGCAGACCAACACCACCCTCGAGATCTTCGGCAACTACACGCGCTACTTCGCGTCGATGCGCTCCGACCTCGACGTGACGGCCGGTTACACGTACGAGCGCTCGCTGGGTGACTACCCGTCATTCTTCGCGCAGGGACTGAGCTCGAACCTGCTGGGCAACGGCGGCGTGCCGGCGCTCCAGCCGGCCCCGCAGGGCTTGCAGCAGGCCACGCTCGACCTGCAGGAGAGCCGCCTGATCGCCGGTTTTGCCCGCGTCAACTACGGCATCGCCGACAAGTACCTCTTCACGCTCGCAGTCCGTCGTGACGGTTCGTCCCGCTTCGGCCCCGACAACCAGTGGGGCTGGTTCCCTTCAGCGGCCGTGGCGTGGCGTGTGGGTGAGGAGCCGTTCATGCGCAACGTGTCGGGACTGTCGGACCTGAAGCTCCGTCTCTCGTGGGGCATCAACGGTAACCAGGCATTCGGCAACTACCTCCAGTACCCGACATACGCATTCGCGAACACGCTGGGTCAGGTTGCGTTCGGCAACACCTTCGTGACGCCGATCCGCCCGAGCTCGGTTGATCCGAGCATCAAGTGGGAGCAGACGTCGTCCACCAACTTCGGTATCGACTTCGGCTTCTTGAGCAATCGCTTGACGGGCTCGTTCGACACCTACACCAAGAAGACGACGGACATGATCTTCACGGTGCCGGTTGCGGCGGGCACCAACCTGTCGAACTCGGTCACGACGAACATCGGGTCGATGGAGAACGTCGGCGCGGAGCTGGGCCTCGGCTACAAGCTCCTCCAGGGCGGCGCCAGCGGCCTCACCTGGGACCTGTTCTTCACGGCCGCCCGGAACAGCAACCGCGTGCTCAGCATCAACAACGTCGGCCCGGCGCAGTTCATCCAGTACGGCGGCATTGCGGGTGGCGTCGGCAGCAACATCCAGGTGCTCACGCCGGGCAGCCCGGTGGGCTCGTTCTTCGTGTACCAGCAGAAGTACAACGCCAACGGCACGCCGAAGTACAATGCCGCGGGCGACACCGCGATGTACGTGGACCAGAACGGGGACGGCGTGATCAACCAGAACGACCGGCGCGTTTACCACTCCTCGCAGCCAGACTGGATCTTCGGCCACACGTCGAGCATCCGCTACGGGCAGTGGGACGCGGGCTTCACGATGCGCGCCAACGTCGGTAACTACGTGTACAACAACGTGGCCTCGAGCCGCGGCTTCTACAGCGCGCTCACGGGCGCGGCGCCGACGAACCTGAGCACCTCGGTGCTCAAGACCAACTTCGTCAACCCGCAGTACTTCACCGATCTCTACGTCGAGGACGCGTCGTTCCTCCGCATGGAGAACATCACGGTAGGGTACACGTTCCAGAAGGTCGTCGGCATCCGGGACCTCCGCCTCTACGGAACGCTGCAGAATGCGTTCACGATGACGGGCTACTCGGGAATCGACCCCGTGGCCGGGAACTTCGGCATCGACAACAACATTTTCCCCTTTGCACGCACGTTCCTTGTGGGCCTCCAGGCCCGCTTCTAATCCTCGACTGAGACCATGAACCTCTTCAGCCGAACCATCCATAAGCGCCTGCTCGCGGCCGTCGTGGCGGTGAGCGTGGCCGGGTGCACGGACCTCACGGTCAATCCGAAGTCGATCGTGAGCAGCCAGAACATCTTCAACGAGCCGGCGTCGTACACGGCGTTCATCGCGAAGATCTATGGCGGCCTCCAGCTCACCGGCCTTCAGGGCCCGGCCGGCAACGCGGACATCGCGTCGTCGGACGAGGGCTTCTCCAGCTACACCCGCCAGCTCTGGCAGATGAACGAGCTGCCGACCGACGAGGCCGCCATCGCGTGGAATGACGCGGGCGTGCAGGAGCTCAACACGCAGCTCTGGGGCTCGTCGAATCCGTTCTTCTACATGATGTACTACCGGATCTTCTATCAAGTGGGGCTCGTCAACGAGTTCCTCCGGCAGACGACTGACCCGGTGCTCGCGAGCCGTGGCGTTGCGGCGGGCTCCGCGCTCTACGTCACGATCCAGCAGTACCAGGCCGAGGCGCGGTTCCTGCGCGCACTCAGCTACTGGCACGCGATCGACTTCTTCGGCAAGGTGCCGCTCGTGACCGAGGCGACCCCGCTCGGCAAGACACCGCCGCCGCAGTCGACGCGCGTGGCGATCTACAATTACGTCGTGTCCGAGCTGCAGGCCATCAGTCCGCTGCTTCCGCTGCGGGGCCAGTATGGCCGCGCCGATCAGGGGGCGGTCAACATGCTGCTGGCCAACCTGTACCTGAACGCGCAGGTCTACACTGGCACCGCGAACTATGCGGGGGCGCTCACGTCGGCCGCGGCGGCGATCGCGGGCACGTACACGCTCGATCCGACCTACATCCGCATGTTCTCCGCGGACAACAACGCATCGCCGGAACTGATCTTCTCGGTGCCTCAGGACGGTGTGAAGGGCCAGTCGTACGGCGGCACGACCTTCCTCGTCCATGCCAACGTTGGCGGCGCCATGAATGCCAATTCGTACGGTGTGGACGGCGGCTGGTGGGGCCTTCGCGCGAAGCCGGACGTCCTCAACATCATCGACACCACGGGCGTCGACGGGCGGGCCGCGTTCATCTTCAAGACTGGCCAGACGCGCGCGATGTCCAATATCACGGACTTCACGAACGGCTACGGCACGCCCAAGTGGCGCAACATCACGTCCACGGGCGCACCGGGCCAGCGCCAAGACTTCGCCGATACCGACTTCCCGATCTTCCGCCTCGGTGAGGCATACCTCATCTATGCCGAGGCGGCGGTCCGTACCGGCACCAACCTCGCGCAGGCGCTCACCTACGTGAACGCGCTTCGCACGCGTGCCTACGGCAATGCGTCGGGCAACATCACGGCGCCGGCGCTGACGCTCAACTTCATCCTTGACGAGCGCGCCCGCGAACTCTTCTGGGAAGGGAAGCGCCGCATCGACCTCATCCGCTTCGGCCGGTTCTCGAACGCAGGCGTATGGGCGTGGAAGGGTGGTACGCAGGCTGGTGCGATCACGGCTGCGTTCCGGGACGTGTACCCGCTCCCGGCATCGGAGCTGATCGCGAACCCGAACCTCGCGCAGAACACCGGCTACTAGTCCGGACAGCCGCTCGAACGACAACGCGGCCCGGGCGAGTTGCCCGGGCCGCGTTGCATGTCCATGAAGTGCCGTCGCGAGTCAGCGCGACGCGTCCAGCACGAAGGGCAGCGGCACCGGCGCGCGGGCACGCCACGAGCGATCACCTGGTGAGCACGCGCCAACCGTGCGCCGGCAGTTCGATCGCGCCCGTGGCAGCGAGCTGCACCGGCGCCTTGCTGAACCAGTCGGTGTACGTCCCGACGACGCGGAGTCCCGAATACGCCATGCCCACGGGCGCATCGCCGAAGTTCACCGCCACGAGCACCGTGTTCGCGCCCGTCGTGCGCGTGAAGGCGTAGACCTTGGTGCCCGCCGTGTTGTCGAGCGCCACCTGCGGCGCCCCCCATGAGCCGTTGGCGAGCGCGGGCTGCGCGTGCTTGAGCGCGAAGACGGCTGTGTAGAACGCCGAAAGCGATGGTCCGGTTGTGGGCACCGTATCCTTGTCGAAGAAGCGGAGACGCTTGCTCATGCCGTATTCCTGCCCGCTGTACGCGAGCGGGAAGGAACGCTCCATCGTCGTGGCAAGGATGAAGGCGGGCTCGTGGTTGGCGCCCATGCGCTCGAACTCGGAGCCGTTCCAGCTGTTCTCGTCGTGGTCGCTCGTGAAGTACATGCGGAACGCGCCGGCCGGATAGGCCACCCGCTGCCGCTCGACATAGGCGGCGAGCTTGTCCGTCCCCAGCTTGCCTTTGGCGACATCGTTCATGAGGTGGTGCCACTCCCATCCGTACGTCGCGTTGAAGGCGCGGTGCGCGCCTGGGCGCTCCGCCTCGGCGAGCCAGAAGAGATCCGGCTTCCGCGCGGCCAGCGAATCGCGGGCCTCGGTCCAGAAGTCGTCGCTTACGCCGCCGGCGACGTCGCAGCGAAAGCCGTCCATGCCGAGCGAGTCGACCCAGAAGCGCATGTCGCCGATCATCGCCTGTCGCAGCGCCGGGTTGTCGTAGTCGAGCTCGGCGACGTCGGTCCAGTCGGTGTCGTGCCCTTCGTTGTCCCGCGCGTTCGAAATCGTGCCGTCCTTGTTGTGCGCGTAGAAGTCCGGATGCTCGGTGATCCACGGATGGTCGAAGGCCGAGTGGTTGGCCACCCAGTCGAGAATGACCTTGAAGCCGAGCTTGTGCGCGGTGGTCATGAGCGCCTGCATGTCGGCGCGCGTGCCGAACTCGGGATTGACGCCGCGATAGTCGGCAATCGCGTAGTAGGAGCCGAGCGATCCCTTCCGCTTCGCCTTGCCGATGGGTTGCACCGGCATGATCCAGAGGATGTCGACGCCGAGCGCGCGCAGGCGCGGCAGCTCTTGCTCGAGCGCCTTGAGTGTGCCGTCGGGCGTGCCTTGGCGGACGTTCACCTCGTAGATGGTGGCGGACTTGGCCCACTCGGGCGCCGTGGCCGCGACGACATTATTCACGTCCTCGACGACGGCCGACTTCGCGTCGTCCGTTGGCTTGTCGCCCATGGCGCAGGCCGCCACGGCCAGGGTGAGCGCGAGGAGCGGGGCGTGCACTTGCGCGACTCGGTGCGTCATGGGCACTCGCCTCACTTGGCAGGACGGATGCGGATGGCAACGCCGCCGCCGGCGGCGAGGCGCAAGGTCGGGCGCGATGCCGAGGTCACGGGTTGCGACGAGATCGCGACTGCGGTCGGGTTGTCGAGGAAGTGCGCCGTGGGGCCGTCGGCGTACACCTCGGCCACATAGCGCTTCCCCTTGGGGAGGAAGTCGAGCTTGAGATCGTAGGTGCGCGCCTGCTCGTCGGTGATTGCGCCCACGAACCATTCGTCCCTGCCGCGCGCCTTGCGCGCAACGACCACGTAGTCGCCGATCTTTCCGTCGAGCACGCGCGTCGTGTCCCAGTCCACCGCGACGTCGCGAATGAACTGGAAGGCGGGTTGCCCCTCGTAGTTCTCCGGCAAGTCGGCTGCCATCTGGATCGGCGAGTAGAGCACGACGTAGAGCGCCAGCTGCTTGGCCAGAGTCGTGCGCGGGCGCGAGGCCTCGATCGGACGCGGCGTACCCGTGGGCCGCGTGATCGTGAGATCGAAGATGCCCGGCGTGAAGTCCATCGGTCCGGCGAGCATGCGCGTGAAGAACAGGATCGTCTCGTGCTCGGGCGGGTTGCCGCCATCGCCGCCCCACGCGTTGTACTCCTGCCCGCGCGCACCCTCGCGCGTGATCATGTTGGGCCACGTGCGACGCTCGCCGGTGTCGTGAATCGGTTCGTGCGCGTCGATCGCGATGCCGTAGCGCGCCGCGGTCTCGATGACCTTGCGGTAGTGGCGCACCATGGTCTGCGAATGGTGGTAGTCGCCGTTCTTCATCTTGTCGCCGACGTAGCCGGTCTTCACAGACGTGATGCCGAGCCGCTTGTAGAGCGCGAAGGCGCTGTCGAGCTGGCGCTCGTAGTTGTCGATCCCCATCGCGGTCTCGTTGTGCCCGATCAGCTGCACTCCCTTGGCTTTCGCGTACGCGGCGACGGCCACGAGGTCATAGTCGGGGTAGGGCTTCGTGAACGAGAACTTGTCGCCGTTGTCGATCCAGCTGCCGTCCCAGCCTACGTTCCACCCCTCAACGAGCATGCCGCCGAGGTTGTTGGCCGCGGCAAAGTCGATGTACTGCTTTGCATTTGCGGTCGTGGCGCCGTGCTTGGGTCCTGACTCCCACGTCATCGTGTTGATGTGCATCCCCCACCAGATGCCGTCGTACTTCATGGGCGTCACGAAGGTCGTGTCGGCAATGCGGCTGGGCGGGTTGAG
>JAYTVE010000323.1:0-1612 GCA_043744185.1 Gemmatimonadota bacterium | reverse complement strand
CCACCAGCTGCGGATGGAACGGCCGCAGTCGGTCGGTCGCCTCGCGGAGGATGCGCTCGACTTCTTCCTGCTCCTCGCCCTCGAGCTCGCGGATCCGGTTGCCGAACTCGACCGCAGCCGGGGGCTCGACGAAGAGCGTGGCGCCCGATCCGGACGTGTCGTGCACGATGCCGCCGACGTTCACTCGCGCGTCGCGCCGTACCGGGATCACGTAGCGGCCATTGCGCACCGTCACCGAGGCGTCGAGCACGCGCTGGTGTTCGGGAAGACCGCTCACGACGCGCTCGAGCAGACGAATCAGCTCGGCCTCGGCGCCTCGCAGCTCGCGCCGGATGCGGCGGAGCGACGGCGAGGCGTCGTCCTTAACCTCGCCATCGTCGGAAATGATCGACGTGATCGCGTCCTCTTCCTTCGGCAGGCGAACGAGCGCGCTCGCGAGCGACGCGAGGAGGGCGCGCGCTGCCACTGGGCGGTGCTCATCGTGGAGCGCGTCGGCGGTGCGGCGCGAGGACGCGAGTAGCGTGGCGCCGCCTGTGAGGTCGATTGCGGTCCACACCGTACCCTCGAGGCGAAGGCGGGTGAGCGCGGCCTGCAAGTCGGGCACGCGATGCGGGTTCCAACGCGTCTCGTGGTCGTGCAGGGCGCGCATGGCGGCCACTCTCGCGTGTTCGGCCTCCAGCCACCCACGATCCGTTCGCGGTCGCAGCCCTAGGACGCGCGCGGCGCCGAGCGCCGACGGCGCACGTTCTGCCACGAGCGCGAGGGCGCGCTCAAACTCGAGGACCGCGAGGGCGTGGGTATTCACGCGTTGGGGCTCACCCCGCTCGCGCGAGCTCCTCGCGAGCGATGGCATTGATGACACCGCCGTCGACCTTGCCCTTGAACTGCGGCATGACCTTGCCCATCAGCGCACCAACGTTGGTGGCGCCGGCGGCGATGGCGGCCCGAATGGCGGACCGCACCTCGTCAGTCGAGGGCGCAGCCGGAAGATAGCGCTCGAGCTCGGTGAGTTCCGCGTGCTCCACTCCCGCGAGGTCGGCACGTGCGCCCTTCTCGTACATCTCCACCGACTCCCGCCGCCGCTTGATCTGCTTGCGCAGCACGTCCACGGTGTCGTCGTCAGTGAGACCGCGATCAAGCTCGAGCACGCGATTCTTGACTTCGGAGACAATCGTTCCGAGCAGCAAGGTCAGCGGCCTGTCCTGTGCCTTGCGGGCCCCTGTGAGGTCGCCCTGCAGTCGGGCAAAGAGTGCCGACATCGCCTATCCGTTCCGGCTGTCGCGGACCGCCCACTCGACCGGTCCGTTTGCAGTGATGACGACGTGGGTCACGCGGGCCTCAGTGGGCGTGCGATGGAAGCTGGCAGCAAGCGGTAAGCCCTTCAAAGTAGAAGGGTTAACCATTTTGCGTCAAGCGATCCGATCAACGCATCGCCCTCCCGTGCTTACCCGGGCGGCCAGTGAAGCGAACGCCCCGCCATCACGTGCATGTGCAGGTGAAAGACCGTCTGGCCGCCGTCCCGATTCGTGTTGATCACGGAACGGTAGCCTGCCGTCGCGAATCCTTCGGACGCCGCAATCTGTGCGGCCAGCGCCGACATCTTCCCGACGAT
>JAYTVE010000322.1:0-1616 GCA_043744185.1 Gemmatimonadota bacterium | reverse complement strand
GAGCTCGGCTAACCGGTCCGTCTGGTGCGCGGGCGTGCCGCGCACCGGCCGCATCTCGTGCAACACCACGTCATGGCCGCGTTCGGCCAGTTGCCAGGCGGCCTCGCTGCCCGCAAGGCCACCGCCCACAACGTGGAGGGTCGTCACGCGACCACCGGCAGCGGCACCTCCGCCGGCTCCTCAACCGCCCACTCGTTGGCGCACTTGAGGCACTTCCGGTACTGGCCGCGCGTCTTGTTCTGCTTCTTCTCCGCGCCCTCGAATCCGCAGTCGGGGCACTTCTCCGTGACCGGGCGATCCCAGCAGACGAAGTCGCAGTTGGGATAGTTCGCGCAGCCGTAGAACGCCTTGCCGCGCTTCTTGCTGCGCCGCTCCGCGATCTCGCCGCCGTCCTTGGGGCAGAGCACGCCGGTGGGCATCGAGCGCGTGCCGCGGCACTTCGGGAAGGTGCGGCAGCCGAGGAAGTCCCCCGAGCGCCCGTGGCGCTTGAGCATGAACTCACCGCACTCGGGGCACTTGTACTCGGTGAGCACAGCAGGCGGCTTGTCGTACACGGGACGCGTGTACTTGCAGAGCTTGGGGTGATTCTCGCAGGCGATGAACGGACCGAAGAAGCCGCCCTTGGGGATCAGCTTGCCACCGCACTCCGGGCACTTTTCATTGTCGAAGCGCGAGATGTCGTGCCCTTCCTTGATGAGCGCACCGATGTCGGCCGCCTTGAGGCTGCCAGCGAACGGCCCCCAGAAGTCGGCGAGCACGCTCGTCCACTTGCGGGTACCATCCTCGACCTGGTCGAGCTCCTCTTCCATCTGGCGCGTGAAGTGCACGTCGAACTCGCGCGGGAACTGCTTGATCATCACCTTTTCCACCGACTCGCCCATGGGCGTGGGAAAGAAGCGGCGCTGCTCGAGCAGCGCGTACCGGCGCTCGACGAGCGTGCTGATGATCGATGCGTACGTGGACGGACGCCCGATGCCGAGGCGCTCGAGCTCCTTGACCAGCGACGCTTCGGAGAAGCGCGGCGGCGGCTCGGTAAAGTGCTGCGACGGCGTCACCGCCATCACCGAAATGACCTCGCCCAACTCGATGAGCGGCAGCGCCTGCTCGTCTTCCAGTGCCTTCCCTTCTCCCTCCTCGCGCGCTTCGCGATAGAGCGCCAGGAAACCCTGGAACTTCACGACGCTGCCCGTGGAGCGGTACAGGTACTCGTGCGTGAGCGGCGCGGTCTTGGTGAGCGTGAAGTCCACCGTGGTAGTGTCGAACACGGCGGGCGCCATCTGCGACGCCATGAAACGCTGCCAGATGAGCTGATAGAGGCGGAACTGGTCCTTGGTCAGGTACTTCTCGATCTGTTCCGGCTTGCGCGCTGGATCGGTCGGGCGGATGCCTTCGTGCGCATCCTGCGCGTTCGAGTCCTTGCCGCTCCCGAACAGCTGCATCCCGTTTGCGAGGAATACCTCGCCGAACTGCTCCGTGAGGTACTCGCGCGCGGTGATCGCCGCGCTCTCCGCCACACGCGACGAGTCGGTACGCATGTACGTGATGAGGCCGACCGCGCCTTCGGGGCCGATTTCCACGCCTTCATACAAATCCTGCGCCAGGCGCATCGCGCGCTT
>JAYTVE010000321.1:0-5141 GCA_043744185.1 Gemmatimonadota bacterium | reverse complement strand
GACGATTCCGGGCAGTGATCGAGGTGGGCAACCTGCCCGCCGACGCGGCAACTCCGGCCGCGACGATCGTGGACGAATGGTCCGGCGAAGTGCGACGGGCGCTGGCCCGGTTGCCTGCGGAGCAGCGGGAAGCGTTCCTGCTGCGGCACGTGGAAGAGCTGGAATACGAGGAGATCGTGGCCGCGACCGGCGTTGGCCTGTCGGCGGTGCGCATGCGGGTGAAGCGGGCGTGCGATGCGCTGCGAACCATGCTCGATGAGGCAATGACCCATGGATGATCCGATGAAGGAGCGCGACGAGACGATCGAACGGATGCGCGCCGTGCTGACTCCGTTGCCCACCGTGGCGTCGTCGTCGATTGCGCGCGTGCTCGCGGCCACCGCCACTCGGCGTCCGCCGTCGGCGTGGTCGCGACTGGGCGAGTGGCTCACCACGCCGTCGCTGTCGCTCGCACGCGCGGGTGGGTTCGCGACCGTGGCGCTCGTGCTCGGCTTCGTGGCGCGCGGCGCTTACACCGCGCGCGCGGTGCCGGCCACGGTCGCCGATGCGTCGACCACCCGCGCATCGTCGCCGGACGGCATCGTGCAGCCTGCGACCGCCACCAGCGCGCGCACGGCCGTGCAGCTCGTCTTCGACGCGCCGCAGGCGACCTCGGTGTCGGTCGTGGGTGACTTCAACGACTGGCAGCCGGGCGCCGCTCCGATGCAGCGCATCGAGGCTGCCCAGCCGTGGACCGCAGTGGTGCTGATTCCACCGGGACGCCACACCTACGCGTTTCTCGTGGACGGCGCGCGCTGGGTGGCCGATCCACGTGCACCGCGCGCTGCAGACGACGACTTCGGCAAGCCGGGGTCGGTGCTCTTCGTGCAGGCGCCGTGATGCGCGCGCGTTGCCTGATGTGCGCGCTCGCGCTTGGCGTGGCCGCACCGCTCACGGCGCAGGAGCGCATCGTGGATCGAGTCAGCGATTCCACGGCGCGCGAGGCCATCCGCACGACGCTCGCGCACGCAGAGTCGCAGGGGGTGCCCACCGCGCCGCTTCTCACCAAGGTGCGCGAGGGGCTCGCGAAGCAGGCGCCCGCGCTACGCATCGCGCACGCGGTCGAGCAGATGGGCGAGCGACTGGGCGTCGCGAACGATGCGCTGGCCGCCGTCACTTCGATCGACGAGGTGTCCGCCGGAGCGGGTGCGTTGCAGGCAGGGGTGAGTGCGACCACGCTGCGCGAGCTGCGCGTGCGCTGGCCGCGCGCGGCGCTCACCGTGCCGCTGGGCGTGATGACGCAGATGGTGGCGAGCGGCGTGCCCGTGTCGCGCGCCGTGTCGCAGGTGCGTCTGCTGCTCGAGCGCCATGCCACGCCGGCGCAGCTCGTGGCATTCACATCAGCGGTACAGGCCGACGTGGCCGCGGGGATCGCGCCCGATGTCGCCATCATGCTGCGCGCCAGTGCAGACGTGGGCGTGACGACTACCGGCATCAGCACTGGGATCGGCAACGCGCCGCCAGCGCCCGCGCGCCCCCGACCATAGCGAGCACGCTGCACGTCGGCACGCTCTGGCACGGCCGGGGTATCTTGCCCCCATGCCACGCGTGTGCTGGTGGGGTGGATGAGGTTCATGCTGACGGTCGTGATCATCGCGTACGCGATGACGGCACCACTCCGTGCCCAGCGCGTTGAGGTGCAGGTGGACGGCGGCATCGGGCGACTGTCCACCGATGTGCGCCATCCGTGGAGCTTCGGCTACCTGAGAAGCGCACTGCGCGTGAGCGGCGAGTGGCTGAGTTGGATGCTGCAGGGCTCCCTGGCGCAGGAAGCGGACGTCGATCCGGCGGCCTACATCGCGACCGGCCTCGGCGTTTCGCCGACGGGCGCTCCGGGCTGGCGCACCGACCTGCAGGGTGGCATCGGCGGTACGCTGGCCGGTAGCGGAACGAGCCGACTCGTGACGCTGCGGCAGTCCGTGCCATGGGGCGGCATGTCGTGGTTCGCCGGTGGTGCCGTCGGTGATACGCGTCGTACGGAGACCACGAGCGCGAACACGAGCGTGGACGTCGGCGTCACGATGCCCGCTGGCCCGCACCTCATCACGTTCGAGGCGCACCAGTATCGAACGGCCGATTGGCCGCTGCTCGAGAACGCCGGCTACTACCTGTTGCGTCCCGCCAAGGCGTACAACGTGGGTGAGCTCTCGGCGAGCATCCGCTTTCGTCCGGGTCCGGTGGAACTCTTGCTGTGGGGTGGACGGCGCACCGGACTTCAGGCGACGTACGGAGCGAGCACGAGCTACGGTGCCAGTGCGCTGATCGCGCTCGCGCGCGAGGGCGCACTCGTGCTGTCGGCGGGCCGGCACTTCGCGGATCTCATGCGTGGTACCCCCGAGGGGCTCATCGTGAACGGTGGCGTCCGCTGGCAGTGGGCATCGCGTGCGCAGGTGAAAACGCGCCGCTCAGCGAACGCGCCGGACATCGAGGCGCTGCTCGAGCGCGACGACGCTGGACGCACGGTGCTCGTGCTCGATGTGCGGGCCCCCGCCGGCGCGCGCGTCGAGTTCGGCGCGAGCTTCCAGGATTGGACACCGGTGGAGGTGCCGCGCTCGGGCACACGATTCCAGCTGCGCGTGCAACTCCCGGCCGGCAACCATCGCGTGGCCGTGCGCATCAACGGCGGTGCGTGGCAGAGTCCCGTTGGCTTGCCGCGCATCGACGACGATCTGGACGGCGAGGCCGGCTTGGTCGTCGTGCCGGCGAGCGCGACGTCTTAGCTTACGGTCATGCACGATCACCACGAGCACATCGAAGAGCACTTCACCGCCGGCGATACCGTTCGCGACATCGTCATCGGCATGTCGGATGGCCTCACCGTGCCGTTTGCCCTTGCGGCAGGGCTCACGGGCGCAATTTCGCAGACGCACCTGATCGTCACGGCGGGCGTCGCGGAGATCGCCGCCGGCTCGATCGCCATGGGACTGGGCGGCTTCCTGGCCGCACGCGGCGACGCGGAGCACTACGCGCACGAGAAGCGACGCGAAGAACGGGAGGTGATCACGGTACCCGATCGCGAAGCCGAAGAGGTGGAGGAGATCTTCCGCACGTACGGGCTGACTGAGGAGGAATCGGCGGCGGTCGTGAGTTCGCTCCGCCGCCGTCCCATCGACTGGGTGAATTTCATGATGCGCTTCGAGCTCGGGCTCGAGGAGCCAGAAGCGGGGCGTGCGTGGAAGAGCGCACTCACGATCGCGGGCGCGTACATCATCGGTGGCTTCGTGCCGTTGAGCGCCTACATGCTGATGACCGACGCGCAAGCGGCGCTCAAGGTGTCGGTGCTGGTGACGCTCGTGGCGCTGTCCGTCTTTGGCGGCATCAAGGCGCGCGTCACGGGACAACCGGTGTGGAAGGGCGCCTCCCAGACGACCTTCATCGGCGGGCTGGCAGCCGCGGCCGCGTTCGGGATCGCGCGCTGGATCAGCTGACCGCGCGCACTCAACCCTGCAGCGTGCGCAGCTCCACGTTCGTGTCCCGCAGCCGCAACGCGAGCACGCGCGCCGATGGCAACGCCATCAGCATGGCGGCGAAGCAACCGCTGGCATCGCCCGCCAATCCTCTGCTGTTCGGCATGGACTGAACGTGCGGGTTTACGGAAGCGGATGCCAGAAGGGATTACCCCCCGTCCGCCCACCTCGGGATGACGACATTTCGGCACTCGACGTGTCATCTTTCAGGAACGAGACATGGGAGCGATCGGCGCTTCCGTGGGACTCCGCGTGAAGAGCTGCTGATGCTGACGCGATACCCGCATGCCGTTTCAGCCCTCGCCGCCTGCCTGCTGGCCAGCGGCGTAGCGCACGCGCAGGCGCGTCCCCGCGCCCGCGACCTTGGCGTCGTGGCCGGCACGCTCCCCACGGGCGTGCACAACGCCATAACCGACGTGGCCGGCGTACGCGTGGGCCATGCCACCGTGGTCCGTGGCGACTCGGTGCGCACCGGCGTGACAGTCGTGCTGCCGCACGGCGGTAACCCCTATGAATCGCGCGTCCCGGCCGCGATCGTGGTGGGCAATGGCTTCGGCAAGCTGGTCGGCTCCACGCAGGTCGTGGAACTGGGTGAGCTGGAAACCCCGATCGCCCTCACGTGCACGCTCTGTGTCTGGCGCGTGGCCGAGACGATGACGGCATGGATGCTGTCGCGGCCCGGGATGCAGGGCGTGCGCTCGCTCAATCCGGTGGTGGGCGAGACCAACGACGGCTGGGCGCTCAACGCCATTCGCAGCATTCCGATTTCCCGCGACGACGTACTGCGCGCGCTCACCACGGCCGACAGCGGTGACGTGGCCGAAGGGAGCGTGGGAGCCGGCACGGGCACGGTCGCCTTCGAATGGAAGGGCGGCATCGGCACGAGTTCGCGCGTCGTGGCGTCCGGTCCGTGGACCGTCGGCGTGCTCGTGCAATCGAACTTCGGTGGCTGGCGCGACCTGCAGGTGTTGGGCGCGCCGCTCGGTCGCGAACTCGGACGCAGCGGCGTCACGCCGATTCCCGGCAAGGGTGCTGACGGATCGATCATGGTCATCGTCGCGACCGATGCACCGCTTTCGGATCGCAACTTGCGCCGCCTCGCGTCGCGCGCGCTGCTCGGTATCGCGCGCACGGGCGGCACCGCCTCGAACGGATCGGGCGACTACGTGATCGCGTTCTCGACGCATCCAGCCGTGCGGCGCGTCGCCGCGCTCGGACAGCGTCGGCCCGCGCTCGACACACTCGCCATGGCGGAACTCCGCAATGACGCGATCAGTCCGCTGTTCGACGCGACCGTGGACGCGACGACCGAAGCCATCTGGAACTCGCTCTTCCGCGCCACGACCGTGAAGGGCGCGTACGCGACGGTCGAGGCATTGCCGTTGGCCGAGGTGCGCGCGATCCTCGCGCGGCACGGAATCAAGGCGCCATGAGCATGACACCGGCCGTTGCGGCGCTCGTCGCGCTGCTCGCGTGTGCCGGCGCGGCGGGCGCGCAACCGCGCATCGCCCTCGATGCGCCGAGCTGGAGGCTGCAGTCCAGCGACAAGGGCATCAGCATCTATCGGGCGAACGTCGTGGGCACGAACGTCGTGCCGTTCAAGGCGGTCATGACGATTCCGGGAACGCTCGAGGA
>JAYTVE010000320.1:0-1623 GCA_043744185.1 Gemmatimonadota bacterium | reverse complement strand
GTTCGGTGATCAAGCAGTACGGCGCATGGAACGAGGAGGGCAAGTACGCCAACCGCCACACCGTCATTGTGGGGCCGGACGGCAAGATCGCCTTCGAGCAGCGCCCGTTTCGGGTGACCGCGCAGGAGGCATACACGGCGCTCGCGGAGGCCGTGGACAAGCTCGCCCCTCGAGGGAAGTAGCTGCACCGCGGTTGCCGTGCCCGGCGAGCGCCCCGCTCGCCGGGCTGTTCCATTTGCCCCGCCCAGCGCCATGCCGGCGACCGCCGACGAACTGCTGATGGAGATCTACCGCGCCGCGGTTCGTGGCGCGGATCCGGGAGTCGCCGTGCGCGAAGCGCTGGTGGCCCAACCGTTCAGCCCCGAGCGACGGCTCTGGCTGCTTGCCATCGGCAAGGCGGCGCACACGATGGCGACGGCCGCCGTGGCAGCGCTGGCGGATCAGGGGATCACGATCGCCGGTGGCGTGGTGGTGGGCGCCCACGCGGAAGTGTCGCCGCACACCGAGATCGAGACCGCCACGGGCGAACACCCGCTCCCGGGGATGCAGTCGCTCAAGGCGGCCGAGCGTATTGGCACGATCGTGACGCGCGTGCGCGCGGAGGACGACGTGCTCGTGCTCCTTTCCGGCGGGGGCACGTCGCTGGCCGGCGCGCCGATCGACGGCGTGACGAGCGACGACCTGCTCGCGCTCAACGTGATGCTGCTCAACTCGGGCGCCGACATCATGGTGATGAACGGCGTGCGGAAGCGGTTCTCGCGCTGGGCGGCGGGTCGGCTCGCGCGCGCGCTGGCGCCTGCGCGGGTGCGCTGCCTGATCGTGTCGGACGTGCACGGCGACGACCCGACGTTCATCGCGTCGGGGCCGTGCAGCCCCGATCCGCTCTACGCCGCAGACTTGAAGGCGCTGCTGGCCGAGTACGACATGGAGAAGAAGCTACCGGCCAACGTGCGCATCGCACTGGTGGACATGATCGCGGGACGCCGGCGCGAGACGCCGAAGCCGGGCGATCCCATGTTCGCGAATGTGTCGCAGCGGGTGATCCTGGGGAACGCGCAAGCGCTACAGGCGGCCGCCTCGCGCGCCACGTCGCTGGGGGTGCGGCCCGTATTCATCTCGCGCGACTCGATCCTCGACAGCGCCGCCCGCACGGGGGAGATGCTGGCGAAGGAGTTGATGAAGTTCGCGGACAGCGGATTGCACCGCGCGAACGACCCCGCCGCCTACGCGTGCATGCTCTGGGGCGGCGAGACGACCGTGGTGATCGAGGACGGCGCACACGGAGTGGGCGGACGGTGTCAGGAGCTCGCACTCGCGGCTGCGCGCGCGCTGCACGTGGCCGGGCCCAACGCGCATGGCGTGTCGCTGTTGGCCGCCGGCACCGATGGGCGCGACGGTCCGACCGATGCCGCGGGGGCGATGGTGGACGGCGCCACGTGGGCAGCGCTGATCAAGGCCGGGCGTGACCCCGAGCGCGACCTGCGCGGGCATGACGCGTTCCCGGCGTTCGACGCGATCGGCGCGTTGGTGCGCACGGGGCACTCGGGGACCAACGTGCGGGATGTGGTGGTGGGGTTGGTGCAGCCTCGGTGAAGCTCTGGAGGGGATGGAGGGTGCGGAGGA
>JAYTVE010000319.1:0-1624 GCA_043744185.1 Gemmatimonadota bacterium | reverse complement strand
CTGAGCCCCACGTTGGCCGCGCTCAGCCCCGTCATCTTGTGGATGATGGTTTCGAGTTTGGGCCCGCCCTTCGTGCGCGCCATCGCGAGCACCTTCGGAAAGCTCCCCCAGCCGCGCGGATGCAGCCCCTCGAGCGTGCCGTCGGAGCAGATGTTGGCCCACGGCCACGCGATCAGCCGGTTCACGTCGGCTTCGGCCATGCTCACCGCATTGATCCCCTCGCCGAGCTCGCCGTTCTTCGTCATCGCCACAAGATCCATCAGCGTCTGCGGCGCATCCGTGCCGCGCAGCTTCGCGATCTCGGCAATCGTCTTGCCCTTGTAGCTCGGCTCGGGCACGAAGTCGGTGATCATCACGCCTTCGGGCGAGCTCACCTGCGTCAGCGCATACTCCGCCGCTGCGCGGTTCGTGTAGTCGCGATCGGGAAAGAGCACCGTGATCGTCGAGTGCCAGTACGTGTAGGGGTAGATGTCGGCGGTGATGTTCACCCCCGCCTTGCGCGCCGCGTTGAGCAGTGCCTCGAGCGTATCGGTTTTTCCCCAGAGCGATCGCTGCGCGAGCTTCAGGTGCGAGACCTGCACCGGCACCTTCGCCTCGCGCCCTATCGTGATGATCTCGTCGAGTGCGGCCCAGAACGAACGATCCTCGCTGCGGATGTGGCTGATGTAGCGCCCGCCAGCCATGGCCACCTGACGCGCAAGCGACACCACCTCCGCCGTCGCGCTGCTGATCGCCGCATCGTACTCGAGCCCCGTCGACAGGCCGAGCGCCCCAGCGGAGAGGTCCTCGCGTAGCAACGCGTTCATGCGCGCGATCTCGGCGTCGGACGCCATTCGCTTGTAGTCCTTGCCCATGACGCGCGTGCGCAGCGTGGCGTGCCCGCTGTAGCTCGCCACGTTGATCGTCGCCGGTGCGGCGTCTAATGAATCGAAGAAGCTCTTGAGCGGATAGTGCGACCCGCCGTCCTGGCCGACGACGATGGTCGTGATGCCCTGCGACACCACCGCAGTCGCATCCTTCGCCTTGTCGAGTCCCCAGTCATGGTGCGAATGCGTGTCAATGAAACCCGGAGCGAGCGCGAGTCCCTTCGCGTCCACGAGCGAGTCACCGGCGACGCGCGCGAGCCGCCCGACCGCCACGATGCGACCCTTGCTGACGCGCACATCTGCACGGCGCGGCGCGGCGCCCGTGCCGTCGTATACGGTCGCGCCAGTGATCAGCACCGACTGCGCCCGCGCCGCAGGCGCGACCACGAAGGACAGACAAACGGCGGCGCTCACCCCGAGCGCCGCCGTGAACCCGATGCGTCGTTCGACGCTCACAGCGTCGAGAGCTCGGCGCCGCACTTCTCGCAGTACCATTCGGTGGGGAGGTTGAGGGTGCCGCACTCGACGCACTTGAGCGACTTCACGTGCTCGGCCTGCGCCCGACGAAGAATGGACGCCGAATCGCGCGACGTGACGCGCGGCGAGGTGGCCCGCGGATCCGGCGCCGATCCCGGCGTGGCAAACGTGTGCGACCCACGCGGCACGTTCACGTCGGCGTCGGTGAGAGCAGCATGCTCGGGCGGCACGCCGGCATCGAGGTGATCCTGCTCGGTGGCGGGTGCGCTCGGAGGAACCGC
>JAYTVE010000318.1:0-19405 GCA_043744185.1 Gemmatimonadota bacterium | reverse complement strand
CGAAGACCTGGAAGATCCCCGCCAGTGGAATGATCGACGTGGCCACGGCAATGACCGCGAGGTCGGTGGTGTATGACCGGGCGAGCAGCCCCGGGAGCGCGACGAACACCAGACCGGCGACGGCCATGAAACCGACACCGATAAACAGTCCTGCCACCGAGTCGCGACGCGCCGCGTCCATGTCACCGCGCCCGATGGCTCGGCCGACCATCACGCCGCTGGCCGCCGCCACACCGACCGGCACCTGGAAGGTCAGCGAGGCGAGGTTGAGCGCCACCTCGTGACCACCCATGACGGCGGTGCCGAGCCAGCCCGCCATGACCGTGACGAGGCCGAAGGCGTTGAACTCGAAGAAGAAGTTGAGACCAATGGGCAGCCCGAGTGCGATCATGCGACGCAACGGGGCGAACTGCCAGGACTCCGGCCACCATGGCCGCAGCATCGGGCGCAAGCTGTCCCATCCGGCCACCAGACCGGCCCCGAGCATGATCCAGCGCGCAATCGACGTGGACTTGGCGGAGCCGATCACGCCGCCGGGCTCGAACCCTAGGTGACCGAAGATCAGCGCCCAGTTGAGCGCGATGTTCGCGAGGTTGCCGACAAGCACCGCGATGAGCAGCGGACGCGTGATGTGCATCGCCTGCCAAGTCGAACGGCAGACGGCCAGTGCGAAGAACGGGAAGAGACCCGGGATGCTCCAGACCGCGTACGCGCCGGCGAGTGGCGCGACGTCGTCGGGTTGGTGTAGCACGCCAATGAATGTCGGCGCCGCGAGGAGCGCGAGCGACATGACGAGTGTCACGAGAGCCGAGAGCAGCAGGCCGCGTTGCACGCCGCGCGCGACCGCCGGGTGATCGCTGGCGCCCAAGCCTTGCGAGATGACCGGGTCCACGGCCATCAGGATACCGAATCCGATGGTACCAACGAACCAGAACGCGAAGTTGCCGAGCGCGCCGGCGGCCAGCGCGGCGCCATTGACGCGGCCGAGCATGAGCGTGTCGACGACGCCCATGAGCATGAGCCCCACGTTGACGATCACGAGGGGGGTGGCGAGGCGCGCCATTTCGGTCAGTTCGGCGCGCGTGGGGCGGAGCTGCGCCCAGGCAGTGGACATGCGGGGAATCTAACCGCCGCCGTCCCGTCGCCCGCAGCGGAGTGCTCGACCTGTCGAGCGCCGAATGAACGGCGCAAGCAGGTCCTTCGCTCCGCTCAGGACGACATCACTCCCACTCGATCGTCGCAGGCGGCTTCGAACTCACGTCGTACACGACGCGATTGATTCCCTTCACTTCGTTGATGATCCGGTTCGACATCCGCGCCATCACTTCGTGCGGGAACTGGAACCAGTCCGCGGTCATGCCGTCGGTGCTCGTCACCGCGCGTAGCGCGATCACGTGATCGTACGTCCGGCCGTCGCCCATCACGCCGACACTCCGCACGGGCAGGAAGACGGCGAACGCCTGCCAGATGTCGTTATACAGGCCGGCGGAACGGATCTCTTCGAGGTAGATCGAGTCTGCGTGCCGCAGCGTGTCAAGCGTCGGCCGGTCCACCCTGCCGAGCACGCGAATGGCGAGGCCCGGCCCCGGGAACGGGTGACGCCCAACCATCTCCTCCGGCAAGCCAAGTTCGCGGCCGACGTTGCGCACTTCATCCTTGAACAACTCTCGCAGCGGCTCGATGAGCTTGAACTTCATGTCCGGCTTGAGGCCACCGACGTTGTGGTGCGTCTTGATCGTCGCGCTCGGTCCGCCCTTCGCACTGACCGACTCGATGACATCGGGATACAGCGTGCCCTGCACGAGGAACGCGGCATCCGTTCCCGCGGCTGCGGCCGCGTCCTCGAAGACGTCGATGAACGTGTGTCCGATGCGGCGGCGCTTCTCCTCGGGTTCATCGATGCCGGCCAGCGCGTCAAGGAAGCGATCCTCCGCACGGACCGTCACGAGCTTCACCCCCATGTTGGCCTTGAAGGTGCGCTCGACCTGCTCGCGCTCGTGCAGACGCAGCAGTCCGTTGTCGACGAAGATGCACGTGAGCTGGTCGCCGATGGCGCGATGCACGAGCGCCGCGGCCACGCTCGAGTCTACGCCGCCCGAGAGTCCGCAGATCACGTGGCGGTCGCCCACCAGCGCGCGGATCTTCGCGATCTCCGCCTCGATGAAGCCGCCCGGCGTCCAGTCCGGCTTCGCGCCCGCGATGCCGAAAAGGAAATTCTGGATGATTTCGGCGCCGCGCACCGTGTGCGCGACCTCCGCGTGGAACTGGATGGCGTGGATCGGGCGCGTGGCATGGCGGAAGCCCGCGATCACGCCGCTCGAAAGCGCGGTGACCGTGTACCCCGGTGGCGCCTTGGCCACGTGGTCGCCGTGGCTCATCCACACTTGCGTACGCTCGCCCATGTCGAAGCCGGCGAACATGCCGGCTGGCTCCGTGACCTGCACCTCGGCGCGACCGTATTCGCGACTCTTGCTCGCGTGCACCTCACCACCCAGCGTCTTGGCCATCCACTGCATGCCGTAGCAGACGCCAAGGATCGGCGCGATGTCCACGATGGCCGGGTCGAAGTCGGGTGCGTCCGGGTCGGTGACCGAGCTCGGACCGCCCGAGAGGATGATGCCCGTGGGCTGCCACGCGCGAATCCACTCGAGCGACCGCCCGTACGGGTGGATCTCGGAGTAGACGCGTGCCTCGCGTACGCGGCGCGCGATAAGCTGCGTGAACTGCGACCCGCAGTCGAGGATGAGAATCCGCGACGTCATCGAGTCCACTCCGCTGCCGGCAGCTGGATAAACTCGACCTTCTTCGTGTCGAGATCGAGGATCGCCGCAGTCGGCGAGCCGTAGAGCCAGCCGCAGGCCTCACCCGGACAGATGACGACGGCGCCGTCACGTTCCTTCATCTCTGGCTTGTGCCGGTGTCCGTGCACCACGAACTGGTGGCTACCGATCGATGTCTCCGTCGCGTCCGCGATCTCGTGCACCAACAGGATGCGATGTCCGGCAACGTCGAAGGAGTGCGGCGATTCCCACAGCTCGAACCCCATCCCCTGCTGCGCCATCGCGCGGATGCCTTCGTGGTCGCCGTCGTTGCGACCAAAGACGCCAAGCAGCGGCATGCCGGCCTCGATGAACGGCTTGAGTGCGAAAGGGGCGCAGAAGTCGCCAGCGTGGAAGACCATGGTGGCGCCGGCCTCCTGCAATCGGCGCAGCAATTCGGTGACCGCGTCCAGGCGGTCGTGGGTATCGGCGATCAGCGCAACCTTCATGCGACGATGCTCCAGTCAGGGTCGGCCCGCTCGCCGCGCACGAGGTCCTCGTGGCGTTCACGGGCACGGATCACGCCCCAGCGCGCGCCATCCACCAGCACTTCGGCGGCGCGCGGCCGGGCATTGTAGTTCGATGACATCACGAAACCGTATGCACCGGCGGTCTGCACGGCGAGCAACGCCCCCGGGGGGACGTCGGGCAGGGCACGATCGCGCGCAAGAAAGTCGCCGCTCTCGCACACAGGCCCGACGATGTCGGCCCGCCGCTCACCGTCCATGGCCACCACCGGCTCGATGCGATGATGGGCGTTGTAGAGCGCCGGACGCACGAGGTCGTTCATCCCCGCGTCGGCAATCACGAAATCGCGACCGCCCGAGTTCTTGCAATACAACACGCGCGTCAGCAGAACGCCCGCCTCGGCGACGAGAAAGCGACCGGGCTCGATGGCCACGGTGCAGCCGGTGGCGTCATGCACGCGTTGCGCGACGAGCGTGAGGCCGCCCAGATCGACCGGCGGTTCGTCTCCGTAGCTGACACCGAATCCGCCGCCCAGGTCGAGGGTGTGGATGTGGCGCGCGGCATGGGGTGCGTCGGCCCGAAGCTGCCGCAGGAGCGCCACGAGCTTGTCCGCCGCAGCGCCATAGGGTCCGAGCTCCGTGAGCAGCGACCCGATGTGCTGCTGCAGCGCCACGAGCCGCAGGCCGTCGAGACCGGCCGCGTAGCATGCGGCATTGAACGCGCGATGCAGGGGGATGCCGAACTTGTCGCCCGCCTGCCCCGTCTTCACGTATTCGTGAAAGGCATGCACCGTGACTTCCGGGTTGACGCGAATGGCCACGGGTGCCACCATGCCGCGCGCGCGTGCGAGCGAGGCAATCAGTTCGAGCTCCGCCTCCGACTCCGCGGTGATGCAGGCAACGCCCGCATCGAGCGCCGCCGCAATCTCGTCCGCGCGCTTGCCCACGCCGCCGACGATGATCTCGCTTGGCATGAACCCCGCCTGCTGCGCTCGATAGAGTTCGCCCGACGAGACGCAGTCGACGTGGGCGCCAGCCTCGCGCAGAGTGCGCAGCACGCCCAGCGAGCCGTTGGCTTTCATTGCGAAGTGGATGCGGTGCGGCACGCCATCGAGCGCGGCCTCAAGCCGTGCGAACTGTCGCCGCAGGATCGCGGCGCTGTAGACGTATGTGGGCGTCCCTTCACGCTCGGCGATGACATCGAGCGGCACCCCTTCACAGTGAAGGATGCCGCTTGATCGCGTGAAGGCGGGCGTTAGTACGCCTTCGCCCACAACACCTCGCAGGTGGCCGGGCGCCCGGTGACCATGCACGTCGTCGGTGCCACCGGCGAACGGAACTCCGCATCCGGAATGCAACGGATCGTGGCCTTGGTCTCCTCCTTCACCTGCGCCTCGACGGCGGGATCGCCGCACCAGCCGGCATAGACGAATCCGCCATTGCCCGCCATCACTTCCTTGAACTGATCGTAGCTGATGCGTTCACGAATCGAGTTGGCCTCGCGACGCGCGATGGCCGCTGCCAGAAGCTCTGCCTGCATCTGCTCAAGCAACGCGGGGAGCGCCGTCTCGAGTTCGGCCAGCGGCATCGGCGTCTTCACGCCAGTGTCGCGGCGCACGATCACGCACTGGCCCTGATCCAGGTCACGGGGGCCGAGCTCCATGCGGAGCGGAATGCCGCGCAGCTCCCATTCGTAGTACTTGGCGCCGGGCTTCATCCCCTCGCGCGCGTCGATGTGGATGCGACGGCGCTGGTGCTCGGGCTTGGAAAAAGAGCCCAGGCTCTCCTTGAGCTGCTCCGCGGCCGCCAGCACGCGCGCCTTGTCTTCGTCCGTGCGGAAGATCGGCACGATGACGACTTCGATCGGCGCGAGGCGCGGCGGACAGATCAGGCCCTTGTCGTCCGAGTGCGTCATGATGAGGCCGCCCACCATGCGCGTGGACACGCCCCAGCTCGTGTTCCACGCGAACTCCTCCGTGCCCTCGGCGCTCTGGAACGTGAGCTCGAACGCCTTGGCGAAGTTCTGTCCGAGGTTGTGCGACGTGCCCGCCTGCAGCGCCTTGTTGTCCTGCATCATCGCTTCGCAGGAATACGTGCGCAGCGCGCCGGCAAACTTCTCGCTCGCGGTCTTCTGCCCAGTGATGACGGGCATGGCCATGTACTGCTCCATGAAGGTGCGGTACACACCGAGCATGCGGCGCGTCTCTTCCTCGGCCTCGTCGTGCGTCGCGTGCGCCGTGTGGCCCTCCTGCCAGAGGAACTCGAGCGTGCGCAGGAAGAGGCGCGTGCGCATCTCCCAGCGGATGACGTTTGCCCACTGGTTCATGAGAATGGGCAGGTCGCGGTACGACTGCACCCACTTGGCGAACATCGAGTAGATGATCGTCTCCGACGTCGGGCGCAGCACCAGCGGCTCCTCGAGCAGCTTGCCGCCGCCGTGGGTCACGACCGCCGTTTCGGGCGCGAACCCCTCGACGTGCTCGGCTTCCTTGCTCAGGAAGCTCTGCGGAATGAGCAGCGGGAAGTAGGCGTTCTGGTGGCCGGTGGCCTTGAACATGTCGTCGAGCTGGCGCTGCATCCGCTCCCAGATGCCGTAGCCGTTCGGGCGGATGACCATGCAGCCACGCACGGGTGCGTAGTCGGCCAGCTCCGCGCGGAGCACCAGTTCGTTGTACCACGCACTGAAGTCGGCAGCGCGCGTGGTGAGCTTCTTGTCGTCAGCCATGCGAGAGTGTCCGGTCGTCGAGCGGCTCCCGCTGGGGGAGCCCGGTGGGTTAGAAGGCGTCGGCGCGATGCGCCACGGCGGCGGTGAGCAGTTGGTCAAGGGTCGCGTCGATCGCCGGCACGAAGGCCGCGAGCGACGGACCCCCGCTCGGTCGGTGCGCCTCACGCAGCGTCACCCGCCGGGTCGATCCGAAGTCTTCGTGCACCTGCACCACGTACCTCGCGAGCGCAGATTGCGCCGCCTTGAACTGCTTGTCGGGCTTCTGCGCGCGCAACGCATACTCGACCGCAAAGCCGGCGACGCGCAACTCGTGCGCGACTTGCATGGCTTCTGGGATGCCACCGGCGGCGCTACCCGTGACCCAGAACTCAGGCCCGGGCGCATCCGTGGGCAACAGCCCCTTCCCACGTAACAGGTCGCCGAGCACCACGTCGCCCATGCCGAAGCCGAGCGCTGGCAGGTCTGGACCGCCCAGTCCCTTGAGCAAGTTGTCGTAGCGACCGCCGCCGCAGATGGCGCGGTGTTCACCTTGCGCGTCGAAGAGCTCGAAGACGATGCCGGTGTAGTACGCGAGGCCGCGCACAATCGAAAGATCGAAGCGGAGCCACTGCGCGCCATCACCAGTGAGCGCGACCACGCCGTCCGCAAAACGACCAAACGCGTCCACATGCGCCGCAGCCTCCGTGCCCGCAACGCACGCGGCCACATCTGCGAGCGTCTGCGTGGCCGCGTGCAGGATCGCCTGTACCGCTGTCGTCGGCACGCCACCCTTGATCAGCTTCTCCTCGGCCACGTCGTGGGGCTCGCGGCCAAGCTTGTCGATCACCGCGTACGCAGCGGGGTACGCCGATTCCGGCACACCGAGCGCGGCTAGCCAGCCCATGAGAATTCGCCGATCCGACGCGCGCACCTGCACGTCGGCGTGCGTGAGTCCGAGCGTGCGCATGATCTCGATCGCGACCGCCACGAGCTCCGCATCCGCCGTCACGTCGGCTTCGCCGAAGATGTCCACGTTCAACTGGTAGTGCTCGCGGAGCCGCCCCTTCTGCGCGCGCTCGTATCGGAAGAGCTGCGGCATCGAGAACCAGCGCACCGGCTTGCGTAGCGCATTGGCGCGCGCGCCCACCATGCGTGCCACCGTCGGCGTCATCTCGGGACGCAGCGCCACGTCGCGGTCGCCCTTGTCCTTGAAGCTGTACAGTTGGCCCACGATCTCGTCGCCGCTCTTCCGCGTGTACAGCTCGAGCGACTCGAGCGGCGGACCGTCGTACTCCACGAACGCGAACCGGCGCGCCACGTCGCGCCACGCGCGCATGATGTGCGCGCGCTCCGCCAGTTCGGCGGGATAGAAATCGCGAAATCCGTGGAGGGGACCGAGTGTCATCGAGAAAATCTACCGGGCGAGCGGGCTCACGTTCAAGGCGACCATCGCATCGCCCACGGTGTGAAAGGAGCCGGTCACGATGACCGTCTTTCCCATCGTGTCGGCAAGCGCCAGCGCCTTCGTGAAATCGGGCTCGAGCGTGGCCGGCCACCCGTTGGCGTTCGCGAACGCAGCAGCCTCCGCAGGGTCCCAGCGTCGCGATGCGGGCGACGTCGGACTCACCGTAACCACGAGGTGATCGACGAAGCGCGCCAGCACCGCCATCATCGCGCGCCAGTCCTTGTCGTTGAGCACGTTGAGCACGGCGACCGCCGGACGCGGCGGGTTCACAAGACGTAGCGTGCGCTCCATGACCGCCATGCCATCCGCGTTGTGCGCCACGTCGAACAGGTGCTTGCCGAGCAGTTGGAATCGCCCCGGCAGACGGACGTGTGGCAGGGCCGCCGAGATCTCGTGCATGCCGCGAGCGAAGGGCGCGCCCGCCGCATCCAGCATCGTGATGGCCACCGCCGCGTTGTCCGCCTGATGCCGCCCCGCGAGCGAGGTCCGTAGCGCCACCGGCGTACTCCCCGCCATCGCAAAGCTGAACGACGTCCCCTCGGGCCCGACGTGGACATCGCTCACCCGGCTCTCGTCCGGTACCACGCGAATCGGCGTTGCCCCGCGCGCGCGCGCATGCGCCACCAGCACGTCGCGAATTTCGGGGTCAGCCTCGCCGATCACGGCGGGAACGCCAGGCTTGAAGATGCCCGCCTTCTCGCCGGCGATCTCCACCTTGGTGTTGCCGAGGAGCTCCTGGTGGTCGAGTCCGATTCCCGTGACGCCAGCCACGATGGGCGCGATCACGTTGGTGGAGTCCAGCCGGCCGCCGAGTCCGACTTCGATGACTGCCACGTCGACACCGGCCTGCGCGAACACATCGAAGGCGAGCGCGGTCGTGGCTTCGAAGAAGCTCGCCCCCGTGCGCTCCACGTCGGGCGTCCAGCGCTGCACGAACTCCACCACGGCGTCGCTGCTGACCGGTTCACCGTTCACCAGAATGCGCTCGGTAAAGTCCACGAGGTGCGGCGACGTGTACTTGCCCACCGTCAGCCCCTGCGCGCGCAGCAGCGTCTCCAGCGTGGCCACCGTGCTGCCCTTTCCGTTGGTGCCCGCGACGTGAAAGCAGCGGAGCCGCTCGTGCGGGTCGCCGAGGACGCGCAGGAAATCGCGCATCCGCTCGAGTCCCAGCTTGTCGCGTCCCTGCGTGCGCTCGAAGAGGTAGTCGAGCGCCTGGCGGTAGTCCTTCAGCTCGCGGCCCACCCGGATGCGGCCGGCTTTCCGCTCATGTGCCGCAACAGGGTACCCACGGTGCGCTTGAGGTCTGCGCGCGGCACGACCTGGTCCACCATGCCGTGGTCGAGCAGGAACTCCGACGTCTGGAATCCCTCGGGAAGGTCCTGCCCCAGCGTCTGCTTGATGACGCGCGGACCGGCGAAACCGATCACGGCCCCCGGCTCGGCGATGATGGCATCTCCGAGCATGGCGTAGCTCGCGCTCACGCCGCCCGTGGTGGGGTTGGTGAGGATCGAGACGTACGGAATGCGCCGATCCGCCAACTGCGCGAGCACGGCGGAGGTCTTCGCCATCTGCATCAGCGAGAGCACCCCTTCCTGCATGCGTGCGCCGCCCGAGGCGGAAATGAGTACCAGGGGGTACTTCCGCTCGAGCGACCGCTGGCCGAGTCGGGCGATCTTCTCACCGACCACCGAGCCCATGGAGCCGCCCATGAAGGCAAAGTCCATGCAACCGAGGTTCACGGGCATGCCGCCGAGCGCGCCGGACACGGTGAGAATCGCGTCCTCGTCGCCGGCATTGGCGTGCGCCTTTTTGAGGCGCGCCGGATAGTCGGGAAAACCGAGCGGATCGCGGGAGCGCAGGTCGCCCTCGAGCTCCTCCACCGTACCGTCATCGAGCAGGATGTTGACGTACTCGATGGCGCGAATGCGGCGGTGAAAGCCGCACGACGGGCAGACGTTCAGGTTCCGGACGAACTTCTCCCGGATGTCCGTATAGTCGCAGTGCTCGCACTTCTCCCACGCGTCGGCCGGGATTTCGTGGCGCTGACGGAGCGGCGTGCGGGGTTTCTTGTCTTTGCGGAACCAAGCCATTCGTGGAACTTAGGTCACAAAACGGGTCGAGAGTAGTGCCGATTCGGTGTGTGTTCGGTGCAACCAGAACCGAGAGGTTGTCCCGTCGAGCTCCCGTGGGATGCGCGCATCCTTTTAGCGAATCAGCCAACCGTTCTTGAGCCGGGTTCGAATCCGTTCCACGTTGGCCAGGTCGACCAAGGGATCGCCCTCAAGGACAAGAAACGACGCCTCCGCCCCCTCGGCGAGCGAACCCACGCGACGATCCGGAAAGATCGCGTGCGGCGTCACCATGCTCCACATGCGCAGCAGCGCCACCTCGGTAAACAGTCCAGTGGCGCGCAGCGTCCGAAACTCGGCGCTGCTGCTCGCGCGATAGCGATCGCTACCCAACGCGATGGTCACCCCGGCGTCGCGTAACAGGCGCAGGTTCTCCATGAGCATCCCGCGCACGGCGCGCGCGAGTTCGGCGCTCTCCTCGTCGCTGCGCGCGGCCACGTTGAGCAGTTCGAACGCCTCGCTCACCGTCGTGACCACGATGACGCCCCGTTGCGCCGCCGCGTTCGCGTCGGCGGCGGTCAATCGATAGCGGTCGAGCTTGGCGTAGCCGCCGGGCGTGTCGCCCTCGGGCCGAAAGCCTGGCAGGTGGTTGATCTCGTCCACCCCGGCGTCAACCGCGTGGCGAAAATCTGCTGCCGTCTCCACGTGCGTGACCACACGCAGGCGGGCCGCGTGCGCCTTTCGCACGATGCGCGCGAGAACGGCGGGGCTGACGCCGCGCCAGTTTCGCGTCGTCGAGTCGGCCAGCCGGACGTCATACTCGTCGGAGAAGAGCAGGAAGGTCTTCACGAAATCGGGGCGCGTGGCGAGATGCGCGGGCCAGCGCGCCTCGAGGTCGGCCGTGTCCGCGAGCGAGTTGTAGAACCCGCCCTCCGCGTCGCCGGGCTGCCAGACGCCTCGCGCGACGTTGCGGCGCGCGAGTCCCATGGGATGGCCACCGGGACCAGTGAATCCCGCGTTCGAGAAGGTCACGTCGATGGCGCCGGTCACGTTGAAGCGCCCGCGCGCGGCGTCGCGATCCCGGAGCAGGTTGCTCGGATTCTGCACGTAGAAGATTCCCTCGCGCAGGTAGCGAGCGGAAATCCCGGTGTCGCTCGGCACGGCATTGTGATTGTGTGCCTCTCCGAAGGGGGGCACCACGAATCCACCCGCGAGGTCGATGACGGAGTCGACGGCCATGGGACGACGGTCCGTGAGATTGCCGTGCTCGCTCCAGACCGTGCGACTGATGAAGCGTTCGCCGTCGAACCAGCGGCCGTTCTTCCACTCGAACGTGGGCGGTACGGCGGTCGACGCGGCCGGTGGCTGCGCACCGAGGTCGTGGGCGCACATCGTGATCGGCAGTGCGACGCCGAGGATGGCCAGCGTTCGGAAAGCGATCATCAACCCTCCCTCGTGGACGCGAAGCGGCGTGGTACTCGTCGCGCGCGCAGACTACATCGCGAACGTGCCGGCGCGTCCGCGCCCTTCACTGCTCACGCGCAGCAGAATCCCCACCGCCAACCAGCAGCTGAGCAGGAAGGAGCCGCCGTAGCTGAAGAATGGCAGCGGAATGCCCGTGATCGGCATCAGGTTGAGCGTCATGCCCACGTTCACGATCACGTGCACGAACCAGCTGGCGCCGAGCCCGAAGGCCACAAGCGAGCTGAACTGGTCGTTGGCGCGCTGGGCAACGCGCACCGTGCGCAGGAAGAGTCCGAGAAAGAGGCCGAGCGCGATCGAGACACCGAGGAATCCGAGCTCCTCGCCGACCACCGAGAAGATGAAGTCGGTGTGCTGCGCGGGCAGGAAGGCGAGGCGCTTCTGCGAGCCGTCGAGGTAGCCCTTGCCGAGCCAGCCCCCGGAGCCGATGGCCACCTGGCTCTGGATCACGTGATAGCCCGAGGCGCGCGGGTCGCTCTGCGGATCCAGGAATACCAGCAATCGGCGCTGTTGATACGGGTGCAAGCGGTCCCAGAGAATCGGCGCAATCACGCCCGCCACCACGTTCGCCACGACGACCGCGATCCCTTCCCACAGGTACGGGCGGTACCAGATCACGAGTGCCACGAGCATCACGAACCAGACACCCCAGACCCCCGTGCTGAACGCGACGAGCAGCGAGATGCCGGGGCTCGCCGCGAGCACGAGCAGCGGCCACTTCACGCCGCTCCAGAAGAGCATGCAGAAGAAGATGCCGATGAAGACGATGCCCGTGCCCAGATCGGGCTGGAGCATGATGAGCGTCCACGGGATGAACACGACGAGCGCCGGCTTCCACAGGTCGATGAGCGACGTCGGCGCCTCTCGCCGCGCGGCCAGCACGCGCGCGAGCATCATCACCACGAAGATCTTGGCCAACTCCGATGGCTGCCCCAGTCGAACGCCGCCAATCGTCAGCCACCCCTTCTGGCTTGCGGCGGTACCGGCACCAGAGCCGAAGATGAGCGTGACCGTGAGCAGCAGCACGCCACCGAGGTAGACCGGCCACGCGCTCCACTCGAGCACGCGCACCGAGGCCCGGCTGGCGAGCACGGCACTGAGCGCCGCCACCACGAACCAGCCGAGCTGTCGCTGCCACGCCTTGGCCACCACCGGCACGAGGACGTCGGTCTGCCCAGCGCTGTACACCACCGCAATCCCGAACACGGTCAGCAGCACCGCAATGGCCGCGAGCGGACGGTCGGCGAGGGTCCGCTGGATCACAGCCCCGCCTCCGTGACTGGAAGCGGGGCAGCCTTCACCTTGAGAAAATGCTCGATGATCTTGGAGGCGATGCGCGCCGCGCGCGTGCCGTGACCGCCGAACTCGAGCATCACCGCGACCACCACCGTGGGCTGCTCGGCCGGCGCCATGCCGACAAACCAGGCGTGGTCACGCTTGGGATCCTGCGGGTTTTGCGCGGTGCCCGTCTTTCCGGCCAGGCGCACCCCCTGGATGGCGGCGCTCGCGGCGGTGCCACCCGCCTCGACCACGCCGGCCATCGCCTCGCGGAGCGCCGTGAGCTGCTCCTTGCTGAGGTTCATGATGGAATCACGCTTGGTCACGCGCTGCATCACGGTGGGCACCGCCTCGCGGCCGTCGGTGGCTAGTGCCGTGTAGAAGCGCGCCATGTTGAGCACGGTCTGCGAATTCTCTCCCTGCCCAATGGACAGGTTGAGTACCACCGCATTGGACCACCCGCGCGGTCCGTAGCGCTTGTTGTAGTACTCCACCGCATACGGGAATTGCGACGGTGACTCTTCAGGCAGGTCGATGCCGGTGCGGTCGAGGAACTTGAGCGACACGCCGCCGGCCACCAGACGCTCGATGCCGATCTTGAGGCCAAGCTGGTAGAAGTACACGTCGCACGAGGCGGCGATCGCCTCGCGCAAGTTGAGGTTGCCGTGTCCCTTCTTGTCCCAGCACTTGAAGTAGCGGTTGCCGAACTGGTAGCCGCCGGTGCACGGCGTCGGCATGCGGTCGTCGAGCGTCGCCACCTTGCGCTCCAGTGCCAGTGCCGCCGTGGCGAGCTTCCACGTCGAGCCGGGCTCATAGCGCCCCTGCAGCACCTTGTTGTACAGCGGGCGCCGCGGGTCGGTGTTGAGCTGCTTCCAGTAGTCGGCGGGAATGCCGCCGGTAAACCGGTTCGGGTCGTAGGCGGGCGCTGAATGGATCGCGATGACGGCGCCGGTCCTCGGGTCCAGTGCGACCGCACCACCCTGTAGCGAGTCGCCGAAGAGCGCGACGATGAAGCGCTGCAGGTCGAGGTCGATGTTGGTGCGAAGCACGGCCGCGCGCTCGGGCGGAATGTCGGCGCGAGCGCCGGCCTCGCGCACCACGCGACCCCGCGCGTCCACCTCGACGTAGCGCGTGCCCTCGCGACCGCGCAGCTGCGACTCGTACTGCTTCTCGAGTCCGCCCTTCCCGACCTGTTGGCCGGCCTTGTACCCGCGAAACGCGTCGCGCGCGAGCTCGGCTTCGGTAATCTCGCCCGTGTAACCAACGAACGACGCGACTGCCGCGCCATCCGGGTAATAGCGCTTGGGTGATGCCTGGATGATGAGGCCCGGGAACTCGATGCGATGCTCCTCGAGCACCGACACGACGTCGAACGACGCGTCGGCGAGGATCACGGCCGGACGGTTGGGTGCGCGACGGAAGCGTCGCACGGCCACGTCGATCTGTGGCGCGGAGAGCGGAATGGTGCCGGAGAGACGCCGCAACGCGGCACGCAGCGAGTCCACGCCCGGCGCCAGCAACGATACCGTGTAGCCGGGCAGGTTTTCGGCGATGATCTGCCCCGCGCGGTCGTAGATGATGCCACGCGGCGCGGGGAGCGGCACTTCACGCAGGCGGTTCTGTTCCGACTCGAGCGCGTATTGCGCGTTGCGCAGCACCTGCGTGCGGAAGAACGCGCTCATGAGCACGAAGATCGTGAGCGCCACGAGCCCGCTCGCGATGCGCCCGCGGCGCTGGACCTCGTTGGGGTGGAAGGACGTACTCACCCGAGGCGCACTAAGCCACCGCCGGCTCGTCGAGGAGCGGGCGGAGGACAATGAGAAGGACCAGCCCCGCAACTGCCGTGACGAGCGCGGAGAGCGGCGACCAGAGCAATATCTGCTGCAGCAGGTCGAGCCCGTGCAGTCGGCGCTCGGCCAGCACGATCACGAGGTCCGACGCCCACTTGCCAAGAAAGAAGAAGATGCCGTTGAGCGCGAAGTTGTCGGCGAAGAACACGGCCTTGAGCCAGCTCGCGAGATATGCCACGGCGGTGAAGGCGAGCGCACCGGTACCGAACGCCTCGGGGGTGAGCGCATCCGCCGCAAGGCCACTCACGAAGCCGACTACCGCGGCTGTGCCGGGTCGTACGCGCACCGCCGTGAGCAGCACCGCGACCACGAGAAAGTCGACCGGCGCGCGCCAACCGAGCAGCGGACGCACCGTGTAGTGCAGCGTGACGAGCAGGGCGAAGACCGTCAGCCCCTTGATCGTGCGGGAGACGTTCATCGCGGCGCTCCCGGCGGCGTGCCGGCAGGCGGCACGGAGTCCGATGGTGGGCGACGGCGACGCCGACGCACGGTCGTGTCACCTGGCACGAGTGGACGCGCCGCGCGCACCGCGGAATCGGGGCGCACGCCGGTCGAATCCTCGAGCGCCATCGTGTCAGTGACCGCGCGCCGTGCCGCCAACTCCGCGAGCGCGGCACGGCGCGCCGCATCGTCCCCCGCATTGGCGATCGCGCGCGCCGCACTGTCGGCCGCGGCCACGCTCGTCCACACGGAGGCGACCCCCGCCTGCACGCGCTGTGGGTTCAGTACCATCACGCTCGTGACATCGCCAGGCGATACCGCGGGACGGATGAGATAGGTGCGCGCCCACCCTTCAGCCGTCGTGAGTTCCTGCATGACCGTACCGATGGGTATGCCGCGTGGGTACGTACCGCCCAGACCTGAGCTGACGATCAGCGCGCCCGTCGCGAGCGAATTGCGGAATGGAACGTTGCTCATCTCGAGCAGGTAGCGGCTCGCGCCGCTGCCGCCGATGTGCGGGCGCACGATGCCGAACGCTTTGCCGTCGGTGCTCATCGCGCTGACACGAAAATCCGGGTGCGACCAGACGATCGCCTGCGCCGTCTGCGGATCGGTGCTCGTCACCATGCCGACGAGTCCCTCCGGTGCCACGACCGGCGAGAGGCGGCGCACGCCGGCCGCATCACCTGCGGTGAGCGCCACGGTGAACTCCTCGCCCAGTCCCTTCCCGTGCAGCACCTCGGCGGGAACGAAGCCCCAGCGCAGGCGCTGCGACAGGCCGAGGACCTTGCGAAGGCGCTCGTTCTCGGACTCGAGTGACGCAATGGTCATCGCGCGCACGGTCATCGAGTCGCGATTGACGACCGTGGCATCGTGCTGCGCGAGGGCGGCTCGGCCGCGCTCGGCAGCGCCCTGCAGTTGGAGCAGCGGTGCGAGCGCGGTGCGGCGAAGCCCCTCGGCCACCGGCCGGCGCATGTCGCCGGGGAGCACTACCGCAATGAATGCGAGCACGAGGCACACGATGAGCAACACCGTGTCCGCCCCGCTGTTGTTGCTGCTGCGTGCGGTGCGCGCCACCGTCAGGTCACTCGGAGAGGACCGACCAGTACTTGTCCTCGTCGTCGAGGATGCGCCCCGTGCCGCGCACGACGCACGTCAGCGGATCGTCGTCGACGTGGATGGGGAGTCCGGTTTCCTGTTGCAGCAGCAGGTCGAGGCCGCGGATGAGCGCACCGCCGCCCGTCATGACGATGCCGCGATCGACGATGTCGCTCGCGAGTTCGGGTGGCGTGATTTCCAGCGCGCGCCGCACGGCGTCGACGATCTGCTGGATCGGCTCCTGCACCGCCTCGCGGATTTCGGTGGAGTGCACGCGCACCGTCTTCGGGATACCGGAGACAAGGTCGCGTCCTTTCACTTCCATTTCGCGCTCCTCGCCCACCGGATACGCCGATCCGATCTGGATCTTGATCTGCTCCGCCGTTGGCTCGCCAATGAGGAGGTTGTAGTTCTTGCGCATGAACTGCACGATGCTCATGTCCAGCTCGTCGCCGCCCGTGCGGATCGAGGTGTCGGAGACGATGCCCGAGAGCGCGATGACCGCAATTTCCGTGGTGCCGCCGCCGATGTCGATCACCATGTTGCCCGTGGGCGTTTCCACCGGGAGGCCGACGCCGATCGCGGCCGCCATCGGCTCCGCCACCATGAAGACCTGCTTCGCGCCGGCGCCAAGCGCCGAGTCGCGGACGGCGCGCTTCTCCACCTCGGTGATGCCCGACGGCACGCACACGATGACGCGCGGCTTCACCTTGAAGACGTGATTCTCGATGATGAGCGTGAGGAAGTAGCGCAGCATCTTTTCCGTCACGTCGAAGTCGGCGATGACGCCGTCCTTCATCGGGCGCACGGCGATCACGCCTTCGGGGGTGCGGCCGAGCATCCGCTTCGCTTCAAGTCCCACGCCCTTGATGCGTCTCGTTTCGCGATCGAGCGCGACAACGGAAGGCTCGTTGAGCACGATGCCTTCGCCCTTCACGTAGATCAGCGTGTTCGCGGTGCCGAGGTCCACCGCGATCGAGTTGGCGGGGAACCACGACCCAGCCTTGAAGGACGGCCAGCGCATCTCGGGGTGTCAGGCACGCACCCACGAATGTGAGGTGCACGCGGTGAGGGCAAAACGACGATCTGGGGGGGCGGAAACTGGAAGCTAACGGGCGCACGACATCCGATACAAGCTGTTGCCGTACCGCAACCTAGACGACTGACCCCCCGTGGTCCGTCACGTGGTTGGCGGCGAGGCGCAGGTGGGGTGGTCGGCTTCCCGGACGCATTCCGGGCTCGCGGCGGACGCGGCATCTTGGGGCATGAATCCGATCCGACTCGCTCGCATGGCGGCCCTGCTCGTCGGGGCTTGGTGCCCTTCCCTTCGCGCCCAGCATGCCCGCTACGACGTTCTCCTCAAAGGCGGCAGCGTGGTGGACGGCACAGGCGGAGCGCCCTTCGTGGCGGACGTTGCCGTCACCGCCGGCTTCATAGTGCGCGTGGCCCGAGACGGGATCGCGCCGTCGAACGGGAAGCGCGTCATTGACGCGCGCGGCCTCGTTATCGCACCGGGGTTCGTGGACTCGCACGACCATACACAGGACATCGCCGCCACGCCTCTGGCGGAGAACTTCCTCCGGCAGGGGGTCACGACGGTGGTCGCCTCGTTGCACTCGGGTGACCTGCCCTGGCCGCTGGCCGAGCACGTGGCGGGACTCCGCGTTGCCCCGAACGTCGGGTTCTTTGCCGGACACGGCTGGATCCGGAAGCGCGTCATCGGACTGGCGAACCGGGGCCCGACCGCGCCGGAACTCGCGCACATGGTGGCGCTCACCGACAGTGCCATGCGTCAGGGTGCGCTGGGCCTGAGCAGCGGGCTCGAATACCTGCCGGGCACCTTCGCGAAGATCGACGAACTCGTGGCGATGGCGCGCGCGGTGCGGCCTTTCGGCGGCAGCTACGTGACGCACATGCGCGATGAGGGGCCGGCGCTGCTGGTGTCCATCCGCGAGGTGATTGCGATCGCGCGCGGGGCGAACGTGCCAGCGCAGATCCACCACATCAAGAGCACGGGGGCGGCACAGTTCGGCGGCAGCGTGCCTGCGCTCGCCCTCATCGACTCGGCGCGCGCGGCCGGCGTCGACCTCGCCTTCGACCTCTACCCGTACACCGCGTTCAACACCTACGGCGACTTGCTGCTGCCGTCATGGGCGCTCGAGGGTGGGCGCGACGCGTTTCTGGCCCGCATGCGCGATCCGGCGATGCGCGCGAAGGCGGAAGCGGAGATGCCGCACATCTTCGCCGAGCAAGCGGGGCGCGACCTCACCAGCATCCAATTCTCGGGCATTCCCTCGGCGCCCGAATATGCCGGACGCACGCTTGCGGACTATGCGCGCGAGCGCGGCAAACCGAATACCGTGGCCGCGGGCATTCCGCTCATTGTGGACCTGATGATCGCGGGACGGTTCACGGCCATCTATCACGCGATGGACGAAGGCGACGTGCGGCGATTCATGGCGCATCCGGCGGCGATGATCGAGAGCGACGGTGATCTGGTGGGGTTCGGTGTCGGTTTCCCGCATCCGCGCGCGTACGGGAGCTTTCCACGTGTGTTGGCGCGCTACGTGCGCGACGATCGGCTTCTCACGCTGCCGCAGGCGATCGCGAAGATGACGTCGATGCCGGCGGCTCGGATCGGGCAGGCGGACATCGGCATCGTGCGTGAGGGAATGCGCGCCGATCTCACCGTGTTCAACGCCGAGAAGGTGCAGGACCTGTCCACGTTCACCGATCCGCATCGCTATAGCGCCGGAATCGTGCACGTGATGGTGAACGGCGTGCCGGTGATCCTCGACGGGGCAATGACCGGCGCGCGTCCCGGCCGCGTGCTCAGGCGCAGTCGCGGTGCGAAGTAGCGCTGCGACGCCTGCGCAACAACGACAAACGCCCGACCCGCAGCTGCAGGCCGGGCGTTTGCGACTTCAGCTGGGGCGGGTGGACTCGAACCACCAACCCTCCGGTTAACAGCCGGGAGCTCTGCCGATTGAGCTACACCCCAAGTGCCGGGAACGTGCACCCGACACGGGGAGATTCGGCATTCGCGCGTCGAAAAACAAGCGGGGGAATCGCCACGGGTTGGTGACGCGTCCGCTGCCCCTCCCTGACCGGGTAGTGGCGGCCTCAGCGCCCCGTGCTGCCAAACCCGCCTGCCCCGCGCGCGGTGTTGTCCAGCTCCGATGCCTCGACCAACGTCGGCGCCTCGAACCGCGCGAACACCAACTGCGCGATTCGTTCGCCGCGCTTGAAGGTCACGGCTTCCTGCCCGCCGTTCTGCATTATGACCTTGAGCTCGCCGCGATAGTCGGGGTCGATCGTGCCCGGCGCGTTGGGCAGCGTGATGCCGTGCTTGAGGGCGAGCCCTGAGCGCGGGCGCACCTGCATCTCCATCCCCTGAGGCAACTCGAAGGCGAGCCCGGTGGCAACGGCCCGGCGCTCGCCGGGGTTGAGCACGAAATCGGGCTCGGCGCTGCACACGTCGTAGCCCGCCGCGTGGGTAGTGGCGCGTACAGGGAGCGGGAGGTCGGGATTGTGTGGCAAGCGCTGGATGCGAACCGAGTCCGTCACTTGCGGGCATCTCCGGTGAGGCGGGCGAGGCGAGCCTTGGCGTTCTCGACAAGCGGGCGCACGGCGGGATCTGGCGCATCGGTCATTTCGAGGAAACGCTGGAAGTTGATGATCGCGCGCGAACGATTGCCGGCGGCCTCGGCGGCCAAGGCCCGTTCGTACGAC
>JAYTVE010000317.1:0-1630 GCA_043744185.1 Gemmatimonadota bacterium | reverse complement strand
CGCGCCGCGGCAGGCGGATCACGGTCGGATCGGGAAAGTTGAGCGCGTGCTCCTTCTGCTCGGCACGCAGGTCCTCGCCCATCTTGAAGCGCAGGTTGGGGCTCGCGTCCTTCTTGGCGTACACCGTGGCCGGCGTCAGGCAGTGCACCGCGCCGTGGTCACTCGTGAGCAACACCGGCACCTTCCGGCGCGCCGCCTCCTTGAGCAGCGAGAAGAGCGCCGAGCGCTCGAACCACTGCTTGGTGAGCGCGCGGAGCGCGATCTCGTCCTTCGCGACCTCGGCCAGCACGAGCGACTCCGAGCGCCCATGCGTGAGCATGTCCACGAAGTTGAACACGAACGCGCTGATCCCTTCCGCGGCGATCACCGAGTTCATGCGGCGTTCGAGGTCGGCCGTGTCGCGCGCGGTGGTCAGCTTCTCGTAGCGTACCGGCGTGGTGCCACGCAGCTCCTTGAGGTGCGCCTCGAGCAACGGACGCTCGTGTGCGTTGAGCGACTCGTCGTCGCGGTCGTCGCGCCACCAGTCGGGAAAGCGCGCCGCAATCTCGCCGGGAAAGAGCCCGGAAAAGAGCGCGTTCCGCGCATACGGCGTGGCGGTCGGCAGGATGGAGAAGTAGTGCGTCACGTCGCAGTCGAACATCGGCGTGATGAGCGGCTCCAGCACCTTCCATTGGTCGAGCCGCAGGCAGTCCACCACGATGAAAACCGCGGCCTTGTGCTGCCCCAGGAGCGGCGCGAGAAACTCGCCGACCACGTCGACCGAGAGCGGCGGGCGGTCACCCTGGAGATCGTTGCACCACTTGGGATACGCACCCTTCATGTAGTCGGCGAAGTCGCGCTGCATGGCCGGATAGAGCCCGCGCAGCGACTCGTAGAGCCCCGTTTCACCGGCGCCCGCCAGGTCCACGTCCCACTTCATGAGCTCGTCGAAGCGCTCGATCCAACCGCGCCAATCGAGGTCGCGCGAGCGCACGGCCTCGAGCTCGCGGAACCGTTCGGCGAAGCCGCGGGCGATCGCCTGCTGGCGGAACTTCTCGCCGTCGAGGAGTCGGGTGAGCGCGGTCAGCACTTGCCGCGGCGTCACCGGCTTCACGAGGTAGTCGCGCACGTTGGCGCCCAAGGCCTCGCGGAGCGTGGCGTCGTCCTCGCTCTTGGTGACCATCACGACCTTCGTGGCCGGCGCGACCGCCTGCATTTCGCGGAACGCCTCAAGGCCGCGCTTCCCGGGCATCTGCTCATCGAGGAGCACGACGTCGTAGGCCTGGCGCTGGAGCATCGCGATGGCATCGTCGGCATTCGACGCGGCCTGTACGTCGTAGCCGTGGTCGCGGAGAAAGAGCCGATGCGGCTCGAGGAGCTCCGCCTCGTCATCAACCCAGAGGACGGAACGCATCCGAGGTGCCATGGCCAAAAGTTAGCGGCCTGCGCCTCGAGAGGGCACCGTGCTGGCCCCGCGACCGGCGGCGGGTAGATTCGCGCTCATGCAGCCCGCACCTCCGTACGCTCTCGCCACGCCGCGCATCCGCTTCGCGTCCCTGGCGATACGGGCGGCGCACACCCCGCTGGGCGGTGGCCGCGAGGCGCTCTGGGCGCTGTGGGTGCTCGCGCGCCTCGGGGCGGGCTGCCTTCC
>JAYTVE010000316.1:0-5182 GCA_043744185.1 Gemmatimonadota bacterium | reverse complement strand
CGGCGCGCATGAGGGCGAGGGCGAGGGAGCCTCCGATGGTACCGAGGCCCATCACTGCGGCGGAACGAGGAGTTAGCGGAGCCATGATTCCAATGCGGTTGCGAGATCGGTCTTTTCGTCGCGGTACTTCACGATAACGGGAGTCTGGAGGGAAAGTCCCTCAGCAGCACCCCAACTGGACTTTACTGCGCGTGCGCCCGGAACGACCACTGCTCCTTCCGGGATTTCGAGCGGGTGTTGGGCGGAGGCGCGGTGCACCGTTTCCCTCACCAAGTCATACACCGGCGTGCCGCGCGTCAGCACGACGCCGGCCGCGAGCACGGCCCGTGCTCGCACCACGGTGCCCTCGTAAACGCCGCAGTTACCGCCGACGATGGCGTCGTCCTCGATGATGACGGGCGAGGCGTTGACCGGCTCGAGCACGCCGCCGATCTGCGCGGCCGCCGACAGGTGCACGCGCTGCCCGACCTGCGCGCACGAACCGACGAGCGCGTGCGAGTCGACCATCGTGCCCGCGCCGACCCAGGCGCCGACGTTGATGAACATGGGCGGCATGCAGACCACGCCGGGCGCCACGTAGGCGCCGCGGCGCGCGCTGGAACCGCCTGGCACGACGCGCACGTTGTCGGCGAGCGTGAAGGCGCGCGTCGGAATGGTGTGCTTGTCGAAGAACGAGAAGGGCGACGCCGCGTTCTCGCGGCGTGGCGAGAGATCGACGATGCGCCCGGCACGGAAGCCGACGAGGATGCCGCGCTTGACCCACGTCACCGCATGCCAGGTCCCGTTCGCGTCGCGCTCCGCGCTCCGAATTGCGCCGGACTCCAGCTGGTCGAGCAACTCCGCCACTGTGGCCTCGGCATGGTCAGCCAGCGGTTGCCCCCCCGGCGTGGCCGCGAGCGCTTCGATCCGTTCCGAAAGCGAACTCATGTGGTCGTCCCGGCTGCAGCCAACGCCGCGCGCACGACAGATTCCTTGTCCGCAGCGAGCGGTACGAGCGGCAATCGCAGCACGTTCCGGATCTTGCCCATCATCGCGAGCGCGGCCTTGGCCGGCATCGGGTTCGCCTCGCAGAATGCCGCGTCCATCCAGGGCAAGAGCGCACGATGCAGCGCGCGCGCACCCACGAGGTTGCCTGCAGAAATGCGCGTGCACAACTCCGCCATGGCGCGCGGCGTGGCGTTGGACGTCACCGAGATGAGGCCATCGGCGCCGGCTGCCATCATCGCGAGCGTGAGGGCGTCGTCGCCGGAGAGTACGGTGAAACCCGCGGGACGATGCAGCAGGATCTCATGCACCTGCGCGAGGTTGCCCGAGGCCTCCTTGATGGCCACGATCCCCGGCACCTCGGCCAGCGTGAGCGTGGTGCGCGCCTCGATGTTGGATCCCGTGCGGCCGGGCACGTTGTAGAGCACCACCGGAAGCCCCGCCTCGGCAGCGATGGCCTTGAAGTGCGCAATGATGCCGCGCTGCGGCGGCTTGTTGTACATGGGGGACACGTGGAGCAGGTGCGTGGCACCCGCTTCGCGCATCATCGTCGAGTTCGTGATGGCGCGCTTCGTGTCGTTGGATCCCGAGCCCGCGACCACCGGGACGCGTCCCTTCACCTGGTCGACGGTGATCTCGACCACGCGGCGTTGCTCATCGGGCGTCATGGTGACCGCTTCGCCGGTGGAGCCACACGGCACCACGAAGTGGATCCCCTCGGAGACTTGCCATTCGACGAGCGAACGGAGGGCGGCCTCGTCGAGCGCGCCGTCGTCGGCAAACGGCGTCACGAGCGCGGTGCCGCAGCCGCGGAGCGGTGGGGTCATGTGAGCAGGTCCGTCATGGTAAAGACGCCGCTACGACCAACGAGCCAGTTGGCCGCGATGAGGGCGCCCTCCGCGAAGACACGCCGATCGCGTGCCTCGTGCCGGAGGGTCAGCTGTTCGAATGTGCCATCGATGGTGAGCGTGTGCTCGCCCGGCACGGCACCCACGCGAACGCTGGTGATGGGCGTCGATTTCTTGAGACCGGCGCGCAGGAACTGTTCGAGCACGATGGCGGTGCCGCTCGGCGCATCGCGCTTGGCGGCGTGATGCGTCTCGAGAATGTGCGTGCCGAAGCCCGGGTGGGCGCGCAGCAGGCGACCGGCTTCCGTGGCGAGGGCATTCAGGATGCTCGCGCCCACGGAGAAATTGGCGGCCCAGAAGAGACTACCCTTTCCCTCCTCTACCGCGTGACGAACAACCGGTAGCGCGTCATACCAGCCGGACGTGCCGCAGACGATCGGGATACCGGCGGCGACCGCGGCACGGATGTTCGTGACCGCCGACGACGGCTGCGTGAACTCGACGATCACGTCGGGATTGCCGAGGGCTTCGCGCGAAATGCCGACGCCTTCCTTGTTGTCCCGACGGGAGAGTCGGGACGTGACGGTCCAGCCGCGTTCCTCGGCGAGCTGGCCGACGGACTGTCCCATCTTGCCGTCGCCGATGATGGCGATGCGGCGTTGAGGAACGGCGGACGCAGCTCCTTCACCGCGCTCGGGACGACTGCTGCGATCGGGACGACCGGAGTCTGTCATGCCGCCACCTGTCGGCCGAAGAAGGCGGCGTGCAAGCGTCGCATACCGGAGTCCACTTGGTCCCCGTCCACGATGAGCGTGAGGTTGATGCCGCTCGCCGACAGCGACACCATGTGCACGCGCGCACCATCGAGCGCGGCGAGTGCGCGCGCCATCGCCTGCGAGTCGTCGCTCATGCCTGAGCCTACCAGTGCGAGAATGCCGCGATTGCGTTCCACGCTCACGTCGCCCAAAGGCTGCAGGTCATTGAGAACGGCCTCGAGGTGCGTGACGTCGTCGATGGTCACCGATACCGACACCTCCGACGTGGCCACCACGTCGACCGACGTGCGATGCTGCTCGAACACCTCGAAGATGCGCCGCAGCACGCCGTGCGCCATCAACATGCGTGATGACTTCACCTTGATGACGGTGACGTTCTTCTTGCCAGCGATCGCGGTCACGGGGCGGTGCGGCGCGTCGAAGGTGATCCGGGTGCCGGTGCCGGTGGGATGCCGCGAATTGAAGACGAACACCGGAATACCGAGCTTGACCGCGGGGGCAATCGTGCTGGGGTGCAGCACCTTGGCGCCGAACGAGGCGAGTTCGCTTGCTTCGTCGAAGCGGATGTCCGTGATGAGGCGCGCATCGGCGACGATGCGCGGATCGGCCGTCAGCATGCCGTCCACGTCGGTCCAGATCTCGATAGCCTCGGTGCGGAGCGCCGCGCCCACGAGCGAGGCCGAGTAATCGGAGCCGCCGCGGCCGAGCGTGGTCGTCACGCGCTGAGCCGTCGCTCCGACAAAGCCACCCATCACGGGCACCTCGCCTGCGCGGATGATCGGGCTCAAGACGCGCCGTGACGCCTCGCTGATCGCCTCCGGCTGCGGCTCCGCCTTGCCGAAGTGATCGTCGGTGCGCATCACGTCGCGTGCGTCGACGTGACTCGCGGGGAGTCCCATCTTCCGGAATGCGGCCGCCGCGACGAGCGACGAAAGCTGTTCGCCGAGTGCCGCGATCTTGTCCATCGCGCGCGGCGTGCCGTGGCCCAGCACCGAGAGCGCCTCGGCCAGCGCCGCGAGCTCGTCGATCATGCTGGAGAGTTCGCCAGCGAGCTCGATCCCGGCCGCATCGTTGCCGACGAGCGCGTGTGCCTCGTTCAAGTGCCGTTCACGTAGCGCCTGCACGGTGGCCATCGCCGGCACGAGCTGACCGTCGACGGCCTGCGCGCCGACCTGCAGCAGCTGGTTGGTGACGCCGGCCAAGGCGCTCACCACCACGATCGGTTGGCGCGTGAGGCGCGTGCGCACGATCTCACCCGCACGCGTGATGGCCGCCGCGTCGGCCATGGACGTGCCCCCGAACTTGACGACGATCACGCGTTCAACAGGCCGCGCGACGCGAGCCACTCGGCGTTGAGGATCGAGGCACCAGCCGCGCCGACGACCGTGTTGTGGCCGAGCACGACGAGGCGGAGATGGAGCAGCGGGTCTTCACGCACACGACCCACCGTGACCGACATGCCGCGCCCCGCGTTCACGTCGCGGCGCGCCTGCGGGCGATCGGGCGCATCGCTCACGATGATCGGCGTGGCGGGAGCGCTCGGCAGGCCGCGCACCCCGTCGGGACCGCGCCAGTCGGCGAGCGCGGCGAGCGCGGCGTCGACGCTGGGCTTGGTCGTGAACTCGAGCGATAGGCACGCCGTGTGTCCGTGCTCGACGGGCACGCGATTGGCCTGCGCGCTCACGCCGAACGACGCGAACGCGAAGCCGCCGTTCGCGTCGAGCGCGCCGAGGATCTTCGGAAGTTCGGCTTCGATCTTCGGCTCCTCGTCGGCGATGAAGGGGATGACGTTGCCGAGGATGTCGAGGGATGGTACGCCCGGGTAGCCCGCGCCGGAGACGGCCTGCATCGTTGTGACGAACACCTTGGTGAGGCCGAAGGCGCGGTGCAACGGTGCCAGCGCCATGGCAGTCACCGTGGCGGCACAGTTCGCGTTGGTGACGAGCCCACCCGACCACGCTCGGCCAGTGCGCTGCGACGTGAGCTGAAGCATGTGGTCCGCGTTCACGTCGGGCACCACGAGCGGCACGTCGGCCGCCATGCGGTAGTTCTTCGCGTTGCTGAGCACGAGCCGCCCAGCCCTCGCGAAGAGCGGCTCCACGTCACCTGCCGCTGCGGAGTCCAACGCGGAGAACACGATCGGCGAAAGCACCTCGTCCGGCGTACAGGCGCGTACGGGCAGGTCGGCGACAGTTGCCGGCATCGGCCCTTCGAGCCATCGGGTCGCGTCGCGATACGTCTTGCCCGCAGAGCGCGACGACGCGGCCACTTCGGCCACGCGGAACCATGGATGGTCTTGCAGCAGACGAATGAAGGTCTGTCCGACGGCGCCGGTTGCGCCGAGTACGGCGACAGGCCAGTGGCGCCCGTTGGGAGGCAGCGAGGCGCCGCTCATGCGATCAGGGTCTTCACGATGCGCGCGTAGGCGTCGACGGAGGCGCGGAGCTCCGCGCCGTCGACATGCTCCTCGGTGGTGTGCGCCACGTGGATCGAGCCCGGGCCAAACAGCAACGGCGTGCCCCAGCGCGTGAGGAGCGGAATGTCGGAGGTGTACGCCATGGCGCCCGTCTCGAA
>JAYTVE010000315.1:0-5190 GCA_043744185.1 Gemmatimonadota bacterium | reverse complement strand
ATACGCGCGTCGGCCGAACGGTAACGTCCGGGAGGTCTGGCATCGGAGCGCCGACGTCGATCGGGCCACCGTCCACGGCTCCGCCAGCCACCTTGGTGAGCAACGCGGCCGCGAGCGCGACCAGCTCCGGCATCCGCGCGGCGTCGATGCCCCGCTCGTAGCGATACGAGGCATCGGTATTGAGGCCGACCTTTTTGCGCGTCGCGCGCACACGGGCGGCGTCGAACATGGCGACCTCGAGCAGGATGTCTCGCGTGCTGGGCGTGACCTCCGAGCTTTCGCCACCCATGACGCCGGCAATGGCAACGGCGCGTTCCGCGTCGGCAATCACGGTCATGTCAGCGGTGAGCGTGCGCTCGACCGAGTCGAGCGTCTTCATCTTCTCGCCGGCACGAGCGCGTCGCACGATGATCGTGGACTGCGCGAGCGATGCGAGGTCGAACGCGTGCATCGGCTGGCCGAAGCCGTGCAGCATGTAGTTCGTCACATCCACGACGTTGTTGATCGAGCGCGCGCCGACCCCTTCGAGGCGGGCGACCAGCCAGGCCGGACTCGGTCCCACCGTCACGCCGCGAATGATCAGCCCCATGTAGCGCGGACACCCCTCGGCGTCCTCGAGGATCACCGTGGCGCCGCCGCTCGAGGCCAGCTTCGCGTTGCGCGCCGGCGTGGGCAGCGCGGGCACGACAGCGAGCTCCGGCGGCAACTGCATCGGTACGCCGGTGATGGCGCTAACCTCGCGCGCCACGCCGCGCTGCGAGAGCAGGTCCGGCCGGTTGGCGAGCACGTCGACCTCGAGGCGCACGTCGCCGATCTTGAGCACGTCCAGAAGCGGCGTGCCGTTGGGCGCTTGCGTGTCGAGCGCCAAGATGCCGTCGTGATTCTCGCCGAGGCCGAGCTCACGAGCAGAGCAGAGCATGCCGTTGGACGTGAAGCCGCGAATCTTGCGCTTCTCGATGACGAGGCCGGCGGGCATGCGCGTGCCGGTGCGCGCGAACGGATACTTGGTGCCCACAACCACGTTCGGAGCGCCGCAGACAACCTCAAGGAGTTCACCCGTGCCGTCGTCGACCTTGTTGAACGAGAGCTTGGTGTCCGGGATTTTTTCGCTCGACATCACCTGCCCAACCACGAACGGCGCGAGCTCCGCCTTGAGGCGATGGAGCGCGTCGACCGTGGCGACATGGCGAGAGAGCTTCTCGGCCAGCGCTTCGACCTCGAGGTCGTGCGGGACAAAGGCCTTGATCCAATCGTACGAAGCGTTCATTTCGCGAACTGCTCCAGGAAGCGGACATCCGAGTCGTAGAGAATGCGGATGTCGGGAATGCCGTGACGGGAGAGGGCGAGGCGTCCCGGCCCCATGCCGAACGCCCAGCCGGTGTACTTCTCGGAGTCAACGCCGGCCGACTCGAGCACGGCGGGATGGACCATGCCGCAGCCGAGGATCTCGACCCAGCGCAGTCCCTTGCCGTCGCCCAGGTCCACTTCGACGTCCATCTGCGCGGACGGCTCCGTGAACGGGAAGTAGGACGGACCGAAGCGTGTGCGGCGCGTGCCACCGTAGAAGCGGCGTGCGAACTCGGCGAGCGTGGCCTTCAAGTCCACGAGCGAGATGCCTTCGTCGATCGCGAGTCCTTCCACCTGATGAAATGCGGGGGCGTGCGTCGAGTCGAAGAAGTCGCGGCGGTAGACCATGCCGGGGGCGAGGATGCGCACGGGTGGCTGGAAGCGCTGCAGCGTGCGCACCTGCACGGGAGAGGTGTGCGTGCGGAGGAGCGCGTTGGCGCCGAGGTAGAGCGTGTCGTGCGCGTCCATCGCCGGATGGTTGTCCGGGAAGTTGAGCGCGCCGAAGTTGTACCACTCGTGTTCGGCCTCGGGGCCGAGCTGCGTGGTGAAGCCGAGCTCGCGGAAGATGGCCGTGATTTCGTCGATGACGGCGGAGACCGGGTGCACCGCGCCGCGCCACGTGGTGCGCGCAGGCATCGTGAGGTCGAGCGCGGGTGCGCTGGCCTTCGCGACGGCGGAGAGTTCGGCGCCGCGCGCGTCGAGCGCTGCCTCGAGGGCGAGCTTGGCGCGGTTGGCGGCGCCACCGGCCTCCCGCTTGGCGTCGGCCGGGAGCGAGGCGAGCTGCGCCATGAGATCGGTCAGGCGGCCCTGCTTGCGGCCAACGAGCGCGGTGCGCACTGCGGTCAGCGCATCGGCATCGGCAGCAGCGGCCACGGCCACGAGTCCCTCAGTCTGGAGGGCGTCGGCGGCGGCGAGGAATTCCTGTAGCGTCACGACGGGTCGCGCTCCGTCAGCATGCGGGAGGGAAACGAAAACGGCAGCGCCTCGGGAGTGTCCGGTGCGCTGCCGCTTGGGTCGGGTAAGAACCGGAGCCGCTTACGCGGCGGTGTGTGCGGCGCGCGCCTTGTCGGCGAGCAGCGTAAACGCCGCCGGATCCGTGACGGCCAGTTCGGCCAGCATGCGGCGATCGACTTCGATGCCGGCCTTGCCGAGCCCGTTGATGAACTGGTTGTAGTTCATGTCGTTCAACCGGGCGGCCGCATTGATGCGGACGATCCAGAGGGCGCGGAAATCGCGCTTCTTGTTCTTGCGGTCGCGGTAGGCATAGCGCCAGCCGCGCTCGACGGTCTCCTTGGCGGGACCCCACAGCTTGCTGCGGGCACCGAAGGCGCCGCGGGCGGCCTTCATGATCTGCTTCTTGCGCTTCAGGCGCACGACATTGGAACGGACGCGAGGCATGGTCGGGTCTCCTTAAGCCTGGATGAGTCGCTTCATCCGCTTCTCGTCGCCACTCGTGGCGACCATGGCGGGACGGCGGAGGTTCCGCTTCCGCTTGGATGTCTTCTTGGTGAGGATGTGGCTCTTGTAGGCCTTCAGGCGCCGCACCTTGCCCTTCGCCGTCACGGAGAAGCGCTTCTTGGCACCCTTGTGGGTCTTCATTTTCGGCATCAGTCGGTCCCGGTCACTTCGGCGTGAGAATCATCGTCATGAACTTCCCTTCCAGCTTGGCGTCGCTCTCGATCTTTGCGACATCCGTCAATTCGGCCACCACCCGGTCAACCACGGCGCGTCCCAACTCGGGGTGTGCAATCTGGCGACCGCGGAACTGCATGGTCACCTTGACCTTGTTGCCTTCCGACAGGAACCGACGCGCGTGGCGCGTCTTGGTCTCGAAGTCGTGATCCTCGATGCCCGGGCGGTACTTGACCTCCTTGAGCAGAATCACGTGCTGCTTCTTCTTCGCGACACGCGCCATCTTCGCCTGTTCGAACTTGTACTTGCCGTAGTCCATGATGCGGACGACGGGCGGGCGGGCCAGTGGTGCCACTTCGACCAGATCGAGCCCCTGTTCCACGGCGGCCGCAAGCGCAGCGTCGAGGTCGAGAATGCCCATCTGACTGCCATCGGGCGCGATGACGCGGAGCGGGCTGATACGAATCTGCCTGTTCACGCGGATACGCTTCGTCGGGTCCTGAATCGGCGGTACTCCTGAAAGGGAAAAGCGAAACGCGGACCCCGTTTGACGGAGCCCGCGACATGGACACACTCCGCACCACAGACCCGTGGCGGGAGAGCGTCAGGCGTAGACTCCTGCAGCACAGGAATGCGCACGAGGCGCGCTCAAGGCCAGAGGGTGGGATCAACAAGCCTGGCTGATCCACTTAGTGCGTTGTGAGAGCAAAACTTACCCTTGCTCCTCCCCCGGGTCAAGGCATAGCCTTGAACTCCATGCGCACCCTCCTTCGCGTTCTTGGCGGCTTGGTCGCCCTGCTCACCATCTTGCTCGGCGTGGCCGTGGGCCGCACCCTGGGCCTCAAAACTCCCGCACCGGTCACGGCCCCCGCCATCGGCATTGACGCGCCGTCGGCCGACACCATTGCGGCGCACCTCGCGCAGGCCGTCCGCTTTGGCACGGTATCGTGGTCCGATACCCTGCCCGCGAATATGGCTGCGCTCGACTCCATGCGGCAGTGGATGGAACGCACCTACCCGCGCGTGCACGCCAACCTCAAGCGCGAGAAGGTCGAGGAAAGCTGGCTCTACACGTGGGAAGGCACCGAGGCGCGGCTGCAGCCGGTGCTGCTGATGGCGCACATGGACGTGGTGCCTGTGGAGAAGGGTTCGGAGAAGTCGTGGACGCATGCCCCGTTCGCCGGCGACATCGCGGATGGCTTCGTGTGGGGGCGCGGCACGCTCGATGACAAGATCAACGTCGTGACCGAACTCGAAGCCATCGAGTCGCTGCTTGCGAAGGGGGTGCGGCCCAAGCGCACGGTGTATCTCGAGTTCGGCCACAACGAGGAGGTGCTGGGCTCGGGCGCGGTGGCCATCGCGAAGCTGCTCACCGATCGCGGCGTGCGCCTCGTCATGGTGGTCGATGAGGGCGGCGCCCTCGCCGACTCGGCCTTCCCGGGACTCTCGCGGCCGGCTGCGATCGTCGGCATCGCGGAAAAGGGCTACCAGAGCATCGAACTGACCGTGCAGGGCACGGGCGGGCATTCCTCGCAGCCGCCCGACGAGACGGCTGCAGGGGTGATCGCGGCCGCTGTTGCGCGCGTGCAGGCGGCACAATTCCCTGCCCGCTTCACGAGTGTCACCGAGGCCATGCTCGATGGCGCCGCGCCGTACCTCGCCTTCGGCCAGAAGCTGGCGATGCACAACCGCTGGCTGTTCGGTCCGATCCTCACGGCGCAGCTGCTCAAGGGCCCGGCAACCGCGGCCATGTTGCGTACGACCACAGCGCCGACGATGCTCAGTGGAAGCCCCAAGGACAACGTGCTGCCACTCATCGCGCGCGCGGTCATCAACTTCCGCATCCTGCCTGGTGATACACGCGAGTCGGTCAAGCAGCACGTGGTCGAAGCCGTGAATGATCCGCGCGTGGCGGTGGCGTTCACCGGCAAGGGGAGCGAGCCGTCGGCGGTGTCAGACGTGCGCTCGGTGGAATTTCAGGTGCTGTCGCAGACAATCCGCGAGATCACGCCCGACGCCGTAGTGATCCCGAACCTCGTGATCGGCGGCACCGACTCGCGGCACTTCAGCGCCATCTCGCAAAACGTGTTCCGCTACTCGCCGATGCACGTGTCGGTATCGGACCTCAAGCGCATGCACGGCACGGATGAGCGCACGAGCGTGGCAGGACTGCCGGACCTGGTGCGCTTCTACTCGCGGCTGCTGCAGAAC
>JAYTVE010000314.1:0-1635 GCA_043744185.1 Gemmatimonadota bacterium | reverse complement strand
GTGGTGAAGAACGCCAGCGCACCCTGCGCGCCAGTCACGACCTCAGCTGCGGACTGCGCGCGTGGCCGCTGCTCCACAATGAGAAACTCTCCACCGCCGTAGTCCACGCCGGGCCGATCGAGGAAGCCGAGCAGCTGGATCGGGAAGTACACGCTGCCGTAGAGATCACGGTGCAGGCAGTTGTAGCCGCCGGCGGTGTAGCGCAGCAGCAGCGGCGTGGGGCGCGTCTGCCCAGCCTCGGCACAGCGCGCAACAAACGCCTCGAGCGAATCAGGAAAGCGCTCCTCCAGCCCCAGTCGCGCCTGCCACGCATTCGCCACGCGCGCCAGGTGCGGATAGGCGTGCGTCCGCAGCGTCTGCACCAGCGGCGGCAGCGGCCGGGCGAAGTACTGGTACTCGCCTTCGCCGAAGCGGTGGCGCGCCATGTCCACGCGCGAACGGAAGCGCGTGGGGTCGTCGTACAGCGCCGCAAGCTCGGCGCATTCGGCCGGCGTGAGCACGGGGGCGGTGCAGGCCACGCCGCGCGCGTCGAGCTCCGCGGCAAGCGCGTCCCAGTCGAGCGCGGCGAGGCGCGTCGTGATGTCGGTCATGTACAAGCATCGCCCGCGCGGTCACGTGATGCGACCCGCTTCTTGCGACGCTCAATGAAAATCATGACTCCGGTAGTGCTCCGCCCCCGCCTGCACATCCAGCGCGCGAAACGCCCGCGCCTTGAGGTTCACCACCAGCCCTTCCACCTGCAGGATCCCGCGCACCACGAGCAGCGGCGTCGTTGTCACCAGCAGCGCGTGCTGCTCGAACAGCTTGGGCGTGATCACGACGTTGAGCATTCCCGTTTCGTCCTCGAGCGTGAGGAACACGAACCCCTTGGCCGTGCCCGGTCGCTGGCGACAGATCACGAGTCCCGCCGTCGTCGCCCAGCTGTCGTCCTTGCCATGCTTGAGCAGTTCGCGCGCGGTGCGCGCCCCCTCACGCTTCAAGGCCGCGCGCGCGTGCGTCATCGGGTGTCCTGCCAGTGACACGCCGGTCATGCGATAGTCAGCCTCGGTGAGTGCGAGGCGCGTCATCGCCGGCACGTGCTCCGTGCCCGAGGCATCGCTCGCCTTGCGCGGTGCCAGCGGACCGGCGGTGCCACGCTCAGCCGCCAACACCTGCCACAACGCCGCACGGCGCCGCTTCTCCGGCGGCTCGTGCGCCACCATCGTGTCGAACGCGCCCGACTCGGCGAGCACGCGCAGCGCCTTGCGGTCGAGGCGCGTGCGCTGCACCACGTCGGCGATGCTCGTGAACGGGCCGTCGGCGAGTGCGGTCTCGAGCTTGGCGCGCGCGGCGCTGCCGAGGCCGCGGAGGAGGCGAAGGCCGAGGCGCACGGCAGGGATGTCGTCCTGAGCGGAGCGAAGGACCTGCTTGTCTCTTGATGAAGCAGATCCTTCGCTTCGCTCAGGATGACCAAGGCGCTCAGGATCACGCCGCTCCAGCACATGATCCCACCCGCTCACCGTCAAATCCACCGCGCGCACCTCCACCCCGTGCCGTTTCGCATCCTCGATGAGCGTGCCCGGCGCATAAAACCCCATCGGCTGCGCATTGAGCATGGCCGCGAGATACTCCGGCGCGTAGTAGTGCCGCAGGTAC
>JAYTVE010000313.1:0-1636 GCA_043744185.1 Gemmatimonadota bacterium | reverse complement strand
GCATTTGGCCCCGATGGTCCCATCTCGGTGCCGGCCGCGCAGGCCGAAGTGCGCGTGAGTGCGTCGCGCGTGATCGCCTTCCGCGACCGGCTCTGGGTAATCCTCAAGGTATCGCGCACGCCGTTTCGCACCGTGCCTGCGGAGAGCGTGACAACCACGGGCGTGACCAACGCGGGGGCTGCGTTCAAGCGGGCGAGCGGACCATGAAACGGTGGCGCACCTTGACCAGCCTGCTGACGTTGCTCGTGCTCGGCATCGGGATTGCGGCGTGGCGGTTCCGCGTGCTGTCGCCACGCCCACTCGCCGCGGACGTTGATGCCGACATCGCCAAGCTCACGATCGAACGCGACGCGCTGCGTGCGCGACTGCGAGCCACGGCGGAAACGAGCGGTCCGTTCGTCGGCCATCCGCAGGGCGACGTGCTGCTCGGCGTGCCGACATCGTTCGTGCGCTCGCTCGTGAACGACGTGGCCACGGGATGGTTCAGCGAGGTGGACCTGCACATCGTGGACTTGCTCATCAACACGCAGGACAGCGTCTTTGCCACCATCGGGCCGTTCGGCGAGCACAAGGTCGGTTGGTACACGCTCGCCATGCGCCTGAATGACGTGCGCGGCCGGATCATGCCCGGCCTGCCCGACCTCACGTTCGGTGGCGATGCGATCAAGATCGCCCTACCGGTGATGGCCGAAGGAAGGGGCTCGGCAACACTCACATTCATTTGGACGTCGAAGGGTGTGGCCCGCCCGGTGTGCGGCAGCATGTCGGCGGTGCGGACCGTCTCCGGGCGCGTCCGTCCGGACACGGCAGTGCTGCGCGGCCTCGTGCGGCTGAGTGCGAAGGAGGGAGCGCTCGAGGCCGATCCGCACTTTCCCAACCTCGCCATCAAGATGCGCATCGTGCCCTCGCCAGCCTCCATTGCGGCGCTCGACACCATCATCAACTCGCGAAGTGGACTCTGCGGTGTGTTCGTGCGCCGCGCACGCGCGTTCAAGCAGGTCGTGGACATCGTGCAGGGCGGCTTCATCGTGCACATCCCGCAGCGCTTCTTCAGACCGCTACGCCTGCCCATCGCGGTGGAGACCTCGGTGCCGGTGCAGGGGCACGCACTGAGGCTCGCCGTACGACCGAGCGGGCTCGTGGTCAATCCGCAGATGATCTGGCTCGGCGCGGCGGTCGTGGTGGCGGCGCGCGACACGGCGCGCGACAACGCGCGCGCGAAGGAGCCGCGCCGCTAGCGACGTGCGTCGGTCGGTGGCGAGACGGCAGCCAGCGGGACGGCGTGCTGTCCGGTCCGCTCCATCTCCAGTGCAATCGCGGCTGCGCCGCTCGGCGAGAGCACACCCATGTCGACGAGCATCCCCTCGATCGCCTCCGGCACGAGCGCGGGCCAGAGCATGAACCCCTGCAGCATGATGAGCGGCCGCTTCCTGCGGCTGGTGTTGGCGTAGTGCCGACGCGCCCACACTTCGTATGCAAAAGCGACCACGCCCCCCGCCGCAGCGAACACGCACCAGGTGGTGAGCGCAACCACGGGCGTGAGCGCCCACGCCATCCACGCGCCGGTCGCATACGCCATCCCGATGCCCATGATGCGGAAGCCGCGCAACGACGGCTGGAACACGAGCACCGCCCC
>JAYTVE010000312.1:0-5211 GCA_043744185.1 Gemmatimonadota bacterium | reverse complement strand
GCGTTCAGCATCGGGCCGCGCTCGCGCGTGCACCTGCACGTGGGCACCACCGAGGTTGCCGCGCGCATCGTGGTGCTCGGCGGCGCGCTCGTGCCCGGAGAGCCACGGGCGGCCCGGATTGTCGCGGACCATCCGGTGGTGGCACGGGGCGGCGACCGGATCGTCTTGCGCGGCGGCCCCAGGCTGACCACGCTCGGCGGAGGCGTGGTGACCGATCCGCAGCCGCCACTCCGTCGGACGCGACCGTTCGCGCACGCCAGTGCGACCGACGCCGAGCGCTGCCAATGGATGCTTGCCGAGGTCGGCGTTGCTGGCGCGCCCGTCGCGCGCCTCGCGCTGCGGCTGGGCGTGTCGGTCGCACGTGCGCGCACGCTGCTCAAGGGTGCAAAGGCCCTTGTGCGCGACACCCACGCCTGGGATGGCGCACTCGCGGAGGCCCGCGCGACCGCGCTCGAGCGCAGCGTTCGCAGCCACGTAGCCAACCACCCCACGGACGACGGGGCGCCCGCCGCGGAACTCGTGGCGCAGCTCAATCCCGAGCCGCGCTTCGCCGCCGTCGTGCTGGCCCTCGCGCTCGAGAAGCACGGCCTGAGCATCTCCGGCCCCCACCTTCGTCCGGCCGGCTGGACACCGCTCAACGATCCCGCGGTGCTCGCGGATCGCGAGTGGGCCCTCGACCGTCTCAGGGTGGCCGGGCGGGAGCCGCCCTCGCTCGCGGAGCTGAGCGCCGAACGAGGTCGCGACCTCCGGGCCGCGCTCAAGGGACTCGAGAAGGAGGGCGCCGTCGTGCCCGTCGAGGCGGAGCGCTGGTACGCCGCCGAGGTGTTCGAGGGCATCGTCGCGACGCTGCGGGGCGTGCTCGACGACACGGTGCCGGCGTCCCCGTCGGCGCTTCGCGAGGTGCTCGGCGTCAGCCGGAAGTTCCTCATGCCCCTGCTTGAGCACTTCGACCGTCGCGGCATCACACGCCGTCACGGCGACGGGCGCGTTCGCGGAACAACAATGCGCTGAGTCACATGAATTTTTCTTGACAGCGCATTTTCACCGCGGACACATTGCTACATCCCCTGCAGAGCCGCCGACGCCGGCGACCCAGCGAACCATTCAAGGAGTCCCGTAACGCCCCTCGCTTGTCTGATTTCGGCCGACAATCCGTGCAACGCGCGGTAGCCTCATTCGTGATGCTGCTCGCGGTCGCGTGCGCACCGCGGACGGCGTCTTCCCAGCGGGCGGAGGTCCGTGCGCGGAATCCGGGCGTGATCCTCGGGCAGAACTATCCGAATCCGGTCAGCCCCGACACTCGCATCCCGTTCACGGTCGGCGATGCGAGCGGTTGCAAGGATCCCAATCGCTCCTACAAGGTCACGCTGCGGATCTACAACCTGCTCTCGCAGCCGATTGCCGTGGCCATCCTGCAGGAAGGGGGCGGCGGCGTTGCGACGGGGCAGCCCGTCGAGAACCGGCAGCTCACCTGCAGCCAGTACGTGGCCTACTGGGACGGCCAGTACCAGCAGCTCAAGGACGGCAAGATGGTGAGCACGGGCCGCCCAGCAGCCGACGGGATCTACCTCTACCGCCTCGAGGTCGACGGTTTCGTCATCGTGCGAAAGATGGTGGTCAAGTCGCCGTAGGCGCAGACGCTACGGCTTTCGCTTCGCGTTGGCAGCGGCAGCGGCCGCTCTGCGCACCGAGTCGGCACGGACCGAATCCGTCAGCTTTGCCCGGGCCGAACGCGCCAGGGAATCAAGCGTGATGGAGCGCCGGTTCACGGCGTCGGTCACCCTCTGCGACCGCTGTGGGTCGCTCGACAGGGCGCGCGCCGTCGCCATCAACTGGTCCGGCGTCACCTTCTCTCGCGCGAGCAACAGCGCACGCGCGGCCGAGTCGGACCGGGCGACCGAGTCCAGCCGGGCCTTCTGCAGGCTGTCGCGCTGCTTGAGCTGGGCGGGCGTGGCCGGTCGCCCTCCCGGCCCGATCGGTTGTGGGAGCGGGTTGACCTGGTTGTTCAGGCGGTCGTCGTGCAGCCGACGCAACGAGCCCATCACGCGCACGTAGGTGGAATCGTTCACACCGCCGGAAGGTCCGGATTCCGCCTGACACGCGACCACGCTGACTGCGAGACCAGCGGCGATCAGGCGAGCAACGACAGCACGAGGGCGCGACATGGAGCGGAGGGTATCGGGCGGGCTCGAGCGGGTCAACCGGCGTCCGGCACCACCTGACGGGCGCGCCGATGCTGCGCCATGGCGGCAGGGCCGCGCGTGACACGCTGTCGGGATGGCGCCCGTAGGTGTCTGAGCGGCACTTTCCCTGTGGAGCCTTGCTTGCATCTATCAGCCTGAGCACAGCGCGCGATCTGCTTTGCCTGTCATCCCGAGCGACGCGAAGGACCAGTATACGCTCGTTGTACCGATCCGACCCGCACGTTCCGCCTCACCGCCGACCTCCCATGATCTCCGCCGATCGCTTTACCGTCAAAGCCGCAGAGGCCCTTAACGCCGCCGTCGATCGCGCGCGTCAACAGGGCAATCCGCTGGTGTATGACACGCATCTGCTCGCCGCCCTTCTTGAGCAGGAGGAGAGTATCGTCGTCCCCATCCTGCAGAAGGTCGGGGCGAACCCGGCGCGCCTGCGCGAGGCCGTCACGCGCGAGATCGGTCGCTACGCGAAGCAGACCGACGCGCAGCCCAATGCGTCGCGCGAACTCAACCAGGTGGTTGACCTCGCGGAAAAGGAATCGAAGGCACTCGGCGACGAATATATCAGCACCGAGCACCTGCTCGTCGCCCTCACCGACGTGAAGGGGATCGAGTCGAAGGGGCTGCTCGCGGAGCTCGGCGCCACCAAGAAGTCGCTGCTCGAGGCCCTCGAGGCGGTGCGCGGCGCACACAAGGTCACCGACCAGACGCCGGAGAACCAGTATCAGGCGCTGCAGAAGTACACGCGCGATCTCACCGAAGTGGCGCGTCGCGGCAAGCTCGATCCGGTCATCGGCCGCGACGAGGAAATCCGTCGCGTCATCCAGGTGCTCTCGCGCCGCACCAAGAACAACCCCGTGCTCATCGGCGAACCCGGCGTCGGCAAGACGGCCATCGTCGAGGGACTCGCGCAGCGCATCGTCAACGGCGACGTGCCCGAGGGGCTTCGCAACAAGCGCCTCGTGGCGCTCGACCTCGGCGCGCTCATTGCCGGCGCCAAGTTCCGCGGCGAGTTCGAGGAGCGGCTCAAGGCCGTGCTCAAGGAGCTGGCCGACGCGCAGGGCGAATTCATCGTCTTCATCGACGAGATGCACACGCTGGTGGGCGCGGGCAAGGCGGAAGGCGCGATGGATGCGGGCAACATGCTCAAGCCGATGCTCGCGCGCGGCGAACTGCGCGTGGTTGGCGCGACCACGCTCGATGAGTACCGGAAGCACGTGGAGAAGGACGCAGCGCTGGAGCGCCGCTTCCAGCCCGTCTACGTCGGCGAACCGTCGGTCGAGAACACGATCGCCATCCTGCGCGGCCTCAAGGAGCGCTACGAGGCGCACCACGGCGTCCGCATCACCGACGCCGCCGTCGTCGCCGCAGCGACGCTCTCGCATCGTTACATCGGTGACCGCTTCCTGCCGGACAAGGCCATCGACCTCATGGACGAGGCCTCGTCGCGCCTGCGCATCGAGATCGACTCGATGCCGCAGGAGATTGACGTCCTCGAGCGTCGCGTCGTGCAGCTCCAGATCGAGCAGACCGCACTCGCCAAGGAGAAGGACCCCGCATCGCTCGAGCGCAAACATGCCATCGAGAAGGAGTTGAGCGCGCTGCGCGAGCAGTCCCTGCAGATGAAGGCCCAGTGGCAGCAGGAGAAGGAAACCCTCGGCGCCGTCGGCAAGATCAAGCAGGAGATCGACGCCGCGCGCATCGCCGCCGAGCAGGCCACCCGGTCGGGCGACTTGGGCAAGTCGGCCGAGATCTCCTATGGCACGATCCCCGCGCTCGAGCGCCGCATGAAGAACGCGGAAGCGCAGCTCAAGACGGAGGACGGGCGTCCGCGCTTTCTCAAGGAGGAAGTGGGCGCCGACGACATCGCCGAAGTGGTGGCCAAGTGGACCGGCATTCCGGTCACGCGCATGATGGAGAGCGAGAAGGAGCGCCTCGCGCACCTCGAGGAGCACTTGGGCTCGCGCGTCGTGGGGCAGGCCGAAGCGCTCGAAGCCGTGAGCGATGCCGTGCGCCGCTCGCGCGCCGGGCTGCAGGACCCGAACCGCCCGATCGGCTCCTTCATCTTTCTTGGTCCCACGGGCGTGGGGAAGACGGAGACCGCGCGTGCGCTGGCCGAGTTCCTGTTCGATGATGAGCAGGCGATGGTCCGCATCGACATGTCGGAGTACATGGAGAAGCACGCGGTCGCGCGCCTGATCGGCGCGCCGCCGGGCTACGTCGGCTACGAGGAGGGCGGGCAGCTCACGGAAGCCGTGCGGCGGCGTCCGTACGCCGTCATCCTCTTTGACGAGATCGAGAAGGCGCACCCGGATGTCTTCAACCTGCTGCTGCAGATCCTCGACGACGGACGGTTGACCGACAGCCAGGGGCGCACCGTGGACTTCCGCAACGCGGTCATCATCATGACCTCGAACGTGGGCAGCACGCTCATCCTCGAGCGGGGCGGCACGCCGTGGGCGGCGGTGGAAGCGTCGGTGACGCAGCTGCTGCGCCAGCACTTCAAGCCGGAGTTTCTCAATCGTGTGGACGACATCGTCGTCTTCCATCCGCTCGATGAGGCGCACATCGATCGCATCGTCACGTTGCAGCTCGCGAAGCTCGACCAACTGCTGGCGGAAAAGAAGCTCACCATCCAGCTGAGCCCAGCGGCGCGGAAGCTCGTCGCCACCGAGGGCTACGACCCCGCGTTCGGGGCGCGACCGCTCAAGCGGGCGGTGCAGCGGTTGCTGCAGAATCCGCTCGCCAAGGCGTTGCTCGCGGGCGCCTTCGTCGACGGCGACACGATCGTCGCGGACGTGGCGTCGGATGGCAGCGGGAGGCTCGCGTTCACCAAGGCGGCGTGAGTGCAGTCGGACTGCCCGATCGCCGCGCCCTTCGAGGGTGCCAATTCTCCGCTGCTCGTGCCGCGCCCGTCTGGCCACGACGGGGGAAGCTGCTAGGTTGGCGTGATGACACCTGCCCAAGGGCTCTCCGGTCGGGACGCGCAGGACGAGCGCTGGATGCGCGTCGC
>JAYTVE010000311.1:0-1644 GCA_043744185.1 Gemmatimonadota bacterium | reverse complement strand
CCTCCCACAGCGTGCGCTTGCCTTCGAGCGTGCGGTTCTGGTCCTGATACGAGATCTGTACCGTCTCGCCGACCTTGAGGCTGCCCGCATCGGCCGTCTCGCCGCCGGTGATCATCTTGAAGAGCGTCGTCTTGCCGGCGCCGTTCGGGCCGATGATGCCCACGATCCCCGCGCGCGGCAGCGAGAAGTTGAGGTTCTCGAACAGCAGCTTGTCGCCGAATCCCTTCTTGACCTTGTCGGCAATGACGACGTCGTTGCCCAGACGCGGCGCGGGCGGAATGACGATTTCGTTGGCGAGGACCTGGTCGTTGTGCGCCTCGCTCGCGAGATCTTCATAGCTCTGCAAGCGCGCCTTGCTCTTGGCCTGTCGCGCCTTGGGCGCCATGCGCACCCACTCGAGTTCGCGGGCGAGCGTCTTCTGCCGCACGCTCTCCTGCTTTTCCTCGAGCGCGAGGCGCGCCTTCTTCTGCTCGAGCCAGCCGGTGTAGTTGCCCTCGTACGGCACGCCCTTGCCGCGATCGAGCTCGAGAATCCACTTGGCCACGTTGTCGAGGAAGTAGCGATCGTGCGTGATGGCCACCACGGTGCCCGGATATGTCTCGAGGTACTTCTCGAGCCACGCCACCGATTCCGCGTCGAGGTGGTTGGTGGGCTCGTCGAGCAGCAGCATGTCCGGCTCCTCGAGCAAGATGCGACAGAGCGCCACGCGCCGCTTCTCGCCGCCCGAGAGGTTGGTCACTTCCGCATCACCCGGCGGCAGGCGCAGTGCGTCCATCGCCACCTCGATCTTGTTGTCGAGGTTCCACAGGTCATGCTGGTCGATGTACTCCTGCAGCTTCCCCTGCTTCTCGAGGAGCTTGTTCATCTCGTCGTCGCTCATCGGCTCGGCGAACTTCATGCTGATGGCGTTGAACTCGTCCATCGTCGCGCGCTGTGACTGGAGCGCGAGCTCCACGTTGCCACGCACGTCGAGCGACGCATCCAACTGCGGCTCCTGCGGCAGGTAGCCCACGCGCGTTCCCTTGTGAGCCCATGCCTCGCCCTGAAACTCGGTGTCCACTCCCGCCATGATGCGCAGCAGCGACGACTTGCCCGCGCCGTTGGCGCCGAGCACGCCGATCTTCGCGCCGGGATAGAACGAGAGCCAGATGTCGTCGAGGATGACGCGCGCAGGCGGAATCACCTTGCGCAGGCCCTTCATGACGTAAATGAACTGCGGAGCCATGGATCGCGTGTCGGGAAAGAGCGGGTGGGACTCGGCCTGCGGCCGTCCGAGCGGAGGCGCAATCTAGCCAGTCCTCACCGCCCATACCGCCCGCCCGCGGCCCGGCGGTCGTCTTCGTCGACGATCACGCCCTCGGGGCCGAAGATGGACCGGCCATCACGACGTTCAGCGAGCCATGACTCCTGGCTCGATTTCGGCCGCGCCGTGCCCGTGCTGCGCGCGCGCTGAGGCGGGGGCGTGACAGAGCAGCGCCACCCACCACCACGAACTCCACCAGCCGCCAAAGCGCCATCGGCCGGGATGACGCCCGCGCCGGCGATGTCACGGAACCGGATGCCCCGCGCCGAGACGCCAGGATCGATACATTCGAAGAAGCTCGCCGTTGGGGGGCGGGTACAGGATGCCGCCGGGATCAGCGC
>JAYTVE010000310.1:0-1646 GCA_043744185.1 Gemmatimonadota bacterium | reverse complement strand
GTTCGTGTCCGCCACGTACGGCCCCGCCATGGTGCGCGCCATCGAACGGTTTACGCTCGGGTACGGCGCCGCGAAGGCGGACCTGTTCCGCTACCTGCTGCTCTACCACACGGGCGGCGTGTATCTCGACATCAAGAGCGCCACGACCCGCCCCCTAGACGAGGTGTTGCGACCCGACGACGTCTTCGTGCTCGCGAATTGGCGCAACAATGTCGGCGGGCGGTATCGGCGTTGGGGCATGCACGCCGATCTTCCGCAGTCGCCACGCGGCGAGTTTCAGCAATGGCACGTGATCGCGGCACCCGGGCACCCTTTCCTGCGCGCCGTGATCGCCAACGTGCTGCGGAATCAGTCCCGCTACCTCCCCGCCGCACACGGCGTCGGTCGGAAGGGCACGATGCGGGTGTCCGGACCTATCGCGTACACGCTGGCCATCCAGCCGTTGCTTGATCAGCATCCGCACCGCCGTGTCGACAACGAAGAGGAGCTCGGCATGCAATACACGATCTTCCCCAAGTCCCGCGATCATGGCAAGCTCTTCGAGCGTCACTACGCGAGGCTCGAGGAACCCGTGGTGAGGCTGAGCGCCACGCAACGACTTCACAATCGCCTGCTGCTGGTCGCCAAGCGCCTGCGCGATGACGCCGCGCGGCTTGTCACGCGCACGCGCCCGTCGAGCGGCACGCCGTCCGGCACCGCGCCACCAGCGGACGCGGGGCAACCGCCACTTCCCTCAGCGGCGTCATGACTGCATCCTCGCCGCCCGTGCGCCGCTCCCTCGGGATCGCCCTGCTGATGCTGGTCGCCAGCGGCGCGGCTCTCGTGATCGCCGAAGTCGCCGTCCGCATCATCGCTCCGCTCAACAACTCGATCTATGAGCCGGACAGCATCGCCCTGTATCGTCTCGCGGCGGGGAGCCGCAAGGTCATGCGCCGACGCGATCCCCCGGTGCTGGTCGAGGTGGACTCGCAGGGGTTCCGCGGGCGGGACTTTGCGCCTCGCACGTCCGCGCGGCGCCTGGCGGTCTTCGGCGACTCGTTCATCGCGGCCGAGTTCTCGAGCCTCGAGGAGACATTCGTCGAGCAATTGCGCCTGCGCGTCGGCGAGCAGCTGCAGGACTCCGTGGAGGCTATCAACGTGGGCGTAGCCGGCTACGGTCCGGATCAGTCACTGCGCCGCATGTCGCGCGACCTCGCGCGCCTTTCTCCCGACCTGATCGTCCTGGCGGTTTTTCCGTTCAATGACTTCGGAGACCTGCTGCGCAACAAGCTGCTGCGAGTGGACAGCGCGGGCGCGCTGGTGGACCGCGGTGGGCGTCTCTCGCCGTCGTGGAGCGCCGAGCTGTCGAGCACCGCGCACCCGAGCGGGTGGCGGCGGTCGCTGATCGTCCGCCACCTCGAACGCGCGCTCGAAGAACGGGAGCGGGCTCAACGCGCCCGCGCGCGCGGCCCGCTCGAGGAGTTCACGGCGAAGGCGCTGCGGGTGAATGACAGCACATATGTCGCCGCGGCCAACCTGGCGGATTCGCTCGTCGGCAACGAGACGTTTCGCGACGAGTATGACGCCGACATCGCGATCCGGCCCGATGCGCCGTCTGCGCGCTACAAGGTGGCGCTCATGGGGGCGACCCTGCGCGCCATCCGGGA
>JAYTVE010000309.1:0-1646 GCA_043744185.1 Gemmatimonadota bacterium | reverse complement strand
CCGATCCCCTCGATCTTCGCCCCGATGGTGACGAGAAAGTGGCAGAGATCCTGCACGTGGGGCTCGCTGGCAGCGTTGCGCAGAATGGTCGTGCCGATGGCCGCGACGGCCGCCGTGATCGCGTTCTCGGTGGCGGTGACGCTCGGCTCATCGAGGAAGACGTCGGCGCCGCGCAGCTGCTTTGCCGAGAGCTCAAAGCGGTGGGTGAGTTCGTGCGTAGCTCCGAGCTGCTCGAGCGCGAGGAAGTGCGTGTCCACGCGACGGCGCCCGATGACATCCCCGCCCGGCGGCGGAAGCTTGACCTCACCGCAGCGCGCGAGGAGCGGCGCCGCGAGCAGGATCGAGGCGCGAATCTTCGCGCAGAGCACCGGGTCGAGATCGTCGGCGCGCACTTCTTTGGCATGGATGCGCAACGTGTTGCGCTCGATCCACTCGGCTTCGACCCCGGTGGTGCGCACGAGGTCAACAAGCGTCTCGAGGTCGCGGATGCGCGGCACGTTGGTGAGCGTGACGGGCTGGTCCGTGAGGAGCGCGGCTGCGACGATGGGCAGCGCCGCGTTCTTGTTGCCGGACGGCCGGATGACACCGGACAGCCGATGACCACCTTCGACGTGGAACTGGAGTTGAGGCATGTGAGGGAACGTCGATTCAAGGTGGAGGGTGCCGGAGCCTACAAAGTACGAGGCGCGCCGGGTGCGGACTCGGTTGACGATTGAGAGCCCCCCGGGGTAGCGTCTAGGCATGCGATCGACGTGGATTTTGTTCGGAATGGCGCTGGTGCTGGTGGCGCTAACTCCTTCGGACGCCTTCGCCTGGACCCCCGGGACGCATGTCGTCCTCGGGGAGGCGGTTTTGCGCTCGCTGGACCTCCTCCCCGCCGCCACGGCCGCCCTGCTCGCCCGCTACCCGATCGATTTCCTGTACGGCTCGATTGCGGCCGACACCTCGATTGCCAAGAAGTACGTGCCCGAGGGACGGCACTGCCACTCGTGGCAGGTGGGGTTCGAGATTCACGACACGGCGGAGAACGAGAAGCTGGCGTCGTTCGGCTTGGGCTACCTCGCGCACTTGGCGGCCGACGTCGTCGCGCACAATCACTACGTACCGTTTCGCCTTGCGGTCACGTCGAGCACCGTGGCGCTGGGCCACTCGTACTGGGAAAGTCGCTTCGAGTCGGAATTGGGGGACGGTGGAGCGAAGCGTGCGCGAGAGCTGATCCTCCGGGACCACGGGCCGGCCGACTTGCTGCTCGACCGGATCCTCTCCCCCACCCTGTTCAGCACCGGCACCAACCGCCGCTTCTTCCGCGGCATGGTGCGAGTGACCGACATGGACTCGTGGCAGGCGGTGATGCGCACCGTGGCCGACAACAGCCGCTGGGCGCTGCGCGCGCCGGAAGTGGAAACGCACATCGTGCGCTCGTTCAACTACGTGATGGACTTGCTCTGCCGGCGCAGCGGCTCGGAGCCCTGCCAGTTCGATCCGTCGGGCGCCGTGTCACTCGGCGAAGCCAAGCAGCTGCGCCGCACCGCGTTCCGCGACGGCGGCGACGCGATGGTCCTCGACGAGGCGGAGCGGGCCTTCGGCCTCCATCCCACTCCGCTCGACTTCTCCTCGAAGTTGGCCGAGCCGATCTACCCGGTGAC
>JAYTVE010000308.1:0-5247 GCA_043744185.1 Gemmatimonadota bacterium | reverse complement strand
CGGGCCGGCAAAAGGGGCAGACCGGCGTCTGGGTTGAGGGGCGGAAGATCGCCAGCATCGGCGTGCACGCGCGGCAGTGGGTCACGTGGCACGGCTTCGCGCTCAACGTGACCACGGACCTGAGCTTCTTCGACCTCATGGTGCCGTGTGGCATCGCCGACGTGCGCATGACGAGCATCGCGGCGGAGCTCCTCGGGCGCGGCGAACCCGTAGCCGATTCGATCATGCGTGCGGTTGAGGACGCTACCATCGGCGTCATGTCCGAGATTCTCGACCTTGCGGTGGACGAGCTGAGCCCGGAAGCTTTGGGACTGTTCCTGACGCCATCCTCCTGAGCGCCCTGTCGCCCTGAGCGCAGCGAAGGACCTGCATGTGCTCTTCACCTCGAACGCACCCCTTCCCGCCCCACTCCCATGGGCCCGTACCCGACCGGCCGCACCCTCTGGTTCGAGCTCCTCTGCCGCGACAGCGCCGAGACGCGCGACTTCTACGCCGCCGTCTGCAACTGGACCTTCGTGCCGTGGGATATGGGCAATGGCACGACGTACGAGATGTTCGCCGCTGGCGACATTCCCATTGGCGCGCTGCAGCCATTTCCCGCGAACGCCCCGGCCGAGCATCGCGCCAACCCGCACTGGCTGCTCTACTTCTCCACGCAGGACGTCGATGCATCGGTCGCCGCACTCCGCGACCTGCACGGCAAGGTCTGGGTCGACCCCAACTCCATTCCTACCGTCGGACGCATGGCCGTGGTGGCGGACCGCACGGCTGCCGAGTTCGCGTTCTTCACTCCTGAGACGCAGCCACCCGCCGATCCGCCAATGCCCGCCATCGGGCATGTCGCGTGGGTCGAGTGTGCGGTTCCATCCTCGAGCGTCGCGCTCGCTGACTACGGCGCTCTCTTCGGCTGGTCACCGATCCGTCTGATCGAGATGGGCGAAAGGAGCACCTACCAGATTGTCGCGAGCGAGGGACGCCGCATCGGTGGCTTCTACCAGAGCTCGCACGGCAAGCTCCCGCCGTGGCGCTGGATGGCGTACGTACGCGTCGCCGACCTCGAGGCGAGCTATGCCAAGGCAATCGCCCTCGGGGCCACCGAGATCATGGGTCCGCACGACGTCCCCACTGGCGATGCGCGCATCGCCATGCTGCGCGACCCGGAAGGCGCCGCATTCGGACTCCAGTGGAACGAGTGACTCGATACAGTCTCTGCGTCGCAGTGTGTGTCGTCGCATCGTGCGGCGGCAGCCTGCCCACGCCGACCACCGCGCCAGCGCCGAACGCGCCACCGGCCGCGGCGCCCGGCACGGCACAGGTTGTCGAGCAACCACCAGCATCGCCACCCGCCAAGCCGCCAGCACCTCGCGCACTGGTGCGCCGCGCGTGGGCAGCACTCGACACGGGCGCCCTCAGCGTGCCGATCTTCGCGGCCACGCTGCGCCGCCCCGTCATCAGTGAGCGCCCCGGCGACAAGTTCGGTGGCGACGACGCCGACTCGGTGCAATTCGCGCTCGTAAGGGTGAACGTCCCGGGCTATGCGGTGCGCCGTCAGGGAGAAACGCCACGCCCGCCGGTCACGCGCGTCAGCCGCTTCTGGTACAAGCCCGACTCGACTCAGGACATGTACCTGCGCGACGTCACCACCTTGGATGCGTCCGCGTTCGCACGCAGCGTCAGTGGTGCGCTCGCGGCCACCGCCTCGCGCTCCCTCCTCATCTTCGTCCACGGGTACAACGTTTCGTTCGAAGACGCCGCCGTGCGCGCTGCACAGATCGCCGCTGACACGGACCTGGACGGTGCCGTCGTGATCTTCGACTGGCCGTCCGCGGGCGCGATGTCGAGCTACGTGCGCGACCAGCAGGCCGCGCGCAACGCGGGCTTCTACCTCGCGCGCTTCCTTCGCGACTTCCCCGCGAGCGTCGACGCAGACCGACTACTCCTCGTCGCGCACTCGATGGGCTCCGAGGTCGTCTCGCGCGCAATCTCGATCCTCGGCGACTCCGTGCCGCCCATTGCGCAAGCTGTCTTCGCCGCGCCCGACGTCGATGCGCGCTTCTTCCGCCGGGAGGTGCTGCCACGTCTCGTGCCCAAGGCCAAGCGCATCACCGTTTACGCGTCGAACGAGGACGAAGCGCTGCGTGCCTCGCGTGTCCTCAACGGCGTTTGGCGTCTCGGGCTCGGCGGCGACTCGCTCGTGGTGCTCAAGGACATGGACACCATCGATGCCACGCGCGTGCGCGGTGACTTTCTTGGCCACACGCTGTTCATCAATGGGTCCGTGCTGGCCGACCTTCACGAGCTGCTGGCCAACGATCGCGCTCCCGGCGAGCGCCGCCTGCTCGGCATCAAGCGCGACTCGCTCACGTTCTGGCGGTTTCGCTCCGAATCGCGCTAGCTGTCGTTTCTCGCTGCGCCCACGACGACAGCGTCAGTTGTCGACGAGCACCAGCACGGAGCCGGCCGTTCCAGCCGCCGCCGTCGAGGGCGGATCACGGAAAATCACGGTGCGCACCTTGCCGTTCGCCAAGCCTGACATCGTGGTGGTAAAGAGTGGCGTGCCCGTCGACGACGCGCCCGCCGCGAACACGTCCACCACCAGCGCCGTTGCCGTGGCGAGCGACTTCGACTGGTATGCCGACGCGGTGCTCCACGCCAATCCGGCAACATCGGGCGTCGCGGGGCGGATCGTCCCCAGCGGATAGACGTACACATCCACCGGATCGCCGCCGACCGCCGGGAGGTAGTCCACGGCGTTGAACATCCGGACCAGCACCGACGAGGGCGACGTGCCGGTGGTGTCGGCCAGCGCCACCACCGTGTCCATCGGCGCCACGCCTGCGGTCACATTGCCGAGCGCCACCAGCGTGTACGACTTGTTGACAGTGATGTTGGCGAACGGGCGACTGAAAAAAGGCGCGCCCAACAGGCTGGCGCTGACCCCGATGGTCGATGCGACCTCCCACCTCACGTAGCCGCTCGCGGGAAAATTCGTGCCGAACAGGACGTCGCTGAAGGCGATCAAGCCGTTCAGCGACCAGTTGGACAAGGCCACGTCGCTTACAACGTTCACGGCACGGACCGTCGCCGTCGGCGGCGCCGTGACGCCGGTCGAGAGTCCGCAGGCGGACATCGTAGCGGCGGCGACGGACACGGCGATCAGATGGCGCATGAAAACCTTGGAAGGCGTCACGGTGGGAGTCATTCGCGAAGTCAAGCTAGCCCAGTCCCGCAGGCCGTGCCGACCCGCAACCGGAGACGGCCGCGACGCTGTCGTATATTCTCACCCATGGCCGACGCCCCCCGCGTCTATCTCCCGCGCGACCGCGACCGTGACATCCCCGAGCGCTCCGAACACGCCCCCGATCACCTCGACGGGCTGAACGCGGAGCAGCGCGAGGGCGCCACGGCCATGGGCCATCCGCTGCTCATCGTCGCGGGTGCCGGCACGGGAAAGACGCGCACGCTTGTCCACCGCGTCGCATACCTCATCGAGACCGGCGTCCGCCCTGAGCGCATTCTGCTGCTCACCTTCACGCGCCGCGCCGCGCAAGAAATGCTCTCCCGCGTCGAGCGCCTCGCGGGTGCACAGGGGCGCCACGTGCAAGGCGGCACCTTCCACGGCACCGCGCATCGCCTGCTCCGCACCTTCGGTCCATCCGCCGGACTCCCGTCCGACTTCAGCATCATGGACCAGGCCGACTCCGAAGACCTCATGCAGGTCGCTCGCGCGCACTCCGGCGTGGCCACCAAGAACAAGCGCTTCCCCAAGAAGGAAACGCTGCACCACCTCTACTCGCGCCACGTCAACACCGAAAAATCGCTGCACAACCTCCTCCACGAGCAGTATCCCAACTTCGTGGACTACGAGGAAGAGATCGCGAAGATCTGGGCCGACTACACGCGCCGAAAAGCCGACCGCAACTTGGTCGACTACGACGACCTCCTGCTCTTCTGGACGTTGCTGCTCGAGCAGGCGCCGGACTTGGCCGCGCGCATCAGCGGCATGTGGGATCACGTCCTCGTGGACGAGTACCAGGATACCAACGCCCTGCAGTCGCGCATCCTGCGCGGGCTCGCTGGCGGCCACGGCCGCATCACCGTCGTCGGTGACGACGCGCAGAGCATCTACGCATTCCGCGGCGCCACCATCCGCAACATCCTCGACTTTCCCGTGCAGTTCCCCGGCACGAAAGTCGTCACGCTCGAGCAGAACTACCGCGCCACGGCACCCATCCTCGCGTGCACCAATACGCTCATTTCGCGCGCGCGCGAGCGCTACACCAAGGAACTCCGCACCGCACGAGAAGGCGGCGAGAAGCCGTGGCTCGTGGCCGCGCGCGACGAGGGACAGCAGACGCGTTTCGTCGCCGATCGCATTCTCGAGCTCCACGAGGAAGGGATCCCGCTGCGCGAGATGGCGGTGCTCTTCCGCGCCGGCTACATGTCGGCCGACCTCGAGATCGAGCTCGCGCGCCGCAAGATCCCCTTCGACAAGTGGGGCGGACTGCGCTTTCTCGAGGCGGCGCACGTCAAGGACGTGCTCGCCTTCCTGCGCATCCTCGAGAACCCGCGCGACGAAGTCAGCTGGTACCGCATCCTCATGCTCATGCCGGGCATCGGGGAGCAGACCGCGCGCGCCGCGATCGGCAGCATGGCCGACCTGGCATGGACCTCCGGCGCCTTCGGCCGCTTCGCGCCACCTCCGCGCGCCAAGGGCGCGCACGCCGCGCTCGTGCTTCTCCTCGAATCGCTGCGCATCGGCGCGCCCGCCGACGAGTCGCAGGTCAGTCGCGACATCGCGCGCGTGCGCCAGATGTACGACACGCTGCTCCGCGAGAAGTACGACCGCCCCGAACCGCGCTTGGCCGACCTCGACCAGCTTCAGGTCATCGCCGCCGGCTACCCGTCACGGCAGGCGTTCCTGAGCGCGATTGCGCTCGAGCCGCCCTCCGGAACGCAGGACCTCTCCGGCGGCGCCGACGAGGAAGACGACGTACTCGTGCTCTCCACCGCGCACTCGTCCAAGGGACGCGAGTGGGACGTGGTCTTCCTCATCTGGGCCGTCGACGGCTACTTCCCGATGGCCCGCGCGCTGGGCGATGCCGACGAGGAAGAAGAGGAGCGTCGCCTCATGTACGTCGCCACGACGCGCGCCCGGAACCACCTCTTCGTCACTTACCCGCTGCAGGCCTACAACACGCGCCGCGGCGCCGACTACACGCTCGACCAGCTCTCGCGCTTCCTCGA